>DASTDH010000373.1:0-21076 GCA_035710445.1 Chthoniobacterales bacterium
AAATTGTGCTCTCAGAAGAGGATCTGACGGAACTCGACACCCTATATCCGCGACCGGGCAGGAAGGTGCCGCTAGAAATGCTGTAGAGATTTTTCGATAAGTGGGCGGCAACCGAACAAACCATGAACGGCAGCAAATGGGAGCTGGACGAAGATCCTCGACCCGGCTCCCTATCTACCAATCAGGGCTCGCCCCGATTCACGATCGTCCGATGAGGCTGGCGAGATTGAGATGGGCCGTCTAAAGTCGATCTCGCATGGATGGTCACCTGAGGGCTGGGTACCAGCCAAAAGACGGAGAGAAGGTTGGTATCCAGTCCAAGTTTTTGGGACCTCGCCCGAAATCGCCTTTTCCTACCCGCTTGGCAATCTGACGTTGCTAGGTTCGTTGCCTCGGAATCGACGGGCGCAGATTCTTATTCCCCTCAAACGATTGATATAATCGCCAGGCGGCAAACCCAAAAAGAATGGGAGTAGCAAGCCAGAGGACCAGCCGCACTAGGTTTATCAGAAGGCTGCGGACGGCAAAAACTTGCAATAAGCCGCCGACCAGAAATGCAATTAGAACTGCTTCGCGGGGCGAACGACGCACCCGGTCTTCTAATTGTGCGATCCATCGACTTACCGCATCTTCGGCAGAGAAGTTTGGAGCGGTCGATAGATTGGCTGCTTCCGTCGCGTGGTGTGATTCAGCGCTCATGAAAAAATGTCCCAGAAACGACGAGGCTTCGGCCGGAATTGCGAGATCAAGCGTTCCAGCGGCGTTTTTCTCAACGAACTACCGAGAAAAGAACCAGTGGCATTCAATCTGTCCCGTAGTGAAGCGGGAAGCGACGCACTATGTTCTTCGACCCAGTCTTGCAATTCTTGGAGAAACTTTTCCGTTCCGGTACGACTATCGGCCTGATACTGCCGACCGATCAAATATCCGACTGCAATCAAGACGGCGGAGCTGCCGATTACCCAAGGCAACCATGAATCGGCGGAAGGACGATAGTCCAAGATCTTCCTTTGACCGTGCTGTCTGGACTCCCGAACTTGCTGCGAAGCGTCTTGAGCATCCGATTCGAGCTGATTTTTTGATAATGGGTCCTGCATAAATTGTTTGGTCTACGATAAGGGCAAAGCGAAAGTTTTAAAGCAGATCATCGATCCCTGTCGCGAATTGTTCGCGCCCTGATCGGTAAGTGGTTTTGTAGCTCTGGAGGAACGCCGGTAGCGCAATGTTCGGTAGGGGCGACTAGGTTTTCCGACATAGTCTTCATGCTAGCCAAACGGGGTGCATTGCCTCGAGAGACGACGTCGGATCCAGTCGAAGCCTAACGCCGTACTGGTCCGTTTGAGTGTAGCGAAGTGACTAACGAAGTGACTGATTGAGCTCGCCGAATAAACTTAGTCGCCATCGTCTCGCTGTATCCCCTGCGATTGATTTAGCGGTTTTTACGTAAACCACGCGATGGCGACTGCGCTTTAAGGTTCAAGCAAGCCAATTCCTCCGTTCACCATCTCCAGCCCGGGACGCAACCGGTGTTAAGGACAGTCGCCGCTACCAGCGATCGCATTCGCCGATAAGTCCTTCATTTCGCTCTCGGGCGTTCCCGCGCTGCCGGCGCTCCTACGTCAGTTCCTGATGAGTTACCCAATCAATCGCAAAACGCACCATCTCGCCGGCATCGGTAAATCCCAATTTCTCTTTGATGTGAGCGCGATGAGTTTCGATCGTTTTCACACTGAGATTTAACCCTTTGGCGATCGATTTCGTGCTATGTCCCTTACCCAGCATCATTAAGACCTCTAGTTCCCGATCGGAGAGCCGATCCACCGGGGAAGGGGAACCGGAGTCGGATCCGTGTACCGCCTTAAAAATGAGTTTTTCACCAAATTGCGGACTAACGAAGATCCGCCCGTCCAGCACGCGCCGTACTGCGTTAACGACGTGTGAGAGGGCTTCCGCTTTCATTATATAGCCAAGCGCTCCAGCCTTGAGTGCGCGCAACGCATAGAGGGATTCATCATGCATGGACAGAACTAGGACCGCCAGATGAGGCATTTCGGCCTTCATCTGCTTTACCAACTCGATCCCGTCGGCGCCATTGATCGACACATCCACAATTGCTAGATCCGGATGGAGATTGCGCATTCCTTCCAATGCCGCTGGAGCAGAGTCAGCGTGGCCGCAAATGGTCAGATCTTCCTGGCTCTTTAAAAGATCTTCGAGCCCATGACGAAAAATGGGGTGGTCATCAACCAGCAAGATGCGTTTTTTTGCGATCTCGGTTCGGGCCAACAGTTTGGAGTCTTCCTTCATTACGGTTGTTGGGTATTCTTCGTCTTTTTTCGGTCCGCGTAAAGCCACGGGAATGGTCACAGCAAAAGCCGGCTAAAGAGCTGATCAAGCGGTAACTGTAATCCCACGTAAAATTCTCCGAAGTCTGCATATCGAGCGCTCACCTCATCGAATCGCATCTCGTAGACGATAGATTTAATTTCGAAGACGTCCTGGGCAAACAGGGTGACGCCCCATTCCCAATCGTCTAATCCGGTCGCACCGGTGATGAGCTGGCGAACTCGCCCGGCAAACCGCCGGCCGACTTGGGCGTGACCGGTCATCAATCGTTTCCGATCGGTGAAGGGCAGAGCGTACCAATTCTGCTGTTCGCTTCGGCGCTTACTCATCGGATAGAAGCAGACGACCGGCCAATCTGGCAAATTCGGATAAAGGCGGTCCTGCAGGTATTTCTTCATTCGCGCGCGAAAATCCTCCATTGTTTGGACGAATTCGGCCGAGTCTTTGCTGAGGCCCTTCTCCTCCATCAGCGATGCGGCGAAATCCTCCTCGGTGGTCGTATATTCGCTTCGCTCCGTGAGCGAATAAAAGCTGAAAGCAGGTGTTAAAACATCCGGCCCAAGTGCCAGGCTGAGTTTCTTCTCTGCGGCGTTCGCGCTATGCAGATCGTCGGTCAAAAGCATGAACCCAAGGTCTGCTTTGGAAGAGATCATGCTGAGAGTGAGAAGCTGAGTCTCGGGAAGGGCCCGAATTTCCTGGATCAACTTCGAAAAAGAGGTCTTCGCGGCCAACTTCTCCTCATGGGATAGTAGGTGCCATGAACCGGAATCGATTCGGTAAAATTGGTGGAGAACATGCCAGCCTTCCTTAGGGCGCAGTTGGTCACTCATAAATCAAAGAAAAGGAACATGAAACACAAGAAACAAGCTGCTACTGTTACAACGGATTGTCGAACGGATTGAAGCTTTCGCGGTAGGCGGTCTGGCTAGAATTTCATGCAGAGTGCGGACTCGACTCCCAACTTGCAGTGTAGGATGCAATCGTTAGATTAGCCAGCTTCGAAAGAGAAGGGTGGTTTAGCCGCCGCCTCTATCGATTGAACCAAATAAGGGTCAGGACCTATGGCAGATGTTGCAAATAAATACCCGCAAAACGTGGTAGGAAAGTTTTACGTCGACGATCAATGTATCGATTGTGATCTGTGTCGCGAAACTGCGCCGGCGAACTTCACCCGCGACGATGATGGCGGACATTCCTACGTGTTTAAACAACCGACGACTCCCGAGGAAGAAGCACTCTGCAAGGAGGCCATGGAGGGTTGCCCGGTCGAAGCGATCGGTAGCGACGGTGAATAATGCTTAGCAGCCGCTCCTCTCGGTAGGTGAGCTTCGGCCAACGCCGCATGAAGAAATCCTCTCGCCGACGCGCTTTGGAAGAATGGAGAGGATTGCCAGACTCAGAGCCAAAACCGGACCGGACGGTCTTAGTGCGTGATGTGTTGGCTCAATTAGCGCCCAAGCTGGGTTTGGAACATCGGCTGTGTGAAGAGGAGATCTTGGCGGTTTGGGGAGAGCTCGTTGGCCCATTTTTCGCACAGCATTCACGTCCGGCCAGGTTATTTCAGGGGGTGCTGCTAGTGCATGTCCTTCAACCGACTGTTCTCTATGAGCTGGACCGGCAATGGAAATCCGCTGTTCTGCAGAAATTGAAAACACGATTCGGTGGACGATTGATCAAGGATGTCCGATTTCGACTGGGCTAAGCAGTCCGTCTGCCCGGCTCGCTTGCCGCTCGCTTAAATTCACTATTCGCCATGTCGCTCAGCTCCGAGTCCGACGGGATGCTTTCGGAATGGTTTCAAATCGCTGACTTGCGGGTTTCCAGCCGAATCGGAGTGCCTCAGGCAGAAAGAGCCAACGCACAGACGATCGCATTCACGGTTCGTTTTCAGATTCTGCGCTCATTCGCAGAGCTCGATGATGACATTAGTCGCACAGTCGATTACGGCGCGGTTGCGGAGGAGATCCGGGTTACGGCTCGGGAGAACCGAGCGCGACTGATCGAGACATTGGTCTCGGAAGTCGCCGACCGGTTGATCGCCCGATTTCCGTTGGCCCGAGTCGAAGTCGAGCTTAAGAAGTTCATTCTCGCTGATGCTCAGTACGTCAGCGTAAAGGCCGGGCGCGTCGCTCATCCAAAGAGTGGGAGATACGTCGTATAGGTCCTATGTGTCCTATAAGTCCTTATAAGAGGGGCGTACTTCTCTCGTCTTCTTACACCCAACCCAGCGCCTGCATGATCTCACCGAAATCCGTCTGACCGTGGGCCAGGTAAATCGGCGGCGTGGGTAGGAGGTGAGCAAGAATGCCTGGATTGGTCTGCTGAGCGAGCGATTCGGTTTCGTTGATTTCATTGAGAACCACGGCCCTTAGCGGCAGTCCTTGCGTTTTGATCGCCTCGATCGTCAATAATGCGTGGTTCAGGGCGCCTAATCGATTGGCAACGACCAAAATGATTTCGAGCTCCCACTCCGCAGCGAGTTCACGGAAATCATAGCGTTCCAGGATCGGAACCAGGAGTCCGCCGGCACCCTCCACCAGGACGGATTCGAACTCTTTTGCCAGCGCCAAGTAGGATTCCTTTGCACCGTGAATGTCTAAGATCCGGTTTTCAACCAACGCCGCCGCGTAAGGTGCAAGCGGTGCGCGAAACCAAATCGGATTCACTCGATGCCGCGGCAAAACGTGACCGTTTGCTGCGCTAATCCTATCAACATCTCCGGGATCACCTGTGCAGAACGGCTTCATTCCAATACACCGTTTTCCGAGCGCACGAGCTGCCTCAACCAGTCCGCAGGTAACGAAAGTCTTGCCTACACCAGTATCGGTTCCCGTGACCAGATAGTTCATTGACCAAGAGCGGCTTCGATCTCAGTCTGTATCTCGTCTGCCAGTTTTTTGAGAGTTTCTTGATCGGGGCCCTCAAGCAACAACCGAGCCTTGGGCTCTGTGCCTGAATACCGAAGGAGAACTCGTCCTGAGCCCGCCAGAACCGCCTTGGCCGAGGCGAGCTGTTTCATGACATCTGGAAACTGTTCGAAGGCCAGCTTCTTGCTAACTGGAATGTCTCGTTGCTCCTGTGGGAACTTTTCCAAAACTGTCCGTAACTCGCTCAGACGCTTGCCGCTCGCCTCCATAATTGCGAGAATCTGGAGCGCGCTGACAAGTCCATCGCCCGTGGTGACAAAGTCGCGGAAGATGAGATGTCCGCTTTGTTCGCCTCCCAGATTTAGATCGTTCTCAACCATGGCCTCGATCACCGGTCGATCGCCGACCGCCGTTCGCAGGACTTTGCCGCCCAACCGATGGAGCAATGTATCCAGACCAAAGTTGCTCATGATGGTTGCGGCGACCGTGTTCGACCGTAACTCGCCTTTCCTTGCCAGATGCGCTGCGGCGATGGCCAGGAGTTCGTCACCGTCGAGTGGAATGCCTAGCTCGTCGCAGAATAACAATCGATCGGCATCACCGTCGTGGGCGATTCCGAGAACCGCCCCGTTGTTTCGCACCAGGCTGCTGAGCGCTTCGGGATGCGTACTCCCACAATCCTCGTTGATGTTCACCCCGTTGGGCTCATTGCCCTGGATTACCAAATCTGCTCCCAGTCGATCGAGGGCGAGGGGGGTCGTGCGGTAAGCCGCGCCGTTTGCCAAATCGATTGCGATTTTCCAGCCGCGAAGCGAGAAACTCTTCGGAGCCGTCGCCAACGCGAATGCGACGTACTCCTCAGTTGCGTCCGGCATGGCTCGGATCCGTCCAACTCGCGCGGTCGACGCAAATTGTTTCTGATAAAACGCCGCTTCGATCCCTGATTCTTGGTCCTCGGTGAGCTTGTAACCATCCGGACCGAAAAATTTGATACCGTTATCCTCAAAGGGATTATGCGAGGCGGAAAGTACAATACCAAACGATGCCTGGTAGCGAGCCGTCAAATACGCGATCGTCGGAGTCGGCACGACACCGGATTGCATGACATCAATTCCCGCCGAAGCGAGCCCGGCCGCTATCGCCGCCTCCAGGAACTCGCCAGAGACGCGAGTGTCTCGCCCAACCACTGCTTTGGGCTGATCGGATAGATCCGGATTGCCTAGAATCTTGGCTGCGGCTAACCCCAGACTGACCACTGATCCCGGTGTCAGCGGCTCTATGTTCGCCGTCCCGCGAATGCCGTCGGTTCCAAAAAGCTTGTGCGACACGGACGCCAAGTTGCCGGGAAGGGACCCGAAGAGCAAGTCTGAACACTGGTAGCGCCCGGTAGCGCCGATAGCGCCTGGAACGACGAGGAGAGGCTGGTAGCGGCGACTGTCCTGCCGAAGGTCAAGACGCGATGAAACGCAAGGCTTGCCGGAGCTGCTTGTTTGAATTACCAAAAATCGCAGTCGCCATCGTACACCAGCAGTTGCCGCCCGGCGTTAAGGCATTTGGCCTTCCTCTATCAACTCCGGTCCGAACGGAAATCGCGAACGCTGCGAAGGCGACTGCATTAAATGGTCGGGGTTTGGCTTGATTCCTTGCGCTCGAGCGAGCCGGTCTGGCGCACTTTTGGCTTCGTCGGACAGTCGCCGCTACCACTACGTGCAAAACCCGCCACCGATGTTCTGACTACGCCCAGCTTCCAGTCACTAATTATCACTCATCAACCATCCGCTCCCCGTCGGCAACGGCGCTACTCTACGGCTTCTGTAGAGGTATGGCCTTGTGGCGCTCTGGCAACGTGGGCCATCCTTCCAGTGTGGAATCTTGATTCTTCTTAATGAGGTACCAAACCGCCGCCGCGACGATGAGCGACATGAGTTTAGCTCTCCAATTTTCCACGATGAGGCGCGTTAGCAGCTTATTCACGAAGCATTCTTCTCTGTCTCTATGAGCTCTTGTTCCTCGTTGGTGCTCTCGTCTCCTCGGAGCAGGAGTTCGGCTAAACGTTTCTCAAGATTGCCCGGCTTAAATCCACGCTCGATTTTACCGCGGTAGCAGACTGATATGTTACCGGTTTCCTCCGATACAACAATAGCGATGGCATCTGATTCTTCGGTAATGCCAAGACCGGCGCGATGCCGTAACCCTAAGGTACGATCGAGGTCTTCGCGCTGACTAACCGGGAAAATACAGGCGGCAGCGATTATTCGATCGTCGCGGATAATAATACCGCCGTCATGCAACGGCGTTTTCGGGAAGAATATGGTAAGCAGCAGTTCCTGGGAGATCTCACAGTCAAGATTCACCCCGCTCTCTGCAAAGCTGCGGATTCCGGTATCGCGCTCGATGGCAATCAATGCGCCGAGTTGTTTGTTTGCCAGTTCAAAGACCGCATCCGCTACGATATCAATCGTTTCCCGATTTTGCCGGGCAGACGAGAAGAAATGATTGCTACCGAGCTCCGCCAGGGCCCGGCGCAGTTCCGGCTGAAAGATTACCACCAGCGCGACGGCAACGAATGCAGTCAAACTTCGAAGCAACCAGCTGATCACGGTGAGATTGAGGATCTGTGAAACCAGCGTCAAAAAAATGAACAAGATGGCCAACCCGGTGAATACCTTGGCCCCACGGGTACCGCGAAAATAAAGGTAGCCGTAATAGATACTGACCGCCAGCAGCAGAATCTCGATGCCCGCCGTCCAATTGGCGCTTAAAAATTGTAGGAGTGGAGTCATAAGCCCGCAATCGCCTCCGTCATTCGAAGTGCCTCCAAATTAGCGCGAACATCGTGAACGCGAAGCACCTGTGCGCCACCCAACCGCAACAGGCAAGTGGCCGCCACGGTCGGCCATAGTCGCTCAGAGAACGGGAGCTCAGGTTCTCCCGAGAGCCGAGCCAGTGTTGATTTGCGAGAGATGCCGACGACGATTGGACTACCAAGCGCAGCGATCACGTCAAGCCGCTGGATCAGGCACATATTATCTCGATCCAGCTTGCCAAAGCCAAACCCCGGATCGAGCGCAATCCGATCGAATTCCACTCCCTGGTTGCGGGCAAAGGCCCGTCGCTCGTCGAGAAAACTCGCAACTTCGGCGACCACATCTTGATAGTACGGAGCGACTTGCATCGTCTTGGGCGTGCCCTGCATATGCATTAGGACGACGCCGGCGCCAGTTTCTTTCACAACATTCACCATCTGCGGATCACCGCGTAGTCCGGTGACATCGTTGATAATATCTGCGCCAGCCGCAATCGCCTGGCGAGCTGTCTCTGCTTTGTATGTATCAATGGAGAGGATGATATCAGGAAATTCTCGGTGCAGTTGCCGAATTACCGGAATCACTCGGCGCAGCTCCTCTTCTAAAGGAACGGGATCGGAACCCGGTCTGGTAGATTCACCGCCAATATCGAGGATGGCCGCGCCTTCCTCGACCAGCCGGGCCGCCTGCTCGACGGCCTGGTCCAGCTGGAAAAAAGAACCGCCATCGGAAAAAGAATCCGGTGTAACGTTGAGCACAGCCATCAGCTGAGCTTGACGCTCGAAGGCCAACACGCGTTCTCTGGCTCGCCAAATCATTTCGCTCGACTGCTTTCTAGCGCGTAATCAGCGCGGATCCATACAACGGGTGAGATTTGCGGGCGATGGCGCTTAGCAAAATACAAGAAAAAGGGCCGGCATCTGCTGCCGGCCCTCGTTGACAACTTTGTCCGTCGTGTCCACCTGCCTATGAGGCATTGGCGACTTCACCCTGTTCAGGCTGAACGGCTCGAAAAGCAAGCTTATCTCCTTCGGCGTGGACCACAACCGTGTCGCCGCTCTTGATATTGCTGCGCAAAAGTTCTTCGGCGAACGGGTCTTCCAGGTATTTTTCTACGGCCCGTCGCATCGGGCGGGCTCCGTAAGTCGGATCGTATCCTTTGTCGATCAGGAATTCTACCGCCGTCGGATCAACTTGAATCTTGATGTCTTTTGATTTGACGCGCTCGACCACCTTAGCGACCTCGAGATCGACGATCCGGACCAGATCCTCGCGACTGAGCGTGTGGAACACGATCATGTCGTCCAAGCGATTGAGAAACTCGGGTTTAAATACCCGCTTCGATTCCTCCAGGATCTTGTCGCGCATCTGCTCGTAGGACTCGGCCCCGGATGCAGCACCAAAACCCATCGCCGTCTGCCGTTTAATCAGCTCTGCGCCTACATTCGAGGTCATGATGATGATCGTGTTTCGGAAATCGATCTTACGGCCAAGGCTATCCGTGATCTTACCTTCTTCCAGAATTTGCAGGAGAAGATGCATGACATCCGGATGAGCCTTCTCGATTTCGTCAAATAACACAACCGAGTAAGGACGTCGGCGCACGGCCTCAGAGAGCTGGCCGCCTTCTTCGTAGCCGACGTATCCGGGCGGCGAACCAATCAACCGAGAAGCGGTAAACTTCTCCATGTATTCTGACATGTCGATCTGGATCAGCGCATCGGGATCGCCAAACATGAATTCCGCTAGGCTTCTGGCCAAGAACGTCTTTCCGACCCCAGTCGGACCTAGGAAGATAAATGAACCGATCGGACGACGCGGATCCTTCAAGTCTGCACGGGACCGGCGTAAAGCCTTGCTGATCGCGACCACTGCATCGTCCTGACCGATCACTCTTTCGCGCAGATTGTCTTCCATCTTCAACAGCTTTTGCGTCTCGGCTTCCTCCATCCGATGCAGCGGTACACCGGTCCATTTGGAGACGATGTGCAGGATATCGTCCGCCCCGACCACCACTTCGCGCTCCTCCCGCTGTTCCCGCCAGTCCGACAAGATCCGTTCCAGTTTGTCTTTAGTCTGCTTTTCGGAGTCTCGCAGCGCGGCGGCCTTTTCAAAGTCCTGTGCTTTGATCGCCGCCTCCTTCTCGATGCGAATAGCTTCAATCTCTTTCTCGATCTCCTTGACGTCCGGCGGCCGCGTCATCGCGTTGATTCGGGCACGAGCTCCAGCCTCGTCCATGACGTCGATTGCTTTGTCGGGAAGAAACCGTCCCGTGAGATAGCGATCGGAAAGCTTGACCGCCGCTTCCAGTGCCTCATCGGTCAAACGCGCTTTATGATGCGCCTCATACTTCGGTCGCAATCCTTTCAAGATCTGCACCGCCTCTTCAGGTGTTGGTGCTTCCACCTTTACGGTCTGAAAGCGCCGCTCCAGAGCTGCATCTTTTTCGATGTACTTTCGGTACTCGTTCAAAGTGGTTGCACCGACGCACTGTAGTTCACCTCGACTGAGCGCCGGTTTGATAATATTGGACGCGTCCATTGCGCCCTCGGCTGACCCCGCGCCCACAATCGTATGCAGCTCATCAATGAAGAGGATTACGTTCTTGGATCGACGAATCTCGTCCATGACCGCTTTAATTCGCTCTTCGAACTGTCCACGGTACTTGGTGCCAGCGACCATCAGAGCCAAATCCAGGGTGATCACTCGCTTATCGCGCAATAGTTCCGGAACATCGCCGGCAGCAATCTCTTGCGCCAGCCCTTCCACGATCGCGGTTTTGCCAACCCCTGCTTCTCCTAAAAGCACCGGATTGTTTTTCGTTCGCCGGCACAGAATCTGGATTACTCGCTCGATCTCGTTTTTCCGGCCGATGACCGGGTCAAGTTCCGCTTTCTTTGCCAATTCCGTCAGATCCCGCCCGAAAGCTCTCAGAGCAGGCGTCTTGACTTCTTTCTTATTCCCTTCCTGCGGGCTTTCTGCCTCGCTCTCCGGTGGTGTAAAATTTGGGTCCAATTCTTTTAAGATTTCGTTTCGGGTTCGCTCGATATCCACTTCCAGGCTCTTCAAGACGCGCGCAGCCACTCCCTCGCCTTCTCGCAACAGTCCCAGCAGGATGTGTTCCGTGCCTACATAAGAATGATTCAGTGCCTTGGCTTCTTTTCCGGCCAAGGCCAACACCTTTTTGACGCGCGGTGTGTACGGGATATTCCCGACCATCTTGGTTTCGGGATGGGAGCCAACATGTTTCTCGACTTCCATTCGGACCGTCTCCAGGTCGAGGCCCATTTTCTGCAATACGTTGACTGCTACGCCCTGGCCGAGTTTGATCAGGCCGAGCAGAAGGTGCTCAGTACCCACATAATTGTGGTTGAAGCGGTCCGCTTCCTTGCGCGCGAGCGCCAGCACCTGCTGCGCACGTGGTGTAAAGTTGTTCATCATTGCAATTCCGCTGCCGGGCTCGCTGCTCTTGCGCCGGACATTCTAAGTATTAGGTGGTTTAGGAAAACTTTTCAACTGCTCGCGGACAGTGTCAGCTCGCAAGTGGTCCCTTTCTTCTGCGGCCAGCTTCTGTTGGGAGGTATGTTGAAGATGAGCCGGTTGGGTATCGAGCAAAAGTTGGTTGATGATCGTGCGTCCGTGCTCGGGAAAAAAGCCAAGATCAATGCCCAGCCGAAGAACCGAGAGCAAATTAAGCGCTTCCTTCGAGGAAATCGAATAAGAATAATTGAGAATGCCGTAGGCGCGTCCTACCTGGTCCATCAGCATCGTTCGACGGGTGTCGAGCAGATTGCTGCGTGCTTGATTCTCCCGTTGGATCAGCGTTTCGATGACCTTGCTCAAGCGTTCGATAATCTGGTCTTCTTTTTCGCCCAACGTGGTTTGATTGGAGACTTGGAAAAGGTTGCCCATTGCCTCGGTTCCTTCTCCGTAAAGTCCGCGGACCGCCAATCCGATTTTGTTAACCGAATTGACGACCTGGTTGATCTGCTCGCTCAGAACCAGTCCCGGCAGATGCACCATTACCGAAGCGCGCATCCCGGTTCCCACGTTGGTCGGACAAGCGGTCAGATAGCCAAGCTCTTCATCAAATGCGAAGTCGAGCTGGCTTTCGAGCATGGTATCGATGCGGTCGATCAGTTGAAAGGTCTGCGGCAAGTCAAACCCACAGGTGATCGCTTGCATTCGCAGGTGATCTTCCTCATTCACCATGATGCTCAAGGTCTGCGCCGAGTTGATGACCACCGCACTACCCATCCCTTTGGCCGCATGCTCGCGACTGATCAAATGTCGTTCCACTAAGACCTGTTTTTCGGTGGCTGACAATTCGTTGAGCTGTTGCGAAAAGGAATGGCTCATCTCCGGCAGCACTTCGACCTCCGGTTTGATCTCTTCGAGAATCCGAATTCGTTCAGATTTCTTCGCCCAACCGGGAAATGGCATTTTCGCAAGATTGCGAGCGAGCCGGACACGGCTGCTGATGACGATCGGATGGAGATCTCCGGCCGATGATAACCATTCACCCGGGTTTGCCAATAAAGCTTCGATCTTCATACCGCCCTTAACCCTTATCGTTTTCCAATTGACGAATCTCGTCCCGCAGATTAGCCGCAGTCTCATAATCCTCATTGGAAACGGCCTCATCCAAATGACGCCGTAACTCGTTGAGGCGATCGGTACGAGCGAGATTGCGAGAATAGCGGGTCGGTACTTTACCGGTATGCTGCGTCCCTTTATGCATGGCTTTGATCAAAGAAGCGAGGACCTCGTTAAAGGTCTCGTAGCAATCGCTGCACCCGAGGCGCCCAGTTTTCTTGAAATCCGTTTGCGTAAATCCGCAAACCGGACAGTGCTCGGTAGGCGGCAATTGTTCGACCTGCTGAGTTTCGCCCATCCCGAGCAAAAGATCGGCCAGCGCAAAGCCGGTCGGGTCAGAAACGCCTTTTTCTTTTGAACATGACTCGCAGAGATTGATCTTCTTCATGTTCCCGTCGACAATTTGCGTCAGGTACACTGTCGCCGGATGCGTTTTGCAGACGTCGCAAATCATGCCTCTACTCTCCCTCTAATCGGAAAATTTTCCGAAACTTGAAATGTTCTTTTCTCTTGCACCTCTTTTTGCCCGATCGCTAATTCGCCGCCGGCCAGACCCACCGGCCGATTCCGGCGACCGGCTTGGCGCTTCTTACCAAGCCAATCTCCGAGTTTTCCCTCACGGCCAGACCCGAGCGGTTCAAGCTCATTGATAAATTGGCGTACCAGTTGTTTGCGTTAATCTACGGAACTCTTCGATCAACTTCAAGGTGACTGGGCCCGGTTGTCCAGTCCCAATCGGTCGACGATCCAATTCCACGGCCGATATGATTTCCGCCGCGGTTCCAGTCAGAAAACATTCGTCCGCCGTGACTACATCGTATCGCGTCAGATCTCGTTCCTCGACGACCAACCCGTTTTTTTCCGCTAGTTCAATAGCCACTCGACGAGTCACACCTTCGAGAATTCCCGCGTTTATCGGCGGGGTATGGAGCCGGCCTCGCTTCAGGATGAACAGATTGTCACCCGTACATTCGGCCACATAGCCTTGTTCGTTCAACATCACTCCTTCGGCCGCACCGGCCTGTTGGGCCTCGATTTTAGCAAGCACATTATTGAGATAGTTCAGTGACTTGATTCGAGGACTGAGTGCAGCTGGCCCAATCCGACGCGTTGCGCAGGTGACCATAGTCAGGCCCTTCTCATAAAGGGCGCTCGGGTACAACGCGATGGTGGCGGCGATAATGATTATGCTTGGTCGGCGACAACTCTCAGGACTCAATCCCAGCGAACCGATACCCCGGGTGACCAGGAGCCGAATGTAACCGTCATGGAGATCATTCTGCCGAATTGTTTCCAGCGTCGCTGCGGTCAGTTCCGAAGCTGAAATTGGTATCTCCAGAGCGATTCCTTTCGCCGAATCCCAAAGCCGAGCGATGTGCTCTTCCAGACGAAAAACTCTGCCCTGGTAAAAACGGATTCCCTCAAAGACGCCGTCTCCGTACAGTAACCCGTGGTCAAATACCGAAATCTTCGCTTCCGACTCCGGGTAGAAATTTCCGTCGATGTAGATTTTAAGATTCATAGATTCGGGAGGATAGGGATAATAGCTGAAACAAAAGGATTCATCTAGCTGACGAGAAGACCGTCCCGCATGTTCACCTGGCGATTTCCCAGTGCGGCCAAACGGGTTTCATGGGTTACCACGACCAACGTTTTTTGGTGCTCCCGGACCAGCTCCAAAAGAAGGTTCATGATGGCGTCGCCATTGACCGTATCCAGATTGCCCGTCGGTTCGTCGGCGAAAATAATAGCAGGATCATTGACCAGGGCACGAGCAATAGCTACTCGCTGTTGTTCGCCGCCGGAGAGTTCGCTGGGCAAATGTTGCATGCGGTCCCCCAGGCCGACCCTTTCCAGATATTGTTTGGCGAGGTCCTCACGCTGCCGATGACGAATGAGGGACGGTAGCAGCGCGTTTTCCAAGGCAGTCAATTCAGGCAGAAGAAAATAGCTCTGGAAAATGAAGCCCATTCGGGTATTGCGGATTCTCGCATCTTCCGTCGAACTCCGGCTATACAATTTGTGGCCTTCGAAAATGACCTCTCCGGCTTCGGGGCGTTCCAGTCCTGCCAATGTGTAAAGGAGCGTTGTCTTGCCTGCTCCGGAGACGCCACAAAGAAAAAGCGCTTCTCCCGCCTGTACATCAAGATTGATGCCGCGTAGCACCTGGACTTTACGGGATCCAACGCGAAATGAACGGCGAATATCGCGAGCGCTAAGCTGAGGTGTCATTGCTAAGTGGAAGTAGAAAGTTGGCGGACACCTTCAAATAGAACGATTGCGACGGCGGTTGCCAGGTTCAAGCTTCGGGCCCGCGCAGCCATGGGAATGGTATAACAATCACTGCAACGCGCAGCCAATAAACTTTCGGGTAGACCCTTTGTCTCTCGTCCGAAAATCAAACTATCACCCCGATTGAAGCTGATCTCCCAATATGGGCGGCGCGATTTGGTCGAGAAAAAAAGGGACCGCCGGGAGGTTTTCGCCTCAAATTCGTCGAGGTTTTCCCACAGCGTAACATCGACCTCCTGCCAATAATCCATCCCTGCCCGCCGCAGCTGGCGATCGTCGAGGCTAAATCCGAGCGGCTTGACCAAGTGAAGCCGGCACCCTGTCGCGAGCGCGAGTCGCGCGATATTCCCCGTGTTGGGCGGGATCTCAGGTTCGACCAATACCAAGTTAAACATACTCCAAAAAAAACAAAAAAAGCGCCTCAAGGCTCGAGGCGCTTTTTCCGTCGGGAGGGAATTTCGTTGCCGGCAGCTAATTTGAGCTCACTTGCGCCACAGTGGGTTCAACATTTACGCGCCGACCTTTTTGATCGAAGCGTACAATACCGTCC
Organism: Chthoniobacterales bacterium; assembly: GCA_035710445.1. Classification (GTDB taxonomy): domain Bacteria; phylum Verrucomicrobiota; class Verrucomicrobiia; order Chthoniobacterales; family JAFAMB01; genus DASTDH01. Next base: position 15,459 of record DASTDH010000373.1, read on the forward strand.
ACTAGTGCGAAGATAGTGTAATCCCGACCGAGCCCTACATTTCGGCCTGGCAAAAAATTCGTTCCGCGTTGGCGAATAATAATATTTCCCGCGATGACTTGCTGGCTGCCAAACTTTTTGACGCCGAGCCGCTTGCTGACGCTGTCACGCCCGTTCTTAACGCTTCCTTGACCCTTCTTATGCGCCATAGACTGAGAATTTGAATGAGATAAAGCTTCTATAAATCAATCGACTCGATCTTGACTCGAGTCAATTGCCGTCGGTGACCGACGGTTCGGTGGTAACCCTTGCGCCGCCGATATTTGAATGCGATCACCTTTTTGTCCTTAAATTGTTCCAAAACTTCGGCGGAAACTTTGGCTCCCTGAATCAGAGGAGAGCCAGCGGTAAAGCGGTTGCCATCACCATGCAAAACCACCTCGTCGAACGTGATTTTGTCGCCGGTCGCTCCAGAGAGCTTTTCTACCGCAATGGTATCTCCCGGGCTAACCCGATACTGCTTACCTCCCGAACGAATGATTGCGTATGCCATGGTGACTTCCAAGAAAGGCGCGCAACATTTCACATCAGGCGGTTTTCCACAACTATTTTTTTGCCGCCTGATGCTCCGCCTCGGGAACGCTGGCCGAACGTGATGAGGTACAGAAGACATATAGGTCGTATTAGGACCTATAGGACCGATATGACCTATATGGCGAGATCGCCGGCACCGCTAATAATCCCTCTGCAAAAGATGATCCGCCAGCGCATGCAGGGTCTCAGCCTTCTTACCCAGCGGTTGCAACGCTTTCCGCGCTTCGTCTGTCAGCCTTTTTGCGACCGTTCTGGATCGATCGAGCCCGACTACTGCCGGGAAAGTCGCTTTTTCGGCGGTCAAATCTTTGCCCGCACTTTTCCCTAGTTTTTCCGATGTTTGGGTGACATCCAAAATATCGTCTATCACCTGGAACGCCAGGCCCAAGGCGTGCCCGAAATCGGACAACCGCTGCAGTTGAGCCGCCGTGGCGTTGGCGCTCATTGCGCCCAGCCGGATCGAGGAACGGAGCAGCGCCGCCGTTTTGGATTCATGGATGAACTTCAGCAGCGGCAATGAGACTTTTTTTCCTTCGCTCTCGAGGTCGACGACCTGACCGGCGATCAGATGACGGCTCCCGCAGGCAACCGCCAGTTCACGAATTACCTCTTGGAGCGAATAACGGGGCCAGCCGGGGACTTGGGCCGCGATCTCGAAAGCGAAGGTGAGCAACGCGTCACCGGCTAGTACCGCGATTGCTTCTCCGAACACTTTGTGGGATGTGGGTCGGCCGCGGCGGAAATCGTCGTCGTCCATGCAAGGCAGGTCATCGTGAATGAGCGAGTACGTATGCACGCACTCTACTGCGCATGCGAGCGGTAAGGCGGCGCTCCGATCACCGCCGCAACATTCGGCTGCTGCCAGGCAAAGGATAGGCCGCAGTCGTTTGCCGCCAGCAAACATGCTATAACGCATTGCGCGGTGAATGGTCTTTGGTTTCACAGATTCTCTGGGGAGCAAAGCGTCCAAGGTCTCATCGACCAGACGCTGGCGGGAGGACAGGTATTCTTTCATGCGAGCGATCAACGCAGATAGCGTTGGGCGATAGGCATACGCCAACCGATACCAAATGCCAAGCTGGTGACTTTGAGACCAGGAGCCGCTTGCCGGCGCTTGTATTCGTTGATATCAACCCGCCGTTGGATCCAGCGAACAATCTCGGGATCAAAGCCCCTTTCCACAATTTCCGACGGATCGAGCTGTTCTTCGACATAGAGCTGGAGCACCGCGTCAAGCGTGTCGTACGAGGGGAGGGTGTCTTGATCGGTCTGGTTCGGTTTTAATTCTGCGCTCGGTGGCTTGGTAATGGAATTAACGGGAACGATTTCCGCCCTCCGATTAATCCAACCCGCCAAACGATAAATCATGGTTTTAGGGACGTCGCTGATGACCGCCAATCCCCCACACATATCTCCATAGAGGGTGGAATAGCCGACGCTCAGCTCGCTCTTGTTCCCGGTACTTAACACCAGGTAGCCGAACTTATTCGAGAGCGCCATCAGAGTAAGACCACGAAGCCGCGCCTGCATATTTTCCTCGCTCTCGTCCTCTTTCCGGCCGGCAAAGACCTCTTTGAACTGGCTCCTTAACACTTCAAACGGTTCCTTGATCGGGATAACGAGTCTCTCAATGCCGAGATTCTTGGCCAGGTGGTCTGCATCGTCGAGACTACCGGAAGAGGAGTAGGCGCTGGGCATCGATACGCCGGTTACATTCTCCTTCCCGAGTGCCTCGACGGCAATGGCGGCAGTAACCGCTGAGTCAATTCCGCCGCTCAATCCGAGCACGGCACGGCGAAATCCGCACTTCGCAAAATAGTCGCGTATTCCCAAAACCAGTGCTCGGAAGATTTCCTCTTCCGCCGGCATCTCGGCTTCAACGATAGCGGCAGCGTTGCTATCGACGACGGCAATCTCTTCGCAAAAAGAAACAAGACGGGCAGTGGTGGCCCCGTTTTTATCAATTACGAACGAATTGCCGTCGAAAATGAGCTCATCATTCCCTCCGATGGCGTTGCAGTAGAAAAACGGAATCCGATGCTGTAGTGCCAGTTCGGTTACCATTTCCCGTCGGAGGGCCGGCTTACCGACGGAAAAGGGCGAGGAGCTGAGGTTGAGAATCGTAGTGGCTCCCAGACCAACGAGCCGCTCCACGGGGTCGGAGTGATACAGATCGTGGCGAAGGTATTTGTCGGTCCAGATATCCTCACATATAGTAATTCCGACTTTTTCCCCCAGAAGGTCAATTGGCTGCTGATCCTCTGCCGCCTCGAAGTACCGCGCTTCGTCAAATACGTCATAGGTGGGTAGAAGCGTTTTGAAAATCTTGCGGATGGGCCGGTCTTTCAACAGAACCGCGCAACTGTTCACAAAAGGTTTCCCGGTTTTTTTGGGATTGAGGTCCACGTAGCCGACCAGTAGCGGTACGGTGCCTATCTGCTCGTGCAATGCACGGAGCTGCTCGAGGGTCTGCGGGACAAATCCGGATTTGAAGACGAGGTCCTGCGGTGGATAGCCGGTTAAAGCAAGCTCTGGCGTGATCACGAGCTGGGCTCCCTGCTGGCTCGCCTGTCGGTACGCTGCAAGGATCTTCCGAGCGTTGGATTCGATATCGCCAACGGTCGTGTTGATTTGAGCAAAGCCAACTCGCATAGAATTTAGAATCTGGAAGCTAGCCCGGAAAGCTTTCGGAGCCAGTACCTAATCAAAACCTTTCGCAGGACACGAAATATGCAAGCCGCCTTCGCGACATTTTGGCGCGCCTTCGTAGAAAGCGCGAAGGATTCGATTAGACCGGCCACGAGGCTGGCTTTGCGTAGTCGGGATGCTAACCCCGAAAGTTTTTCGAGGCTCATTTCCAGACTCTAAATTCTCATTCAATTCCGCTAATACCTCCGGATCGCGTACGTCCGCCCATTCGCCCACAATTTCAACCGCCTGGACGCGTTTCCCGCCTAGGCTCATCGCCCGAATCGCATCGGTGAGCTCGTATTCGCCTCGAGGCGACTTTTCCAGCCGTGCGACGTAATCGAAAATAGAAGCGCGAAAGACGTAGATTCCAGCGTTATACCAGGGCGTGGTTGCTTCGCCCGGCTTAGGCTTTTCACGCAGATCCGTAAGTTCAAAACGCTCGTTGAGGTAAACAGCGCCCCCTTTGGAAACCTCGTCCGATCGCCGGACTGCGATTGACATTTCGGCATCCTTGAGGTCGCAGAGGTGTGGGTAATACGCCGGATCGACGAGAATATCTCCGTAGCTAAGCAGAAATGGCTCATCGCCGCAGAATGGCTGCGCCAAACTGACCACCCGGCCGGTGCCATCCTGAACAATCTGTTCGACATAGCGTATTTGGATCCCAAAACGCGCGCCATCCTGAAAATGATTTCGAACCACCTCTTTACGGTAGCCAACGATGATCAGGACTTCCTTGATTCCGGAGCGGCGGAGGCCTTCCACGATAAATTGCAGAACTGGCTTGCCCCGAACCTTGACCATCGGTTTTGGAATCGATTCGGTCAACTCTCGCATCCTACTGCCTCGACCGGCAGCCAGCACCACGGCTCGTTGGACAGTACTCATAGAAGCGGGAGGACCGATATTGGCGGGAGCGCCGGCGACGCCGCTAACGGATGACCAAATCGCACCCAAAGCTTTGCCGAGCTTTGCCTACCGGCCATCCCCGGTTTGCCCGCTTTTCCTATTCCCCTCCGGCACCGACGTCGATGGTGTATCGAACCACCCTCGGCGTTCCGGGCGATATCAGCGTTACCGGAGCTCACGGCGATGAGGGCGTTACCGGCAATATCGGCGTTCCCAGAGAGCGGAGAAACAATTCGATCCGATCGGTCGCCTCACGCAATTTTTCAAAGCTGGTGGCAAAGCAGCAACGAACGAACCCTTCTCCCGACTCTCCGAAGGCGTTGCCCGGTACAACCGCTACCTTTTTTGACTCCAACAAGCGGAGCGAAAATTGTCTGCTGGTTAAACCGGTCGATCCCACGTAAGGAAAAACATAGAATGCGCCTTTCGGCGGGTGACAGGAAAGCCCCATTTCGTTAAATCGAGCGACGATGAAATTGCGGCGCCGTTCGTAATCTGAACGCATCGCGGCAACTTCCCTTGAACAATGTTCGAGAGCCTCAATCGCGGCTTCCTGCGACAGCACGGAAGCGCACATGATCGCGTATTGGTGTATTTTCATCATCGCCTCGATGATCGCCGCCGGCGCGCAGGCGTAGCCCACCCTGAATCCGGTCATTGCAAACGACTTGGAACAACCATTGAGCAGGACCGTTCGCTCTTTCATTCCCGGTAAGGATGCGATCGAAACGTGTTTCCCGCCGTTGTAGACAAGCTCGCAATAGATTTCGTCCGATAGAACCAACAGGTCATGCCGAACGCACAATTCGGCAATGGGCCGGAGATCTTCTAAGGCCATGATTCCTCCGGTCGGATTAGTCGGAAAACTCAAAAGCAACGCCTTGGTTCGAGGTGTTATTTTGGCGGCTAGCACTTCGGGTAACAATCGAAAATCATGCTGCGCCTCCGTTTGAACCGACACTGCTCGGCCGCCGGCCAAGGTAATGCTTGGGTTATAGGAGACGTAGCTTGGCTCATGAAAGATGACCTCATCACCTGGGTTCAGAATCGCCCGCAAAGCAAGATCGACCGCCTCGGAGACGCCAACCGAAACCAGCACTTCCTTATCCGCGTCATAGGAAACATCGAACCTGCTCGACAGATATTTCGCGATCGCACTGCGGAGCCGAGGTAGCCCCAGATTAGATGTGTATCCGGTCTTTCCCTTCTCCAAGGCGAAGATAGCTGCCTCCCGGATTCGCCACGGCGATACGAAATCTGGTTCGCCGATGCCGAGCGAAATAACGTCGGTCATCGATTGGACCACTTCAAAAAAATCTCGAATGCCTGACTTGGGGATATTGAGCACGTGCGCCGCGACGAACCGTTGGGGATCGGCCTCGGATTCATCTGCCGGCTGAGAAGAGGGCCGGTTTTGATTGCGGGAATGAGGCTCGCCCTGAGTT
>DASTDH010000374.1:0-2478 GCA_035710445.1 Chthoniobacterales bacterium
GCAGACACCGTTGAAGATTGAAAGGCAATTCGACGGGAAAACCACCATCATTTTGCTGATAGGCCGAATCCGATCGGAAGATCTCGAAGAATTAAAGGCACAAACGAACGACAACAGTGAACGCATGATCTTGGACTTGCATGAGGTCACACTTGTGCACGCAGACGTAATCCGATTCCTGAGTACGAGCGAGAAAGAGGGGATCACCTTGGTTCGTTGCCCGCCGTACGTGCGCGAGTGGATTCAACGCGAACGAGCGGAAGGAGAAACTCAGGGTGGTGAAGAATAACGCCGGAAGTGATCCGTCAAATAATCCGAACCACGCAAAAAGGGATTCTTTCGCGACCAAAGTGGCGGTTGTGACTGGTGCCTCACGCGGTATAGGTCTCGCACTAGCAAAAAGGCTGATCGCAAACGGATATCGCGTGGTTGCAAACTCTCGCAACATCGGGTCTGCGATGACCCTGCAGAACACTGCGGATTTGAAACTGGTCGATGGCGATATTGCTCTTCAGGAGACCGCGAAGCAAGTAGTCGCCATCGCGGTCCAGAATTTTGGGAGAATTGATCTGTTGGTGAACAATGCGGGAGTTTTTATCCCTAAGCCCTTCACCGAATACACGGTCGAAGAGTTTCGAGTGGTAACTGAAACAAACCTTTCGGGGTTCTTCCACGTTTCCCAACTCACCGTTGAGCAGATGCGCCGGCAGCAATTCGGCCATGTCGTGAATATCACGGCGTCACTCGCAAGCCAGCCTATAGCGGGGGTAGCAGCGAGTCTTACAAACCTCACAAAGGGTGGTTTGGAGTCTGTCACACGTGCGCTGGCGATTGAATTTGCGGGAGAGGGTATCCGTTTCAATGCGATTGCGCCAGGGGTCGTTGACACTCCGATGAATCCCGCAGAGGCGCATGAGTTTCTAAAGCAATTGAGCCCTCTGAAGCGCTTAGCCAGAGTTGAAGAAGTTGCCGACTTGCTGCTTTATCTCGAATCTGCTCCGTTTGTAAACGGCGAAATTGTGCATCTTGATGGGGGAGCGCACTCGGGGAAGTGGTAGTCAACATAACTGAGGCAGCAAATATGTGGCCGAACAATCGCATTCTCAAACTCTTTGGTATCGAGCTACCAATTATCCAGGCACCCATGGCTAGTTGTGTTTTCTCTGAAATGGTTGTGGCGGTTTCGGAGGCCGGAGGGCTAGGCTCGCTTCCTTGTGCCTTGTTGAGCCTCGAACAGATGCGCAGCGAACTGGGAGCAATACGTCGCCAGACCAGTCGCCCAATCCATGTGAATTTCTTTTGTCACACCCCGCCGCGAGCTAATGCAAATCGGGAAAAGATCTGGAGACAACGCTTGCGGCGATACTACGTGGAGTTTGGGCTCGAACAGAACCTGCCCGTTCCGAGTGCCAACCGGGCGCCTTTCGACGATGAGATGTGCGACCTTGTCGTCGAAGTCCATCCAGAGGTTGTCAGCTTTCATTTCGGCCTTCCGGAACAAAAAATGGTTCGACGAGTTCGAGATACAGGGGCGAAGATCGTTTCCTCAGCCACTTCGGTCGATGAAGCGCGCTGGCTGGAAGATCGAGGATGTGACGCTATCGTTGCTCAGGGCTACGAAGCCGGTGGACACAGAGGCAATTTTCTCAGCGAGGATGTTTCGACGCAATCTGGTACGATGGCGCTCGTCCCGCAGGTTGTCGACGCTGTGAAAGTGCCGGTCATCGCCGCTGGCGGCATCGCCGATGCGCGTGGCATTGTTGCGGCTTTTGCTCTTGGAGCAGCAGCGGTGCAAATAGGAACGGCCTATTTACTGTGTCCGGAAGCTAAGATCAGCCCCGTACATCGTGAGGCCTTGAAGAACACCACGGACAGTCAGACCACGCTAACGAACATTTTCACCGGCCGCCCTGCCCGAGGAATCATAAATCGGGCTATTAGAGAGCTGGGCCCAATTTCGGACAATGTTCCGGATTTTCCGCTCGCTGCCACGGATTTGGGACCGCTTCGCTCAAAAGCCGAGGCGGCAGGATCGGGTGACTTCACCCCGCTGTGGTCCGGTCAAGCGGCGTGCCTTGCTCGCGAGCTTCCCGCGGCAAAGCTGACGAAGCAACTGGCGACAGAAACACTAGACAAGCTGAGATCGTTGTAGAAAGCCCATGGGGTGTGATTAGCGAATCGGCCATCTAAAATCGAATCGCGCTAGGAGGAAGTGTTATGCAAGCTGCCGTCGTTCCCACTGTGAACAGTTCGTGGCAGGTCAAAGACGTCCCGCAACCTCAGCCCGGACCCAATCAAGTACTCGTGAAGATGCATGCAAGCGGCATCTGCTACACCGATGTACACCAAACGCTCGGACACTTCCCCGGATCATTCCCCCGAATCCTCGGTCACGAGCCGGTCGGCGAGATCGTGGCCGTGGCTCCCGACGTCACCACGCGAAAGATCGGAGATCGTGTGGGTACCGCTTGGATTCAA
>DASTDH010000375.1:0-19329 GCA_035710445.1 Chthoniobacterales bacterium
GCCGGTGATACCTTTGCCGGAGGATTCACCGGCTACTTGGCGAGCCTGAACCGATCTCGCTTTACTTTCACGGATTTGAAAAGGGCGGTCGTTCATGGAACCATCCTGGCCAGCTTTTGCGTCGAATCCTTCAGCCTGTATCGCCTGACTCAGCTTTCCAAGACCGAGCTCCAAGACCGCTATTCCCGTTTTCGCGATATGAGCCACTATGATTCGGAAGAGGGGTGAAGTTTCAAGTTACAGGTTGCAAGTTAGAGGTTACAGGTTGCAGGTTACGAGGGCGTTTCGCGCTGGGCTGCGGCGATGGACTTGTCGCTTTCTGCGGTCTTCACCGCGACGGATAAATACATAACTACTCGCGCGGACAGGCAACCCCGCCACGCCGAACCTTCAACCTGTAACCCCGCATGTACGCAATCGAGACGACGGCTCTGACGCGCGCGTTCCGGCGGAAGGTTGCTGTCGAAAATCTGACTCTCAGGGTCCCGAGCTCGGTTGTGTTCGGCTTTCTTGGGCCGAACGGCGCCGGCAAAACCACGACTGTGCGTATGTTGGCGGGTCTGCTGCCGCCCAGTTCTGGCACAGCGGTCGTGTCCGGTTGTCCGCTGAACGGCAACCTCGACCAACTTCGCCGCCAGATCGGCTTTCTTACGGAAACGCCCGGCCTGTATGAGCAGCTTACCGCGTGGCAAAACCTTATTTTTTTTGCCCGGTTGTACGGTCTTTCCGAAAAGAACGCTCAATCCCAGGTCGGAAAATATCTGAAACTGCTTGAATGCTGGGAAGATCGACACAAGCCGGTTGGAACTTTCTCCAAGGGCATGCGCCAAAAGACGGCGATCGTGCGAGCCCTAGTCCATGAGCCCGAAATCTTGTTCCTGGACGAACCCTCTTCCGGTCTTGATCCTTCGACTGCTCGTTTTTTCCGCGATTTCGTCAAATCGCTTCGGGCCAGCGGCCGAACCATTTTTCTAACGACCCACAATTTGGCCGAAGCCGAGGACGTCTGCGACTACATCGCGATCATGAAGACGCGGTTGATCTTGGAAGGTTCGCAATCGCAGATCCGCTCCGAGTTGTCCGGCAACGTGGTGACGATCCGCTTCAGCAAATCCGCCGGGCCATGGCTATCGATCGTTGAACGACTCGAGTACGCAGAGCAAGTGACCACGGTCGATTCAACGTTACGAGTTAACCTCGCAAACCCGCAACGAGATACGCCCAGACTCGTGCGTGCCTTGGTGGAGGCTGGTGCAGATCTTTACGCGGTGGAACCGGCCCGGAAATCGCTGGAAGAAATTTATCTCGAACTCCTTGATTCGGTCGCCGGCGGAGGTTCAGAAGCATCGGCTAACCTATAGTGAACCCGCTTCTCACCATCATACGCAAGGAGCTGTTGGAAATGCGGAGGACGCGGCGATTTCTGCTTAGGTTCTTCCTTGCACCCAGTTTCATCCTTCTTTACTCATTCACTGCCCTCGGGAACCTACCCCATCGTGCTCATGGTGATGTCGCTCCGTTGGTCTCATCTCGGGTGTCTCCTTCCGAAGAGATCGCAGCAGCCGAGTGGTTCGGACGATCCAGAGTGTTTCTCTTGTTGATGCTGCCGATGCTCTTCTCAGCGGCGTTGGTCATGCAAACAATGGTGGTCGAGAAAACCGCCAAAACCCTCGAGCCACTTCTGGTCACACCGGTCAAGACCCATGATTTGGTTCTAGGTAAGATTCTCGCAGCGCTGGTCTTTCCTCTCTTGGCGGGGTATCTTTACCTGGCCATCTACGTAGGTGTAGCCTGGCTCATCGATACACATTCGGATCTGCTTCGATTTATTTTCTCGCCACGGCCGCTGATCGAAGCTTTTCTCGTGATGCCGGTATCAGCCTTTGCCAATGCCTCACTGGCAATGATTGTGGCGGTTCGTTCGCGGGATCCAAAGACCGGGAGTTTGCTCTCCAGCTTATTGACCCTGCCAGGAATCGTCCTTTATGGAACGCAAATCGCCCTATTGGAGTTTCTCAACCAGTACATTCTCCTGTTCTGTGTGGGCGCAGTCTTAATCTTGGCGGGGGCGGGCGTTTTCTTCGCGACCGAAGCATTCCAACGGGAAAAAGTGTTCGAGCGCTGGGACAGCTGACCATTCGGCTACCGCCGAATGGTATGGCAAATAGCAGATTTGCTATTAGCGTTGGAATAGCCCCAACGGAGCTTCAGCTCCAGGGTTACAAATGACGTAGTCGTAATTGATCGTATGCAGATCCATCTTGATCCAGTCGGCGGTATTGCCGGCGACATGTTCGTCGCCGCAATTCTTCATGCCTATCCTGAATTGACGACTGGGCTACTAGAGACGGTCAACAGACTGGAGCTGCCGGACTTGGTCTCTTGTCGAATCGAACCCGTCAACGACGGAGTCCTCACCGGATCCAGATTCGTCGTGGCAATCAAATCGTGGCCGCTCATTTATCATCAGCAACATACTACCGATTCGGACAGCTCAGGTCGGCGCCACCATCGGCATTGGTCAGACATCCGCCTGCTGCTTGAGCAGGCCAACGTCTCATCGACGATCAAGCAAGGCGCGATCGGGATTTTTGGCCTTTTAGCTGAAGCCGAGGCTCGCGTCCACGGTATTCCGGTTGCGGATGTGGCGTTCCACGAAGTGGGTGCCGTCGATTCAATCGTGGACATCGTCGCGGCCGCTTTTCTGATCGACGCACTTCGGGCGGAACGGTGGACGATATCACCGGTGCCTCTTGGCTCTGGCCAAATCGAAACTAGTCATGGCCGGTTACCGATCCCTGCACCTGCGACCACGCTATTGCTCGAAGGTTTCACCGTATTTGACGACGGAATTCCAGGGGAACGAGTGACCCCAACCGGCGCCGCGATCGTGCGCTACCTTTGTCAGCCGAACGAAGTGCAGCGGCGAAGTGGCGTTCTCACGCGTTCTGGTGCCGGTCTGGGAACAAAGAATTTTCCTGGCATCAGCAATGTTCTTCGCGTGATCTCTTTCCAGCACAAAGTCCAGGCTCAAGGCGGACATCGGGAACTCCTGGTTGTCGAGTTTGAGGTCGACGATCAAACCGCCGAGGAGCTTGCTGCAGGACTGGAGCGCATCCGGAACGAAACAGCGGTTTTTGATGTCATCCAGATACCTGCCATAGGCAAAAAGGGTAGGCAGACCAGCCACATAAAAATCCTCGCGGATCCGGTCAAGCAAGAGGACGTTATCGCGCTCTGCTTTCAGCAAACGACGACTATCGGCCTGCGGTTTCGCACCACCGAGGCGTTTGCGCTTCCACGTCAGACTGAATCGGTGCAGATCGGTGGCCGCAATGTAAGAGTGAAAATTGTGCGACGGCCGGGAATCGGGGCAACCGCCAAAGCCGAGGCAGACGATCTATTGTTGGCCGAGGAAGGATACAGTGCTCGCGCAGAACTAAAAACTAAAGCGGAAGCACAAGCTCTTTCGTCTCCGCTTCTGGCTGATTTGCTGGACGCAGAAGTACAGACGGAGGGACAAATCGCGAAAAAGTCGAAGACTCCCCGATTGCATCATGAATGATGAAACCAGAGAAGATGGGACGGCCTTAGCCAAAGGTCGTTGGGAAGGGTTGCGAGATTGGCTCCGCGAAAACCAACCTGTCGCGATTGCGGTGAGTGGCGGCATCGACAGTATCACCCTGGCTACAGCGGCCAGTCAGTCGGGTATTGGTGAGATGTTCCACGCGATCTCACCCGCGGTTCCGCCGGAAGCGACTACCAGGGTTCGGACATTAGCTCTTAAGCAGGACTGGAAACTGAAAATTTTCGATGCGGGCGAGTTCGACAATGCGGATTACCGGGCGAATCCGATCAATCGGTGTTTCCACTGCAAAACGAGCCTTTACCGTTCAATTCGGCAGCAAACCACGTTGCTCATCGTTTCCGGCACGAACATGGACGACTTGGGGGAATACCGCCCGGGTCTGATCGCAGCTGAGGCATTTGGTGTCCGGCATCCGTATGTGGAGGTTGGTATCAACAAATCCGAAGTCAGAGGTCTGGCCCGCTATCTTGGCCTCGGTTCAGTGGCCGAATTGCCGGCCGCACCTTGCCTCGCCAGCCGGGTTGAAACGGGAATCAGGATAGAAGCCGAAACCCTCCGGACAATCCACGCAGCAGAAAAAGTGGTTACCGAGATGGCCGGCATCCGGGTCGTACGCTGCCGGTTACGGGCTCGCGCGATCGTGGTTGAAGTCGATCGAATGGCGCTGAACAATCTTGCTCCGGGAACGGCCGCTGAAATCGGTCACAACATCGCCGAGCTGTTCGATCAGATCGGCATCCAGCTCCCGGTCTCCTTCGCTGCGTATCGTACAGGCAGCGCCTTCCTGACGGACCAACATGATTAAAGGACAGATAAATCTCGATCACGACCGGACCCGCCGGATTGGGTTCGGCGAAGCAGTATATTCGGCATCGAAGAATGTCGAACAGCTCGTGGAAATCCTGAATCAATCGACTGAGCGGCAAATGAGCCTACTCCTGACCCGGTTGTCGGTAGCACGCTTTGACGCCCTACCGGACAAATATCGCACCGAGCTCGACTACGATCCGGTATCGCAAACCGCATTTTTTGGTGAAGTGAAACCGCTCAGCGATGGAACCGAGATAGCCGTGATCACAGCTGGAACGTCGGATGTCTCAGTCGCTTTGGAAGCAGCTCGCACGCTGCATTTTTATGGTCACGATGTCTTGACCGTCAATGATGTCGGTGTCGCCGGACTCTGGCGATTATTCGACCGGCTGGAATCATTGAGACAGATGAGCGTTGTCATCGTCGTGGCGGGTATGGACGGCGCCTTGCCGAGCGTTGTGGCTGGTTTGGTGAGCGGCTGCGTGATTGCCGTGCCAACTTCGGTTGGTTACGGTGCGGCCAATGGCGGCCAGACCGCGTTGCATGCTGCCTTGGCCAGTTGCGCACCTGGTCTCGTGGTGGTGAACATCGACAACGGATATGGCGCGGCTTGCGCCGCTTTGCGGATTGTTCAACGAACGCGTACGCGGTCGTTGCTGCCGGATCGGAGAAGCGGCTTCGGTCTCGGTAACGGCGCTGCCCCAGCCGGCGAAAGGGGAAAAACAGTGTTATGAAACGTCGCGACTTTATTCGAAAAACTTCTCTGTCGATCGGCACCGTATGGGCAGCGAGCGAGTTTGTGCAGAGCGCAAAAGCCCTGGTTGATATGAACGAATATCGGCCCAAGGAGGTCCGAAAGGGAGACATGGTCTACCGCGAGCTTGGCAAGACGGGTGAACAAGTCTCATTGGTCGGTCTGGGCGGCTATCACATCGGCCATCAGGCAGATGAAAGCGAAAGCATCAAGATTATCCGATCCGCTATCGATCGAGGAATCACCTTCTTGGACAACTGTTGGGACTATAACGGGGGTGCGAGCGAAATTCGCATGGGCAAGGCTCTTCAAGATGGTTACCGAGATAGGGTGTTCCTCATGACAAAGATCGATGGCCGGACCAAGGACTCTGCCGCCAAACAGATTGACGAGTCATTGCAACGCTTGCAAACCGACCACCTCGATCTCCTGCAACATCATGAAATATTGCGTATGGAAGACCCGGATGCGGTCTTCGGGCCGGAGGGTTCAATGGTCGCCGTCCTTGAAGCGCAGAAAGCCGGCAAGCTTCGTCACGTGGGGTTCACCGGTCATAAGGACCCGTTGGTTCATCTTCGAATGCTCGATATCGCCGCGCAAAATAGTTTTCATTTTGATACCCTGCAGATGCCGCTCAATGTAATGGACGGAAATTTTCGCAGCTTCGGACAGCAAGTTTTACCTCGCGCCCTGAAGGAGGGGATTGCAGTGCTCGGAATGAAATCGATGGGCGATGGATTTGTGTTGAGAAGCAACACCATTGAACCAATCGACTGCCTCCATTACGCAATGAGCCTCCCGGTCACAACGGTGATCACCGGCATCGACTCGATGAGGATTCTGGATCAAGCATTGGAGGCAGCGCGCACATTTAAGCCGCTCAGTGAATTTGAAATATCGGCGCTGCTCCAACGTAGCCGAACGGCCGCTGCGAAAGGCGAATACGAGCCCTACAAGACCACCAATCATTTCGACGGTACGGCAAAGAACCCGCAGTGGCTTGGGTACTCTTAAGGATAGCCGATAGCCGATGCACCGCCGTTGTCAGGGTCGCTCCAAGCCTCTTTGGCTATCGGTTATTCCGGCATTAGCCGGCTGGCATTTCGGACACCAGCACGTACGCCGACCACCAATCACCTCTCTCAGCAGGTCGGTTCGGCAGCGCGGGCATTTTCCTCCATCCTCCCAACGATGCGCAAACAACCAGCTTTTTGGGAATTCCCAATCTTTATCCATCACCTCGACTGCCTTCGCGCAGACGGTCCGGGTCGCACGATAGAGTGCACTGATCCCGGATGCGCTGAGGTTACCGGCCCGAATCTTGGGATTCAGCCGCGCCCGCCAAAGAATCTCGTCTGCCATCCAGTTTCCAATGCCGGGAAAACGCTCCTGCATCAACAACAGAGCTTTCAGCGGAGTCGCTTTTCGGCGCCGGCAAAATTCTGAAACTGAGTTGCGCTTGAATTGGTCGGACAAAATCGACGGCGGCAACTTTGCCCACCACGATGGAGGAACTTCACTCTGAGCAAACAGCACTCGACCAAATTGCCGCGGATCAGAAAAAACGAGAGATCGTTTCGACTGACGAAGAACCAGATGGTCATACTTTAGGAACGCATACTTTGGCTTTTCGACCCGCAGCTCGCCCGTCATCCCTAAATGTAGTCCCAACCAATACTGACCTCGATTGCCGAACCGAAATACCATCTGTTTGCCCAGCGCTTCGGAATCGAAGAACCGTTGGCCGCTCAGGCTCTGAACGAGTTCCTCCGGATTTATGCTTCGAAAGATACGCGACTTTCGATTGCGTAAAATCACCTCCAAGACCCTCGCGCTGCGCCCGACCTCCCAAAGGCGCCGACTACGCTCGACTTCAGCCAGTTCAGGCATTTCTAATCACGGCAGACGCGCCTTGGTTTCGAGAATCTGAGTTTGTCTCCGTGTCGACTCTCAATTTATTTTTCCCGCCGTCAGTTCCCTTACCAGCGCCGGAAGTTGGTACACCCTCTGCAGCGATTCCAGGATCGCCCTAGAATCGACGGCAACGGAGCGCGCCTGTGTATCCGAATAGAGATAGTCCCATCTTAAGGACTGAATGTTCCCATCAAAAAGGATGCCGACGAATTCGCCGTTTCGATTAATAACCGGGCTGCCACTATTACCCCCGACACAATCCACTGTACTGACAAAGTTGAACGGCATGTGCGGATCCAGTGCCGGGCGCTTCTCCACCCAGCGTGGTGGCAACAAAAATGGCGGCCGATTGTCGTTCTGTTCGGCGCGCTGATAGAGTCCGGCAAAATCGGTGAACGCGGGGATTGATTTGCCTTCCTGCTCGTACCCCGCAACGATGCCATATGAGAGCCGCAAGGTAAACGTCGCGTCCGGTGCGAACTGCCCGCTCTGCAGCGCAAGCTTTGCCTTTGCGATTTGAGCGTAAGCTTGGCTCGTTATCTCGGTCTCTTCCTCCACTACCTGGCGTGCACGGCGAGCGGTTTCATCGGTCGCTTGCGCAAATTCAATCATTGGATCAGCGGCCGCACTCAGAGCGGCGACGCCTCCATCGAACACTTGGTGTCGAAATTGGATATCCTTCAGTTTCGTGCCCTTTACTAGCTCATAGGCCCGTTCGTGCGGTGATTTTCCGTTTAGCAAGTCTCGGACGACTTGATCGTTGAGTCCGTAATGAGAGACCAGACTGGTGAGAGAATCCGTAAGCGTGGTTATCTCCAAATCATCGTAGATGGGCGCCTCAGAAAACAAGGCTACCTCTAGTGCGGACCGGGCAGAATCGCGATATTCCGGTAACCGCTTTTCGTTTGGTTTCTGCCGTTCTTCAATCGCGCGGAACAAACCACGGGCCAGCCGAAATAACTGGCTATTAAACGCGAGCGGTTTCGTTTGAATCCCCTCGAGAACCAGGGATCTGACATGAGTATCCTCGAAGAAAAGATACTTTATGGTATTCGCAGGGTTGGCGGACATCGCAGCTCGAATTTGCGCATAGCGCTCGCCGATATTGGAAAAACTCGGATCTTTCGCTGCCACTGATTTCAACGCATTTTCTCTCGCCGCGATCTGCTGCATGGTTTCGGGGTCGAGTAAGCCGGCCAACTCGCCGTCATAGACCTTTCTGGAATTCTGTACGTACAGCAGATCTTCGCGGGCTCGGCGCGCATTCTCGATCGAGCACTCGCTATAACCAGTCAACAAAACTTCTCTTCGATAAAGCGCGGCCAGCAATGCCGGTATAACCGTATCTCGTTTTTCCTCCAATTCCGCGGTGGCGCGCATGCGATTGGTTCTCCCCGGATTCCCACTCGCAAAGACCAAATCATGGTCGGCTGGCCCGTCAGCGCTGAAACGCAGGTAATCGTGCGGATGAACCGGGTGACCGTTTTCGTACACACGGAACAAACAAATATCTAGATTATAACGCGGATACTCGAAGTTATCCGGATCACCGCCAAAGTAAGCTATTCCTTGCTCCGGTGCGAAAACCAGGCGTACGTCGGTGTACTGTTTGTACCGGTAGAGTTGATAACTACCTCCTTCGAAAAGCGTTACCACATCGCTGCGTAATCCGGTCGCTTGAGTTGATTCTCGTTCGATCTCGGCGATCGCTCGCCTTCGAGCTGCCAAAGCCTCTTCCGGCTGAGCGCCGGAAGGAACGGCTGCGTTAACCCGGTTGGTAACGTCTTCGATTGACTCCAAAACATTGAGTTCTAAATCGTAGCAGCGTTTCTCTTCGATCGGCGTGGCAGCATAGAACCCGTCTCGAAGATAGTTGTGCTGAGCATCGCCGAACTTTTGTAAAGAATCAGCGGCAACGTGGTGATTGGTGATAACCAATCCGTTAGCGGAAACAAACGAACCGCTACCCTCGCCATTGAAACGGACGCTGCTTTTCTGAATGTGCTCCAACCAAGCTGTATCCGGCGTGAAGTGATACTTTTCCTGTAGTTGCTTTACCGGTGGAGCATTGAACAACCAGAAGCCTTCCTCGGCCCGGCTGACAGACGCGACGAAGAGAGTAACTACGAGACTAAGATTGGCAAAGACACGAAGCGGAACATGATTCATAAAGATGCATGTTGCGACAGTGCGGGGCAGACAAAGGCTTGTCAAACGGTCGGGACGTCCTCCGGGAGATGGATCGGCCGAAGCCGATTCCTACTGAATTCACTCCGCAAGTTCTTCGAGTTTTACAGCAATTTGTTCCGCTCCGAAATCGGCCAACGCCAAACTAATCGGAAGTTTGAAACGACGTGGTCCGATGCTTCCGGGATTCACATACCATACTCCCTCCTTGCTTCGGATAAGCGGCTTATGAGAATGACCCGAAATCACCATGGAAAAGCCCGCCACTACCGGATTCAGATCCAGATCGGCAAGACTATGCAATAAATAGACTAGGCGGCCTCGAACAGAGACTACCTCGGTTGCCGGTAGTGACAGAGTTTCGGGATCAACGTTGCCACGAATCGCCACCACCGGAGCGCACTGACGCAGCTGATCTAATACCCTGGAGTGGCCGACATCGCCTGCGTGCAAGATTAAATCTACATTACCGAGCGCATCAAGGACGGATTCGCGTACGAGACCGTGAGTGTCAGCAACAATCCCTACCCGTCGAGCATATGGCCATTCTTGCATTGCTCAGCGCTTCCACCGGGAGCGTTTATTGGAAAAATAAATTCTCCTTCCCTTGGGAGTCGAGATCTTCATACCGCCGTGAAAATCGCATTGTCAGTCATATTCGCGTTGATCCTCCCGTTTGTCACCACGGCGGCAAGCGAGTCGGTTAAACTACCGGACGAGACCATCCGGCGTCTGATCCCCGGGGGATGGATCAGCCAAGAGAGCCTGGATGGCCGGCTAATGAAACTCATCGTGGAATATCGGCCAGACGGCACCCTGGGAGCATCTGCGAAAATGATCAAAGGACGCTACGCGAACGCCCTCGTCCTAAGCGGGACCTGGCGGGTGCGCAACGGGATTCTGATAACTCATACCGAGGCGACGGGTATGCCGGGCCGCGTGACTACTTACGAGGTTATCGCGGTCAACGAAACCATGTTGATCCTGCGCGATCGAGATGGCGTCGTCGTGGTCAAACGCCGCGCGCCCCTTGAGAACAGTCAATAGTAGACGCAGCAGAAAATGGGGAACGCGAATTGCAGATTGCGGAACGGTAAGGGCGATCGCCGCGCAATTTTGGTCAAGCATGTTTACTCCGCAATCCGCAATTCACGTTCCCCATTTTCTGCTGCGTCTACCATCGGCACTCATCAGTCGGCTCTTTTCCAGGTCTCGGTTCTTCCGATCAGGGAAATTCCAACGTAGCCCCGTACTTTCAGTGTGTTCGGGCCCTCCAACTCCATATTGCATGAATAGGTATTTCCACTCTTCGGATCATAAATCGTCCCGTTATCCCATTTTCCAGAACCGGCGGGCGTAAACCCGGTCATAAAGACCATTCCGATAATCGGACGGCTGTGTTTGCTCGCATCCGGATTGTGGATATCGGTTTTTTGTTTGCCATCCGGAGCAAGCGGTTCACGCAGGCTCACGATCTTTGCACTCAGTTTTCCGTTTTCCTCGTAAAGCTGAAATGAGGCATCTTCGTTCTTCCAAAGACCCGTGACCAACGACGAATCGGCCCAGAGCCTTTCCGCCGACGCCACCGATAAGACCACGCAAAATAGGACGCATAAACCGAACGTACGTTGCGCACAGAACATATAGGCATCAGTTCGAAAGATGTTACTCTTTGTCAATTAGAGTAGACCCGATTGGGAAAGACTTATTCCAACCGCAAAGTGCCGTACCACATGACCAGGCTTGCTATTTTCCCTCCGGTGTTTGCTTTAGGGCTTCTTCTGCATGTGCCCGAGCAGAGCTTCGGACAAACCCAACTGGCTTCCGAGAGAGTCGCTGTCCTCTCAACGCTTCGTTCCTCACCGTTTGATCGCGATCGCTATCTGCAGATACCGCGCGGTTTTCGAATTCAAGTCATCGCCCGGATTTCGAAAGCTCGCTTTATCAGATCGACTCCGGACGGCGGTCTGCTTATTTCTCAGCCGTCAACCGGTCGGATCTGGTGGATATCGACGACACCGGACGATAACAGGCCACCGATTCTTGCAGCGTCCGGATTGCGTCTTCCCCACGGGATGGCCTTTACGGTTGCTGCGGGCAAAACATACCTCTATGTCAGCGAATCCAACGAGATCAGTCGATTCCAATACGATACCAACAGCCACACATTGCTCGGCAAAGCGGTTGTGGTACCAAATTTGCCTGACACCAGCAGAGCCGAGCTCCGCAGCTCTTATCGCCATGAATTGAAGAACTTGGCCATCAGCCCGGATCGTCACCTCTACGTCGATATCGCTTCATCGACCAATTCCGACCCGAGAGACACCACCAGCGATCCAGTGCGATGTGCAATTTACCGCTACAACTTGGACGGTACAAACCGGACTCTTTTTGCCCGGGGCATTCGCAATGCGGAAGGGCTCGACTTTGTGCCGGGCACAAACGTGCTGTGGGCGGTCGTCAATGGGAGCGATGATATTCGCTTTCCATTCCATCGAAGCTGGAAGGGAACCGGGTCTGACGATTACGGCAAACGGATCGAAGGTTACATTGATGATCACCCGCCGGAGACATTCATTCACGTGAAGTCCGGCGCCGACTACGGGTGGCCGTTCGCCGAACCGGACCCGGATAGCCCAAGCGGTTTGGACAACATGCCGCTCGATCCCAACTATGAAAATAATCCGGATTGGAGCAAATACCCGGAGGCCCGGTTCACTCGTAGCGACAAGGGGATTCAAGCTCACTCGGCACCGTTAGGCATGGCGTTTCTACAGGAAACAAAATTACCTGACTGGCTGCGGAACTCGGCCGCCGTTGCCTACCACGGTTCTTGGGATCGGAGTCGTAAGACTGGTTACAAGGTTGTGATCTTTCCATGGACGAGCCGGGAGCAGCCGGGTAACCAAATTGATTTGGTCACTGGCTGGCTCGAGGAGCAATCGCAACGGGCCTGGGGTCGGCCAGTCGACGTTAAGCCGTCGGCGGACGGCAAATCGTTGTATATTTCTGACGATTACAGCGGTACGATCTACCAATTGAGGCCCGGTGAATAACGCCAAGAGCGCCGTGAACAGCGATCAGCGGGAGGTGACCGGTGATCAGTGGGGTCCTTTACTGCGAAAGAGGTTACCAAACGCAGCCCAGGGTGAAGAAAGGCGCAAAGCGCAGAGTTCAAAGTCTGCCGGCATTAAAAAAGCCGGGCTGGCTCCAACCAAAGCCCGCCCGGCGCTTTACACCAACTTTTGTTCTACCAAGAGTGAAGAACCCACTGCGAGTTCTTCGCTTAGCCTCATCGGGTTTATCGACCGAGAATGAACGATCTTTAAGGCGATTTGGAAAGACAATTTTTTTGATTTGAAGATTATGGCAATTCCAATTCCCGATAGTGGCAACGTCGTCGACCATTCCGGCGGTTTCCGTTTGATTCAATCTAGCGAAAATCCGGTTTCAATCGAGTCACGATAATTCTGAGATCCATCCTGTAACTCACCCTCTGACTTCTTTTTTGTGCAAGCCATTCGCCGCTCATTCAACTAAAAAGTGATGCCGCGAAGATTAAATGCAGCCCAGGGTCTTCATCAGCCATTCCACCAAGGATAAGGCGGTAGCCGATTCGATTTGCCATCAGCTCGAGTCCCAAGACATTAAATGCTGGATAGCTCCCCGCGATATCGAAGCAGGATCCAGTTGGACCGAAGGGATCCTGCAAGGGATTGACGCGTGCCGGGTGC
Source organism: Chthoniobacterales bacterium (assembly GCA_035710445.1). Taxonomy (GTDB): domain Bacteria; phylum Verrucomicrobiota; class Verrucomicrobiia; order Chthoniobacterales; family JAFAMB01; genus DASTDH01. The sequence continues at coordinate 12,989 of DASTDH010000375.1, forward strand.
TCATCCTGGTTTTCTCGGAGCATGCGAACGGTTCCGATCATGTTTATCGCGAAGTGGCCAAGGCTTTTTCCTCCGGGCTCGCCGTGATCCCCTTCCGGGTCAAGGAAGTATTGCCAAACCATCGCCTGAGTTATTTCCTCGACACGGTTCAGTGGCTGGATGCCATCCAGCCTCCCTTGCAACGACATCTAGTGACCCTAACCGAACAAGTGAGAACGTTGCTCGCTGCAAAGAATCAGCAGCAAATCACGAATCCAACGGAACTTGGGCCAGGAACAAGCGCGCATTCGGGGCTCAAGAACGCGTCTTCGCCACGTGCTAAGAAAGGAAACCGGGCTAATCGTATTACTTTAGCAGCGGTTTGTTTGGTGATTGGTACCGCTCTCTGGCTCTCCACAGTGAGCACCCGAAAAGCACCTACCCCAAGCGGAAACCGTTCTGCCATCGAAATGCCAGCGAAGAGCATCGCGGTGCTACCCTTCGAGAGCCTTAGCGCAAACAAGGAAGATACCTATTTTGCGGACGGCGTGCAGGACGAAGTCCTCAACAATCTTGCGAAGATTGCTCAGCTCAAAGTCATCAGCCGTACCTCCGTCATGCAATACCGTCCGGAAGCCAAGCGCGATTTGCGCCAGATCGCCAGCGCTCTCGGTGTAGCCAACGTGCTGGAAGGAACGGTGCGGCGAGATGGAAAACGCGTGCGCGTAAGCGCCGAACTGATAGATGGCCGCAATGACAACACGATCTGGGCCGACAGTTATGATCGTGACCTGACCGACATTTTTGCCATTCAGAGCGAAGTGGCTCAGACAATCGCGGGCAAGCTGACGGCAACCCTTTCGGCGGATGAGAAGAAGAGGATCGAAGCAAAGCCAACCGACAACCTGGAGGCATACGACCTTTATCTCCAAGCCAAGGAAATAATGGTAAGAGCCAGGGTTACTACTTCCTTCGGCAACGTCGAGAAACCGCTGCTCAACGCCATTGATCTGCTCGACAAAGCCACCCAACTCGATCCAAAGTTTACTCTCGCATACTGTTTATCCACAGAGGCACACGATCTGTTTTATATCGGCTATGATCCGACCTCCGCCCGTCGCGCCTTAAGCGATTCGGCAATTGCTAACGCGCTACGCTTGCAACCCGATCTTCCCGAGGTTCACCTGGCCTACGCTACTCATCTTTATCGAGCCTATCGAGACTATGAACGGGCGAGGACCCAGTTAGCCATCGCCAGGAAAGGTCTGCCGAGCGACGCCGAGGCAATTGTGCTGGAAGCCTACATGGACCGGCGGCAAGGCAATTTTGAAAAGGCCATCCAGGAAATGACGCAATCGAGCACGCTCGACCCGCGCAATCCCTTGCCGATGAAATCGTTGGCAAATTTGTTTTTTTTGACACGTCAGTTCTCCGCCGCCGAGCAGGCGTACAATCGCGCGATCGAACTTTCTCCTGATCAGCCCCTCTTGAGAGTGGAAAAAGAGCTGGAGGTCGCCTATCAAAAGAGCGCAAACGTTTCTGCGCCAAGCTCAGAGATCGCTGCGCTTCCGACCTCGCTGGAAAACGACCGAGGTGTTCTCACCTGGCGCCTGAGTCTGGCCTTGGCTCGGCGTGATTGGCAACAAGCCAGAGAGCTGATCGAGCGGATGAAAGGCTCTGAGGATGGTGAAGATGAGGGGGGCTTCACTTATGCAACTTTCCCGGTGCCGGTTGATTGTTACTCGATTTTGGTTGCTCGGCTGCAAGGTGAGTCGCCTGATACTGACCCCAGCTGGGCCCAGGCGCGCGAGCAGTTGAACCAAACCGTTCAGAAGTTACCGACCAGGGCCGATCCGCTTAGCACTTTGGCGGTGGTTGATGCCCTGCTGGGAAAAAAATCCGATGCCGTCGCCGAAGCGAGACGCGCCACCCAAATGTTACCGATTGCCAAGGACGCAGTGGCAGGCCCGTGTATTTTGTTGAACTTAGCTGTCGTTTACGCGTGGACCGACGAGCTCGACGAAGCCTTTGCGATACTGGATCCGCTGGCCAAAACGCCAAACGGTATCTATTACGGCGATTTGAAACTTGACCCATACTGGGAGCCACTTCGCACAGATCCGCGTTACCAGAAGCTGTTAGCCGATTTGGCGCCGAGGGACTGACGGCTGAGGGGGTAAGGTGATTGGTGATGGAGGAGCTTGGCCCAGGACATTGGTAACACTTTTGCTGTCTGAGGTCTGGCCTGGCGGGATCCGACGTCGTCCCGGCGAAACAACCGACAACCTGAGAAAACCGGACTATGTCGGACAGGCTAGTCGCCGCTACCAGAGACCGCGGCCGGCTACCCGTGGGGCCATCTTTCTCTGGCGGTTCCGGGAGCGGGTACCGTCGCGTCGTTGTCCAGCGCTGGCTATTTTCATGAAGCCTTTCCCTAACTTCGAATCGGGAAGCGGGCAAAGACGAATAGACCGACTAGACAGACCGCGGCGGCGAGGAAAGCGCATCCATGAAAACTCTCATTCGAGCCAAAGGTTTGTAACCATCCAAATGCCACTGCAGAAAGACCGATCATTGATTTTTGGAAGATGGCTTGAACTCCGAAGAAGATCGCCTCGCGATGGAGTCCACGTCGAGTGCTATCTTCATCGATTACATCGGCCAGAAGCGCGAACGCGATGACCCCAAAGCCGCCGACCGGAACCCCGGCCAGTCCGACAATGCATTGAGCAATATTAAATTGAGAAATCCCGATTTGGATCCGATCGGAAATACCTACCAATCCAAACACCAAAACGGTCAACGCGAATACCAAAAGGAAGCTGCGATATTTTCCGAGCCGTTTAGCCAGCCAGTTAAAAATAAAGAATGCAAGCAGGTTAACCGCGATGAACGGCAACATGAGCCAGGTCACGGCCTCTTTCTCCAGACTCAGCTGTACCTGCACCCAGCGCGGGACCAGCATGAGCAGAAGATTGAGCGCGAACCAATAGAGCGAGGTGGAGATCAGTAGCGGCAAAAAGGTTGTATTGGCAATGACGTCTCCAATCCACTGGAACAGCATTCTGAGGGACGGTTTCGCACCGGCGGCGCGTTCTCGCTCCGATATAACGAGAGGAATTGGATAATAGGAGATCAAGATCGCGAGACCTACCATCACGCCAAGTCCAACAAAGCCGAAATGCTGCACAATCAATCCAGCAAACGCGAAACAGAGCGTACCGGCCAGTGCGGCCACGCCTTGGCCGGTAGTAAGGTTCAGGCGATCGTTGGTGGATCCGGCGATTTCAGGCAGAAGCGCCAGATACGGAGTTATCACTAACCCATAAAGTAGAAAATAAGCCTGGGCCAGAGCCGTTGCATAGCTGATTCGTAGTACCGCGTTCGCGTTTTCCGGCGGTATCCACAGCAGAAAAGAGACAATTGCGAAAGGCAAGGTGCCGAATAGCAGAAACGGAATTCGTCGACCCCACCGGCTTCGTGTATTATCGGTCCAATAAGCGAGGAATGGATCGGAAACGCCATCGGTGATTCGTCCCGCCAATATAATGATCGAGAACGCTACGGTGCTGATGACGCCTCCCACGACATAGCGTTCGTAAAACCATTCGGTGAGTACCAGATTGGCCAGGTTCATGGCCAACGCCCCCAGGCTGTAGACGCCTAACTGCAATCGCGTGAGCGGGCGAACAGTCGTAGCGTTTCGATTCATAGGGGGCCAGAACGCATCTCCTGGTAAACGTACCGATCTCAAAACGCAAGCGCGAGCACCGGGGTCGCTGCGACCAAGAACCGTTTCTGGCCATTTTTAGATCCGGCACGCTTGTCTTGGCCGAATAGTTCTGCTAAACACGCCCAAAAATTTCGGAGGAGAGCAATGGATACTCTAGCAGCAGTTATTGCAGTTCAAATCGGACCGGTTTTGGCCCTTATAGCGGGTATTTTAATTCTACTGGTGCCCCGATTGTTATCCTACATCGTCGCTATCTACCTTATCATTGTTGGATTGAACGGCTTATTGCACTTAGGATTCTGATGCCGCGATGGCAGGCCACTCGGGCTCCCGGATATTGTGATCAACAAGAGGACGCTACGCTGGCACACAAGCAAACGAAACCGAGCAAGAAGAAGATTGCCGAAGCTATCTGCACAGCGCGCAACGTTTGTTCAAGCGATACTGGTACTGGAATGTTACGAAAATCTTCAGTGGGCGGGCTGTCGCCTAACGGAACGATCCACCATATCGCGATTGCCAGACAAACGCCCAAACTAAAAACGGCCGCCCAGGCAGTGGCGTTGGCGACTCCGCCGCTTTGAAAACGCAGAGCGTAAATCACGGTCGCAAGCACGTCAGTACCAAGTAATAGAACGTAGATCAGCGTACTGAGAGGATGGCGAACTTTTCCTCCGCCGATGTCAGGTTGGGTCGGTTTTTCCAGCACCATAAAGCGCCTGACGATCGCGTACTCGTAAACCGCGAATAATCCGGTTAAGACCAGGACAGAAAATTTGAGCCAGTCCATTGCTAAACCTTGTCGATTATCTCACTGGGAAACTTTCTGTTCCAGGATAGAGTTGCAGGCGGCGAAGTCCGCATCGAAAGCCGCCTTCACAAGCTTCGGCGCGCCTTTCCGCCCAGTTAGGGCAACATCATCGCGCTTGGCCGCGGCGAAGGCTCCGCGTAGTGGGGGGTGCTCCTTCTCTGCCCATGGCGAACTGTTATGATAGATTGGAAGTGACAACCAACAAAGAAGAGTGAGAATTTGTTATCTGTCATTTGTCTGCCGCTTCGCTGCCGTGATCTTATGCCTTCACCCATCGAAAAGCTAATCGATGAATGGGTTGCCCAAAATCTTGAGGAGCATCTTCCCGGAAAAGGCAAACCATTGGACCTGGAGGAATACTTTCGTTGGCCGGAAGATAAGCGGATGGGCTACTCACTCCTTCGCAGCGCAGGATGCGTCCCGGCGGAGGTTGCGCTTCTCCAGGAAATTGATTCTCTTCGGCAATCGATCGATCGATGCACCGACCCGGAGAAACGCCAATCCCTCGGAGATCGGTTGCAGGCCAGACAGGTCGAATTCAATATGCATCTGGAACAGCGGCAGCGGTCGCGGCAGCGCTAGGGCGCTAATCGGTGAGAAGTGAGAGGTGAGAGGTTGCCACCTTTTCCCAATAGGTCCTATACGACATATATGTCTTATAGGTTTCATGCCGCCCCCTCTCACCTTTCACTTGATCCCAATCCGGACACGATAACTCCAGAACCACGGTACCTGACGATCGCCTAAAAGACGCTGGCCGGTTTCTCTCAATTCGAGCAATCCAATTTCCTCTTCGCTCACGCCTGCTTTGAGCAGCGCGGCTACACTTCCCTGACTCCTGGCCAACTCAACCAGCCGCTCGCTGCTACCCGGTTCAATTTTGTGAAAGGTGCATTCTCGCGCGATTCGGAAAAACCCGCTGTGCCGAATGTTCTCGAGGTGACGATCTTTCGGCCACGACTTCACTGCGCCAGTCGGACATCTGCGTATTTCGGGTCATTGGTTTTCGCTATGCATTGGTTGTAGGCCCCCCTCCAGGTCCGGCAAGACCGATGGCGGCCAGTCGCAGTCAATCGCCGCAAAAACGCCTCCCGGGCGGAGAATACGCGCCACTTCGGCCAGTGTCGTCTGCGGGTTCATCCAATGGAAAGATTGGGACGCAGTAACAACATCGACGCTATTCGGGATTATCTGGGTTGCATCGGCCTTAGCGCTCGTCCACTTGAGCGCGTCCGAGGGGAACAACCTGGAACAACGTCGTTCCGCTTCCCGCCGCATATCGTGAGACGGTTCCACCCCGATGATCGACCGAGTCCGTCCAGCCCACATCACCATGGATAAGCCGCTGCCAGATCCGAGATCGACGACGCATTCAGCCATCTCCAATTTTGCGAGTTGCAACAGGAGATCGGCAATCGCCTCAGGGGGTGAAGGGCGCGCCTGATCATAGACATCCGCAAATCCGGTGAATCGCTCAACGCTTGGTTTCATCATAGAGGTTCAAGATTTATTCGCGCTGGCCCGATTTGGCTCAGCCGGCGAGGAAAGTTGGACTTTCCGGGCAGTAATCATCACATACCAGGCAATTTGAATTGCAGAAAAAAGCCCTAAGAAAGAAGTATTGACTAGCAAACTAAGAGCTAAGTTAACTAAACCCTCACGGTTTCCCGGAGGCAAAAGCAAGAGAACTTCTGCCACCAGACTGGCGACATAAACTAACCCGCTGACCGAGTAAAACTGAATTCTGCGCAATCGGCTCAACTGGACGAGTCCACCTCGATTCCGCGAGATAGCGACCAGAAAAACCGCAAAAAAAGA
>DASTDH010000376.1:0-4540 GCA_035710445.1 Chthoniobacterales bacterium
GCCTAAAGCAGAGGGAATGATCTGCCACGAGATTCCATACTTGTCTTTGAGCCAGCCACATCTTTGTGTTTCTCCGCCTTGGGAAAGCTTCTGCCACAATTCATCGACTTCTTCCTGCGTCTCGCAGTCTACGAAGAACGATATTGCCGGCGAGAAGGTGAAGAGTGGGCCTCCGTTCAACGCGATGAATTCTTGTCCTTCGAGCTGGAATGTCGCCGACATGACCGAGCCCGTCGTTCCGGGCCCTGCCTCGCCATAACGAGAAATCTTGCCGACTTTCGAGTTCTTAAAGATGGAGGTATAGAAATTCATTGCTTCTTCGGCTTGATTGTCGGACCACAAGAATGGGGTAATTTTTTGCATATCGGCTGGTGTTCTTTCGTTAGGACTTGATCGGGGGACAGTGATTGATCTGCACAGTGTTCACATGTCCGACGTACCAGCCTCTGCCCACAGGACATTGTCAGGATAGATTTCTTGGAGAGTTTCTTGATTCAACCGTCGTTGTATTCCGAAATTCCTCATGTAAAAATCACCGGCCAAGGTCCGGATTGATCCGGCTAAGCAGGGGAAGTGACACAAAAAATGAGAGTCTTGGTTACAGGGAGCGCCGGTCATCTGGGCGAAGCGCTGGTCCGGACCTTAAAAAGCTTGAAACAGGAGGTCGTTGGTCTTGACATCCTTGAGTCCCCGTTTACCACCCATGTCGGCTCGATAACCGACCGCTCTTGGGTGAGACGCTGGATGAGCGGCGTCCAGGCTGTCTTCCATGCAGCTACTGAAATTATCAAATGTTTTAAAGTCAACGGCTTCGTATCCGCGTTAGCAATCTGCGTAATCTGTGGATAGCTTCCGGAACTTGCGCATTCCGAGGGTTGTTTCGGCTTCGGAGTTTGCGATAAGTCTTATTCGTTACCAACGCTCTAAGTCCGACTAGAGTGACTTTCTGGGTCGGTGGGAATTTGTGTGTTTTGAAGGGGGAGTTCCCCGGCGCTTTGGAGTAGCGCCCTTTGGGTTGGAATCGACCAGCGCAGCGCGCAAGAAACTGTGACACTCCTCGAGGAACTTCCGCCTCTCGGATTCCTTCAACCCACGGGCAAGAATCAGTCCACCGACCATACAGGCCAAAGCACCGGCGATTTGCTGCCGGCGGATCTTCGGTGGCAGCTCCGGTGACGTGAGATCATAGAGTTGGTTCAGGCGGCTCCGGATTTCCGCGGTCAATTCGTTTCGGAATTTCTGACCGGTTCGGATCAGTTCGGGCCCGAGGGCAGCGACAGGACATCCCTGTTCGGGGTGGGCCAAGTGAAACGAACTCAAATAGGTCATCGCTGCGGGGAGGAGGCGGTCAGCCGATGCCGGGTCGGCAGGCGGCGATTCCAGCATACTAGTCACCTGGGTTGAAGCGTGGGCCAATGCCTCAATCAGGAGGTCGTCCTTGGAGGTAAAATGAGCATAGAACCCCCCGTGGGTAAGACCGGCCCGCTGCATGATATCAGCCACACTGACCTGGTCAAAGCCCTGCTGCCGGAATGCGGCGGCGGCGGCGCCTACGATCCGTTCTCGGGTGTTGCGTTTATGTTCTTTGGGCCATGGCATAATCAGGTGGGGAAAGCGTTGGCAGATAGGACATCATGATGAGCATCATACGGCCAGGGATCCGGGCAATCAATGCGGATCAAATCAGGCTGTAAGGCGGAATTGGCACTTGACACTATATGAGAATCATCATATAGAGCGACACTAATATGATGTTTATCATATTGTATTGCTTGACCGCTATCACCAACTGCCAGCATCCACCTGTTTTCGCGAAAAAGGAGCCGACACCCGCCAATGCCTAACCCCATCCTCGTAACCGGAGCCGCCGGCGGCCGCCAGGGTTCAACCGGCAAACTGATCGTCCAGCTATTGGTTCAGCGCGGCCTTTCCGTGCGCGCCCTGGTTCACCGCCTCGATGAGCGTTGCCAGCCGCTCCACCAGCTCGGTGCCGAGGTCGTCGTCGGCGATTTGTTGGATCCTGATCAGGTCCATTCCGTGATGCAAGGGATCAAGCGAGCTTATTTCACTTATCCGGTCGACGATGGTCTACTGGAAGCAACTACCATCTTCGCCCAGGCGGCACGCGAGGCGGGTACCGAATTGGTGGTCAACCTGTCGCAGCTGCAAAACACTTCGATTGCTCCAAGCTTCCGAAACTTGCAACATCGACTGGCTGATCAGATCTTCGATTGGGCGCAGGTTGGTGCGATACACTTGAATGCGCCTCCTTTCTTTGAGAATGTTCGCGCGTTAATCGCAAAAACCGTGACCGATCAGGACACTATCTTCCTGCCCTGGGGTGATGGCAGGGCGGTCATACCGCTGGTAGGTGCGGAGGACGTGGCCCGCGTGGCGGCGGCTTTATTGGTTGCTCCAGATCTGCCTGATCGGAAACGTTATGATCTGATTGGCGAGCTTCCGGCGGTGAACGAAATCGTCGGCATTCTGAGTGCAGTCCTCAAGCGGTCGATACGATATGTAGAGATCGATGAGGAACGCTGGACACAAGCGGTCGGAGATCGCATCAATCGCCACGCGCTCGAGCATCTCGCCAGCCTGTGGCGCTTTTTCCGGACCTCAGGAATCAAGAAAGGTGAGAACGGCTTCAAAGTGAGCGAAGCGATTGAACGCCTGACCGGGGCGCCTCCGCAGACTTTGGAACAGTTTTTCCGGATGAATGTGGCGGCGTTTGCCAGGTAGGGCGATCCGTCCCGGACCGCCGAAGCACGTGATCGCAGGCAAGGCAATCTTGTGAGCCGCAACTCCAAGGATAGAGTCATCCATGAATTACGCCGATCCGAGAAGGGATTATCCGCAGATTCCACAGATTTCTTCGAGGGTGGAGAGCTGGCGCACCATTAGGCTGGTTGCGAGCCGAATTATCAACCTTCAAAATCAGTCGCTTCCCATCTAGGTTAGAAACCTATCCAATCGCGCATAGCTCTTTCTTGGACTCAAGTTTCACGGCACATTCCGCAATAAATGAATCGGGCGGCTGTCGGAAAAGTGGCCTTTGACGATAGGAGGTGAGTCCACCAGCGTCCTTGAGGTCCTATCATGCAAAAAAAGCAAATGGCGCCGATGAAGAGCAGACCTAGAACCAGGCCTAGTGAAAGACCTCCGCGAACCACCGCGCGTTGGCGAAGTAGCGCGGGGTAGAAGCGACGTGATTGAATCACATTAGACGGTACGTGCCGGGGGTCGGTCCCGGACACTAAAAACCCGAAGCTCAGGTCAACGTAAGCCTCGAATTCATTCGCCGGCGCGATCATTGGTAAAAGTTCGTGGCTGCCGGCCGGCTGGCGTAGACGGTTAGGCGCTTCATAAAAGTCTGGCGCGTTGTAGTTCATGCTTTTCCCAAATCACCTCCATTGAGCGGTTAAGCTCAAAATGAATAGACAGCAGGATGTTGAAGCCGGGACTGTTTTGTCCTCATTTGCCGTATCCGATGTCCGAACGGTCGATCGGCGGGGTAGCGCTATTCCGTGGATCGAACAGGAGATAAGAGACTCTCGGGCGACCGGTGCGGTGCGGTCCTTGCCACTTTTCCTGGCTCTAAAGGCCGAAGCATTACATCTGGCGAATCGTACCTCCGAAGCTCTTGAGACAAGAAACGAGGCGGAAGCAGTGGCTGAAAGACTTCAGCAACGCGTTTACTTTCCGAACTGCACCGTCTCCGCGGTGTGTTTCTCACGACTATGGGTGCTGAGGAAACGGAAATTGAGGCTTCGTTTTGCGCAGCCATCAGAATCGCGCGCGAGCAGAAGTCTGTTTCGCTAGAGAAACGCGCCGAAGTGAGCTACTTGGAATACCGCGATCGAAAAGGAGGCGCTAGAGGGCATAGGTTCCGACTACCTGTCTGCTAGCTTATCCAGCGTCCCGCTTTGTTCAATATACCGCGCGCGAAAAGCGCTCTGACTGAGCTCGCCAAAGTCTTTAGGGTGTCGTCGACCGACTTCCATTCTCGCGGAACCGGCTGGCCGATTGGTACCGTCGAGCCAATCGAGATTCATGACCGCCACAAAGTTGGAAGCCGGTACAAGGAGAATCAGCGGACCTCTCGGGACTCCATTTTCTTGATGTTCATTCCTCATATCTCTTTCCGAATCATTCAGGCTGCGAACAATTCTCTCGCGGGCGCTATTGGCGTTGCCTCTCCAGGCTCGATATTTCCGGATAGAAAGCCTGAGACCTTCTCTTCGAGGTCTGCTCCCAGGTTGATCGAAAGCCGACCGGCCAGAAGCAGACTCACCAGGAATAGCACCGATGCCCCAAGCAAGGTGTGAATGGGTCCAGCTACTGCGGCAGCGGAACTCCAGATCACTCCCCCAAAGACCATGGCTCCTTGCGAGATCATGATAACTGTGGCGTTCATGCGCCCTCGCGCCCAGCTTGGCATCGAGCGTTGCGCTGCCACCCAGAGTTCCGAAGCAGACAGTGTCCATCCCACACCGGCAAGCGCCGCCACGACGAAGAACAGCTCTGCCTGGCGAACAAA
>DASTDH010000377.1:0-2696 GCA_035710445.1 Chthoniobacterales bacterium
CCAGACGCAGCGGCCCGCAGTTTCTGTTATATGTGGCGGTATAGCGATAATCTGCGCGCGCTATATGAGACTCCGGCACTTTCCGCCCAAGAAGTCGACAACAATGCCGGCCGTGCGCGCGCCGAGACAATCATTCGCGCCGCTCAAAGCGCTAATCGCACTTTGCTGACTGAGCCCGAGTCGAAAGCGATTTTAGAGGCGTACAGTATACCGACGGTCAAAACTTTCGTTGCTACAAGTGCAGAGGAAGCTGTTCAGGCTGCGGTCAAGCTTGGGTCGCGCGTGGTTCTAAAGCTCTTCTCAGAAAAAATCACTCATAAGACCGACGTCGGAGGCGTAAAGCTCGACCTCCGAGACCAAACTGAAATTCGCCAAGCCTACTATGACATCGAAAAGTCGGTCCGAACAATTCCTGGAGCATTCCTCGGCGTCGTGGTCGAACCGATGATTCAGAGCGACGGATATGAACTTATTCTCGGCAGCAGCATCGATCCACAGTTTGGGCCGGTTCTTCTTTTCGGTTCAGGTGGACAACTGGTCGAGGTGGTGAAGGATTATGCACTCGGCTTGCCTCCGCTCAATGCAACGTTAGCGCGCCGGCTGATGGAGCAAACACATATCTTCACCGCTCTGAAAGGCGTCCGTGGCCGGCCCTCCGTCAATGTGGGGCAGCTGGAAAGAGTGCTCGTCCAGTTCAGTCTCTTGGTCGCCGAGCAACCATGGATCAAAGAGATCGATATTAACCCTTTGGTCGTCTCCGCTGCTCAGATGCTTGCTCTGGACGCCCGCATCGTACTGCACGATCCGACTATCCAGGAAGAAAATCTGCCGCCACTGGCGATTCGGCCCTATCCCCAACAGTATTGCAGCAACTGGAAGCTGCGGGACGGAACCCCCATCGACATTCGACCGATCAGACCGGAAGACGAACCTCTAATCGTAACGTTTCACGGTACGCTATCTGAGGAAACGGTCCATTTCCGCTACTTCGGACTACCCAAGCTCGAGTTGCGCGTGGCTCATGAACGGTTGACCCGGATCTGTTTCAACGACTACGACCGGGAGATCGCTCTCGTAGCCGTCCGGAAAATGCCAGAAACGAAAGCAGACGAGATCATCGCAGTCGGCCGGCTGATGAAGGTACACGGCGTGAACGAAGGAGAGTTCGCCATTGTCATCAGCGATCGGTTTCAGCGTCAAGGACTCGGGACTCAGCTTCTCGAACTGCTCGTCGATATCGGCCAACAGGAGGGGCTTGAGCGCATTTTTGGATACATCCTACCCGACAACTACGGTATGCAGCGCGTCTCTAAAAAAGTCGGCTTCACAGTGAGTTTTGACCGCGAGAACGAGGTCATGCGAGCTGAGATAAAGCTGCAGCCAACTATCTGAGGTGACTTTGTCAACAGTCGCGGATTCGGGATTGCCTAGCGCGATGCCCAAGAACATCCTAAGTTTTGGGCGCGTCTGATCAGCCGGAAGCTAACGGAACGCGAGGAGCAAAAAAGACGGACCCCGAAAACCCGAAACCGTAATCGTATGCCTTGGTTACTGATTTTTGTCCTTAGTTATTTGATCGGTTCGATCCCATGGGGATATCTCATCGCGCGAGCAAAAGGAGTAGATATCCGCCAGCACGGCAGCGGGAACATTGGAACGGCTAACGTGCTTCGGGTGATGGGCAGGAAATGGGGATACCTCGTATTTATTTGCGACTTTCTTAAGGGATTTCTATCGGTCAAACTCGGCTCTCTAGTGGCTGCATATTTCCAGGGCAACATTGTTCTCGGAAGCGTCATTGCTGCAATCGCGTGCGTCCTAGGACACGACTACCCCGTCTGGCTCGGCTTCAAAGGTGGCAAAGGTATTGCTACTTTGACCGGAACGGTTCTAGCTCTATTTCCGCCTTTGATATTTGTTTCGTTTGGGGTGGTTTGGATTGCAGTTTTCGCGATCGGCCGGTTTACGTCATTGGCTTCGATTAGCGCCGCGATCGCTCTGCCGGTTGCGGTCTCGTTGATTGTTGCTAAGACCGAACCCGACTTTCCGTTACTGGCTGGATTTTCCGTTTTGATGGCAGCATTGGCGATCTGGCGTCACCGCAGCAACATAGTGCGTCTACTCAACGGGAGAGAGAATCGGTTCGGAAAGAAGTAAGGCGTCAAACAGTTCCCGTCTTCTCGCAATTTGCCAAAGACCGCTGAACGCGAAGCAGTTGGTGCTTCACTCGTGCGTCGTACACCAACCGTTTGACAAACATTGGGAGGAAGGCGACCGCCGTCATCGACAAATTTACGATCGCACCCGGAATCACCCTGGCACGGTCTTTCGCTACCGCCCGCAAAGCTTGTCGGACGACTTCTTTGACCGGGACAACAAAACTTTCCGGAGCGGTGTGACGCTGCTGTTCAGCTCCGCGCGTAGCCTGACCTAGAAATTCTGTAGGGACTGGTCCGGGACACAACGCCGTAACGCAGATGTTGGCGGAGCGCAGCTCTGCGCGAATGGCTTCGCTGAGACTGGTTACGTACGCTTTCGTCGCGGCGTACACTGCACTGTTCGGCACTGGAAGGAGGCTGGCGATCGAACTCACATTAAGGATCGCGCCGCGCCCGGCCTTTCTCATTGCGGGTAGAACTCTGAAAGTCAGGTAGGTCAACGCGTACACATTAACCTGCAGCATGGAGTTCACTCGC
>DASTDH010000378.1:0-5665 GCA_035710445.1 Chthoniobacterales bacterium
ATAATCCCGGAAATGAGGACCGCTCACATGCCAGTGGAAATTCTTCGTCTTGAGGTACAGACCGAAGACATCTGCGAGTAAGACATTCAGTTCGGCGGTAATGTTTTGTACCTTGTCTGGACTCAGCAAGGTAGGGGTTCGCAGTGGTGCTTCACGCCGGCTTTCGATTTCGTTTCTGTTCGACATGTTCTTCCTTGCGCCACTAAACAGTTAGTTCGACTCCTCGCGTTCCGAGCGGGCCGGACTTTGGAGTTCCCGAAAGGTCAAGAATCGGCCTTCATGAGTAAGGGTGTTCGGCCGGGATGGAGTCCCAATGCCCGGTCGAGAGAGTAAACCTAGATCACCTTCTGTTCTCATTTTCTGTCATCCGCATCGCATCCAACAGAAACTGACTTAGTCGGCCGCAGCGCGTGCTCCAGCATGTACGGCTTCTTCCGCTTTCGAACGAGTCGTGAGCAATTCCAGCAACATGGCGTCGCGCTCCTGTTCGAGTTCCGCGATCGAGCGGCCGTTAGCTTCCTTCAACACGCCGGTGATAATTGTTTGTTTCACCTCGGGGCTGAACTCAGTGATCGTGCCAAGATCTTTCCACCATATCGACAACGGTCCCGTGAACTGCTCCATGAAATGCTGAATCCCGCCTGGACCACCGCCAAGATGGAACAGGAGATTTGGACCCATGAGGCCCCAACGCAGTCCAGGTCCCCAGCACACGGCCGTGTCCGAGTCAGCGACATCCAATACGCCCTGCTCGATGAGGTAGACGACCTCGCGATAGAGAGCCGCTTGGAGGCGGTTTGCGACATGGCCAACCACTTCCTTACGGACGTGGATCGGCTTTTTGCCGATCGAGGTATAGAAGGAGATGGCCCGCTCAACCGTTTCCGCTGACGTTTTCGCGCCCGCGACGACCTCGACCAGAGGAACTATGTGAGGCGGATTGAAAGGGTGGCCAATCACGCACCGTTCGGGATACTTGCAGGCCGATTGCATCACGCTCATTGTTAGCCCGGACGAACTCGAAGCAATGATCGAATCCTTGGGCGTGGCGGCATCCATGTCAGCAAACAATTTGATTTTGAAGTCCTTGCGTTCAGGTCCGTTTTCCTGAACTAGATCGGCGCCAGCAACTGCTTCCTTAAGATCGGGAGTAAACCGCAGATGGTCGCGTGAGCCGTTGGGCGAAATTCCAATGGCCGTCAAGTCCTTCCACGCCGCGTCGATGTATCTCCGCAGATTCGCTTCGGCGTTTGGCGCCGGATCTGTTGCGACAACGTTAAGGCCACGCGCCAGGTATAGAGCTGCCCAACTCGCGCCAATGACTCCTGTCCCAACAATCGCTACATTTCGAATTTCTCGGCTTTTTACCATTTGATCCTCCAAGAAGCTTGCTTCAATTCAATCGCCTGTTTTGCTCCGAGACTCCTACCTTGCTTGAACCGCTTCTTCCACGTTTCTGCCTGGTTGAGCGCCCGGGATTGCGCCACTAGTACGCAGACGGTCGATTTCATCATTTCCAAAACCGAGCTCTCTCAGGACTTCATCATTGTGTTCGCCGATTCGCGGCGCGCGCCTGGCAGGTACTTTCGAAACACCGTGCACTTGAATAGGGCTGCTGATGGTCGAAGTCAGTTTCTCGCCAGCGCCTTCGAGCGGAACGACGATGTCATTTGCTCGCAATTGCGGATCATTAACCACTTCCTGCGGGTCACGCACGGCGCCGAACGGCACGTGAACGTCGTTGAAGACCTCATACCAATGCGACATTGGCTGCGAACCAAAGATCGCATCGAGCATTGCCGTCAGTTGCGGCCGGTTCTGCGCAAGTTTGGCAGGCTCCGAGAATCGCGGATCAGTGAGGATATCCTCACGACCCATTGCTTTCAGAACCGCGGGTACCTTGTCCGGAGTCGCTACAAGAACGAACCAGGTGCCATCGGAGGAGCGATAGGTGTTCAAGGCTGCATTTGCAGGATTAGTTCGATCATGCAGCCCATAGAAGCTCGCTCCACTTAGAGCAGCCTGGATAAAGACGCTAGCTGACCAGACACCTGCAGCGAGCAGCGAAGTCGTGACGTAGGATCCTCTACCGGTGCGTTCACGACGATAGAGCGCGGTCACAATCGCGGAATAAATGCAGACTGCAGTTGCATTGTCTCCGCTGCCCGCTACCGGCCAGGTCGGCGGCTCTCCAGCATCGCGCGTCATGAACAACAACCCGCTTCGCGCCCAGAAGGCTGTGAGATCGAATCCCGGAAGCACAGCGTCCGGACCTTTCTCCCCGAAGCCGGTGAGATCGGCATAGATCAGACGCGGATTCCACCGCGCGACATACTCATATTCGAGCTTCAATTTCTTGCGTGCGGAATGCGGTGTGTTGACAATAAACACGTCAGCCCACTTGGCTAAACGCTCGAGAACCTGCTGAGCGTTCGTAGCTTTCAGATTGAGTGCAACGCCGCGCTTGTTTCGATTCGCTAATTGGAAGGGATAAGGCTCTTCCGAATGCGGCTGGGGAGGAATCTTCTGCCCAATTCTCCACAGCTCTCCCTCAGGCGGTTCGACTTTGACGACGTCGGCGCCGAAATCGGACAAGATTGTTGCAGCACCCGGCCCGGCAATGAAGCTCGACAAATCCACGACCTTCAATCCGGAAAATATATTGCCTTCTGTCATTTCCATCTCCTTCTTCACGATCTCTACTAATGGCAGCGAGTCATTTGAAACTTCGAAGTGGCGCGCAAACTCTACTTTCCCTGAAACTTCGGCGCACGTTTCTCCAGGAACGCCGACGTACCTTCTTTCTTGTCGTCGGTCGAGGCGCAGACTGCGAAAAGTGAAGCTTCGATGAGCAAACCTTCGGCAATGCTCGTCTCCAGCCCTTTGTTTACCGCCTCAAGCGCGTACTTCACGCTCAGCGGAGCGTTGACGATGATCTTCTTTAGCACAGTCTCGGCACGGTCGATGACTTGCGCGTTAGTCACCAACTCATCCACCAGGCCAATGCGATAAGCCTCAGCTGCATCGATGATGTCGCCGGAGAGAATGAGCTTGAGTGCTCGGCCTCTGCCGACCAAACGAGGCAAACGTTGCGTGCCTCCGTAGCCTGGCATGACTCCAAGCTTTACTTCTGGCTGGCCGAACTTCGCGCTCTCACTCGCGATTCTGATGGTGCACGCCATCGCCAGCTCGCACCCACCACCCAGAGCAAAACCATTCACTGCAGCAATGACCGGCTTACCGAGGTTCTCGATGAGGTCGGTCAATGCCTGTCCCCGGCGAGTCGCCTCTTCTGCCTCTACAGCTGTGTTGTTGGCGACCTCCGCGATGTCGGCGCCTGCTGCAAATGCCTTCTCACCGGCGCCCGTGAGAATGACTCCACGAACATCGGAATCGTCACGAGCGTCTTCGAAGGCTATCCGCAGCTCGTGGATCGTCGCTTTGTTCAGTGCATTCAGGACCTTGGGCCGGTTCAGCGTCACATTGGCAATCGGCCCTTTCTTCTCGTAGATGACGTTCTCCAGTTTTAGAGCAGGAGCCAGCATGCTCATCTTTTCTCCTTATTAATCGTTACGGTCTATGGTGCGTCTGTTATTACGCGGCAGGAATTTCGGCGTAGACGATACCGGTCAAGTTCCCTTCCGCGGCAAGCACGGTCTTCTTGTTAGACCCGTCAAGATTTGCGCTGTAGACGGATCCACCTAAATCGGTCAGAAACATCCGGCCGCCTTTCAGATCCAAGGCGATGCCAATTCCCTCCATCAGGTGATCGAAAATAATCAGAGGTTCTTTCTTGCCATTTCCCTGAGCCGGATCCATGGGCGCGCGATTCACCGTGTTGCCACGTGGCGGATCGCCGCGGTCCGTCCAGTAGATTGTTCGGTTAGCAAGGTCCAGTTCGAGGTCGATGGGTTCGGGTAGGCCCTCGTAGAGGAGTTCGATGTCTCTGCGATTCGCTGGAGTCTGGCCCTCGGGAATTTCAAGATTGGCGCGAAAGATGCGTCCCTCGCCGGCATTGTCCGAGCCTTTCTGAGTCCAATAAAGTTTGCCGGCTTCGATGTCGAGTGCGATTCCCACGCACCATTTCTTTATGTCCTTCCCAGGACGTCCGTCGCCTTCGCTCGTATCGATCAGCGTTTCGACCTTGGAGCCATCCAGATTGGCACGCATGACGCGCATCCCTTCACGATCGCACCAGTAGAGCTTCCGGTTCTTCCCGTCGAGTTGCAGTTGCTTGGGAGTGAAGGTTCCGCCCGGAGGAACAATGTGGGTAAGATTTTTTCCGTCAAAATCTGCCCGCTCGATGGAGCCATCATTGGCGGTGGGATTGCCCATGTTGGTCCAATAGAGGTGCTTGGCTTCGAGGTCCACAACGATGCCGTCGGGGAGCCGACGTCCCTCGCTCACGATGACTTGCACATCCGAGCCGTCGGGGTTCGCGGAAAACACTTCGCCACTGCTTGCACTGAGAAAAAACAATCGGCCCGTCGAAGCTTTGGCTGCCGTTTTCTTGAGGTTTGATTTAGAGGGCTTAACAGCCATGAGTTTTCGCTCCTTTACTACTTCCGTTGTTGGCAGATAGGTTGGATAAGAAACCGCAGTTCAGTTCCACACCGCTAGACGAAAGCGCTAAAGCCAGTTATGGCTTTGCCGAGAATCAGGTTTTGTATCTGGAAGGTGCCTTCGTAAGAGTAGAGTGCTTCCGCATCGGCAAAAAAGCGGCCTACGTTGTAGTCGGCCGCAATGCCGTTACCGCCCAAGAGCTCTCGCGCCCACGCGACCGTCTCGCGGCACTTGGCAGTGGTGAACGCTTTGGCAAGCGAGGCATGTGCATCGGTCATCTTCCCTTCCGCCTGCAACTGGGTCATGCGAACCAGCAGGCACTGCGAAGCTGTGATGTTGGCGAGCATCTTGGCGAGGAGGTCTTGCACCATCTGGAATGAGGCGATCGGTTTTCCGAACTGAAGTCGTTCCTGACAATACTTAAGCGCGTTCTCGTAGGCGCCCATGGCGCATCCAGTCGCCTCCCAGCCAACCATGAAGCGCGTCATCTTCAGAACGCGGGCCGTGTCGCGGAACGACTTATCCTGTTGCAAACGGTTCGCTTCCGGTATTCGGCAGTTTTCCAGTGTGATCAGCCCGTTCTGGACCACTTTGAGGGCGATTTTGTTCTGGATCATCTCCACCGTGAAGCCAGGCGTGGTCTTGTTTTCCACGATGAACGCTTTGACTTGGTTGTCCGCTAGGTCGCGAGCCCAGATAATGGAAATGTCGCACCACGGAGCGTTGCCGATCCACTTCTTCTGACCATTGAGGATCCAGGTGTCTCCATCTCGCTTGGCCGTGGTCAACATTCCGCCTGAGGTTCCTGATCCAACTAGCGGTTCAGTCAGGCCGAAGCAGCCGATTTTTTCCCAGCGAGCCATCGGTGGCAACCATTTCTGTTTTTGTTCTTCCGACCCGCCCAGGTAGATAGAACCCATCGCCAGACCGTTGTGCACACCGAAGAATGTCGCAATAGACGAGTCGACGCGCGCCATCTCCATGGCGATCAAGCCAAATAACTGCGCACTTCCGCCTCTGCAGCCGTGGCCCTGCATGCCGACACCGCCGATGTTGAGTTCTTTCATCGCGGGCAGGATTTCGAATGGGAACGCATCTTCGA
>DASTDH010000379.1:0-13138 GCA_035710445.1 Chthoniobacterales bacterium
GTTTCATTGACCGGTGTAAGCAACGTGATTGATACAATTGTATCGCTCGCTCCGACTTGGATGTGCTCGAACCGGTGACCGGGCAGTTGGAAACTGATCTCCGTGGAGGTTGCTCGTTTGAGGATCGAGTAACCTTTCGCATTGCCTGATGGCTTGTGCCGCATCATTCTAAATCCCAGTCCGACCGGTTCGAAGTGTTTTCGCTTCAGTTGCGCAGATTTGGCGCTGCGCCAAAACCAGCTTTGGTGAACGAACGTAACGTGCGCCGGATCGATCAGTCCAATGACGGCATGGTCGATATTGGTCGGGATCTCAATGGTGTCGACGTGAAGCAACCGTTTGTCAGCCGGCACTAGCAAGTCCGGAAAATCATTATCGGGGGCTTCTGGTCGATGCTTGCCATTTGGTAAATAGACCCAAACTGTACTGTTCACTTCTTTACATGGGTAAGAGTAGGCCTTGATGTTCTTGAGATTCGGCGGGGTATCCGCAAGGGCCGGAATCCCTTCGCAGGTACCAGAGCAGTCGAACCGCCAACCGTGGTAGCAACACTGGATGGTTTGCCCGTCGAATGTTCCTTCGGAAAGCGGCACTCCTCGATGCGGGCAGTTGTCCCTCAGCGCAAACGGGTTTCCGTCACGATCCCTTCCCAAGACGATCTTTTCGCCGAGAATCTCTTTGGGATAAAGTTTTCCCCTTTTCAATTTGTCGCCATGCAGCGCGAAATACCATAGGTTTCTCAGAAACAAGCCGTTTTCCATCATCGAATTGTGTGCGTTGTTCGTTGACCGAATTCCTGATCATCGGGAGAGGCCGCTCCTCTTTTTTGCAACGGCCGCCGCTGCTGCCTCATATCGTAAGCCAGAACAGGACAACTGTCCGGAAACTAACGCAACTGCAATTCTCCCGCCGGTCTTTTCTCAGAGTTCGCATAGCAGCAAGACGGCCGCGAGTTCTTTCGGCCACTGGTCTTGATCGAGGCGCTGTCGGAGATGAGAGCCACCGAACTTTCTCCATGGCGTTAACCATCTTTCCCAGCGGACCAACGCTCGCCACACCACTAGCACTGCGACTAGGGCTGAAGGCGTGGCTCCACCGGCGAAGCACTCGGAATAAAATACACCCCAGCCAGTCCTCATATTTGTGCAGTAAATGCAATAGTTACGATTGTCGACTTGGAATGTCGGATCCGGTCTAATCTGCGACCGGCGCTGCCTGGCCAGAACGTCACGAGAAATGAGAGGTACGAAGTCCAGAAATGAACCGCAACGAAACTGATTGCCTTCTGGAGATCGACTCGAATCGCATGGCATCTCCTCTGTCGAGAGCCAGTTTCTCTGCAACGGCTGGCCAGGCAACGCTGATGTCCGAGCTCGAACCCTTGCGATCAGAAAAAATCTACGAGACATTCGCAATGGTAAGTCCGCCAAAATCGTCAAACCCTCGGAAGAGTCGACCGGCGACGCCACTCCTCCTTATCATGCGACAGAACAAGTTGCTCTTTGAAGAACTTCTTTTGCCTCACTTAGACGGTGCGTACAATCTCGCACGTTGGCTGGTAGAAACCGATCAGGAGGCTCAAGCCGTCGTTCGAGACGCGTATATTCAAGCGTGGGCAGAGTTTGAGGACTTTCGCGGAACCGACGCTCCGGTGTGGCTCCTGACCATCGTTCGAAACACGGCCGCAGGCTGGATTCGAACGCGCCGCAACCAATCAAGCACGATCTCGTTTCAAATGACGGCGGATGTGGTACCATCCGATCAGCCGTCGCTGGATCCCTCTCAAGAGCAGCGAAAGCGAGGGCTCCATCAGGCGTTGAGGAAATTGCCTTTCGAATTTCGGGAAATTCTAGTGTTGCGTGATATCGAAGGATGGTCTTACGGACAGTTAACTGCCGGCTTGAACTTAGCTGCGCCTGCAGTCATATCTCGCCTGACCGAGGCGCGCTGGCGCCTGCGTCAAGCGATGGCAGAAATTCAACGCCGGGCTTACCAGAAATGAATTGTGAAGAGTCTAACCATCTTCTCGATCTCTATTTGGATCGTGAGCTCGACCCGGATCAATCTCTCTGGCTGGAGCGGCATTTAAGCGAATGTCCAGAATGTCGATCCCAGATGGAAGAATACCGGGAGTTTCAGTCCTTCTTTCGGTCCAATGCACCGGTCTATACCGCGCCTCCTCGGCTGAGAACCGATGTTTTGGCAACCGTCCGACGTGAAAGGCTGAGATCCGAACTGAGATTTCTCCGCCAGCCTTGGATCTATGCCGCCGCAGCGCTGTTTCTCATTCTGGCTGCCATCGCGATATTCGTTCCGGACAACACCAAGGAGCTTTCGGAGCAGGCGGTTTCGCGCTACGCGCAGTCTCTCTCTGCAAAGCGTCTAGTCGACATCGTTTCCTCGGACCAGCAGGTACTGCAACCTTGGTTCGCCACCAGACTTAACTTTAAGCCACCATTGGCCAGCCTCCAAGCTGCAGGGTACGTCCTGATGGGAGGGCGCACTGATGTTATCCAGAATCGTCAGGTTGCGACCCTGGTCTACCGGCAAGGCGAAAACATTGTTAACCTGTTCTGTTGGCCCCCCCAGGACGGACTGCTCTCAAAAGGCGACTATTTGATCAATGGCTATAACGTCTGCGCCTGGGGCAATACGACCTGCAACTACATTGTAGTTTCGAAGCTGGACAAACACGAACTGGACGCGTTCGTCGACTCGCTGGGCGCTCGCGCCCAGTCAAGTTCCTATCTCTAGCATACGGTCTTACACCCAATGGCGACGTCGCCCGCTTGTCTTAAAGGACAATCGGACAGAGCTCCGTTTTTAACCCCGGGAACCGTATCCAGATCCGGCCGCCCCTAAAAAGACCAGGAAATGCCGCCAAAGAATCCGCGCCGAGCACCGAATTGCGGGGCAAATACTCCAATTCCCGAGCCGGTGCGAAGCTGATACCCTTTGTCAAAAAGGTTCACGACATCAAATCGAAGCTGGATCTTGCCCAGTTGCGGCAAGTTAATCGTATGCGTCAACCCTACATTGAAGGTGTAATAAGCCGGCACTTCATCGGTATTGGCAAACCCGCTGCGCAGACCATTGCCATAGAGCAGGTCGCTATAGACAGTGGTGCCTTGACAGGTATAAGAGACGCCGGCCGACGCCGTGTAACGCTGGTCATGATCGAGAAAGACGAAGTGATTCTTGATAAAAGCGAGTTCATCCGGCTCAAACAAGAACTGACCTGAGGTGATTTCTTTGCCCGTGCCGCGCTGGAAGGAAAAGTTAGCATAGGCGTTGAAACCGCCCTGAACATAGTTGGCCGTCACATCAACTCCGTATTGGTTGCCGTGAGCATAGTTAAATGGGGAAAATATCAGAGCCGCGCCAAATTGGCCTTCGTCGATCAAATCCCGGGCCTCCTTATAGTAGGCATCGACACCAACCGAAAGGGATCGCGTAAACTGTTCAGTGATGCCGGCATCAAAATAATGCGCCCTTTCCGGCTTAACTGCGGAGCTTTGCTGGACCGCGGCCTGGTTGGTTGTACCGATAAACTTGGCTAAGTCGGAGTTCTGGACTAGCTCAAGCGGAGGCGGCGTGAAATAGCGCGCGTAACCCGCATGAATAGTGGTGCCCTTGGTTGCCTGCAAGACAACGTTAATTCTTGGGCTCAATTGATAGGCGTGCGCGAATTCGTCGACGATATCGAATCGGGCACCGAAGTTGACCGTTAGCGGTTCGAAGATCTTCCATTCATCCTGAAGATAAAATCCGTAGAGGAGCCCGGTCTTTCTACTATTATCGGTAATCGAAGTCGGCACATTCGAAGCCTGATTGCCGTCGGCATCAACCGGAAAAACCAGGTTGGTCGTGTATGCTCGGGCGGCTTCAACCGTAACCAGAAATCCACCCCGAAATACGTTGCTGTCATTGACCGCCCAACTCGCATCAAACTGAACTCCGTTGTCAAATAGGCTGCGATCCACTCGGCTCGCGATACCGTTGAAGATCAGGTCTCCCTGCGGATCGGGAGTGAACAATGTCTCACTGTAGCGGGTAAATGCCGCTAACTGCAAACTCACCGTATCGAACGACTTTTGGTAGGCCAAAATCAGATAATGATTTTGTTCATGCTGATTTTCGTCCAGGTTTCTCGAATCAAACTTCTTCGGGTCGGCATCGGCTAGAGCAAACGCTGCAGTCTGCTCCGGGTTATTGGGTATCTGGAAATCCGAATATGTCCCGCTCAACAGCAAGCTGAGCCGACTGGTGTCATCAATGATATAGGAAAAATCACCAAAGCCTTTGTATTGCTTGGTCTGATCGTGAATCGGATGATGACTGCTGGTCGGGCTTTCAATGCCGAGAGTATTCGAATCGTAGCTACCCTCGACGAAGTAATGGAACTGACCTTGCGCGCCTCCGAATTCGAAGCTGGGATTAACTGTCTCATGAGAACCGCCATAGAAAGAGGCTTCGCCTCCGTTCACTGCGGCCCCCTGTTTGGTATGAATGTCGATGATACCGGTCGTGCGGAAGCCAAATTGAGCCGGCAACGATCCGGTAATCAGATTGACGTTGTCGACTAAACGCGTATCGATCTCCTGGCCAAAACCGGTGATTCCTTCCGGGATCAAAACGTCATCGATCCGGAACTGAAGGTTCGCGTGTTCATCGCGCACGTGCAGTTGACCGAAAGAGTCCTGGGAAACACCAGGCGCTCGCAAAATGACTTGGTTGAAGGGGGCGTTTTCGCCCTGTGACTGTGTCTGGATCTGAGGTTGGCCGATCGAATATTTCGTGGCGCCCAGATAGGGAACGATTTGGTCACGCGCCTCGTTGAGCTGGCCCACCACAGTAATGGAGTCAAGGCTCAGGCTGGAACTTTGGCTGCCCTCCGGTGATGTAGCCGGAACCGCGTTCTGACCAGATACGATCAAAGGGAGAATGACCAAAGAAAAGAGTAACACACTCGTGCTGCCAACTTTCTTTCTGGTCGTCGCGCACGAATCGCTAAGGTTGAACATATCAATTTTTAGAAAAGTTTGTATTAAGGACTGGGATTGGGGCTTACACCTTGCGGCCAAGTCGAACGGGTGCCGCCCTGGTGTGGGCAGTTCCATGCACCCCGGCAACGCCTCCGTTGACAGGTGCCAACTTGTCCCGCTTATCCCTTTGGATACCGGCCCGTGGCGCGGCTAAGCGCCTGGTGGCGTTGAATACCGGTTGCTGACACGCGCTACGACGTGAACCATTTCATTACCCGCCGATCGGTGAGCCCACCTACTTTCTGCGCTCGAACCGACCGGCTGCGCCGCTACTCCGTTACGCCCGAAGCCGAGTAAGACAACGAGAAGGAGGACGATTTTGCTGTTCGACTTAGTGCCATCGATTTTCTGGCGGCCCACGACCCGGGATTAGCCGCTCAGTGTGAGCTGAAACTAAGACTTGTGAATCAAGCTGGAGAACGTCGACCAGAGTCCGGTAAGCGGGCTTCCCAACATCAACCAGGTCAATCGCGGCAAAGTCGATGCCGCCGCTTGCGAACAGGGTGACCGCACAATCGTGATCGTCGTGATCGGCGTCCGGGTGTACCCATTCATGAAGCTGGGGACAAACGGTGAGGGTTAACGCCCAGAAAATCGAGACCGCCAGTAGAGGCGTCAGGCCGGCATAAAATGCTGAATGCTTTCTTGGGCGGAGGTCCATCGTTGCGGCAGTGCAAAGGGATTGAAGCAGGACTGCTGGTTTTTGCAAACAGTTTGCGTTTAATTCCTCTGCCTCGCCCGTGGCGCGAATGAAATCGCAAATCGCTGACCGCAATAGAGACACATGGTCGGCGCACTATTTGGCTCGATGTGACGAGCCATGACCAAGCCGACGAATCGGACGACACACCTACCTGATCGATCACCGAGGGTGCCGCGCGAAACTCTATATTTGCGGTCCGCTATCTGCTATTTGCTATTTCAATCGAGCCACGCGCTTGCGGGGCGAGAATGACGTATGATTCCGAAATTCAACTGGAGTGAATATGGCGCCGAGGCTTGCGGAACCGGCTTTAATTTATTCGTCGGCATCAGCGCGGGTGTATTGGACTTCAGTCCTGCTTTTCCGATTGCCCATCTTATCCTGTCATATAGTCTGCGCCTTTTGCTAACCGGATTAATCTATGCCGGAAGCGGTTCGCTCTTCGCGATCTCGCCGCTTGGAAAATTGAGCGGTGCTCACATCAACCCCGCGGTCTCGCTGGCGTTTTTTGCTCGGGGCAAAATGCATCCGCACGATTTCGCTGGCTATCTGGTTGCCCAGTTCATCGGGGCAATCGCCGGCGCTTGGTTGTTGGTTATCCTATGGCGCGGGCACGCCGCCGATGTCCATGACGGAGTAACCGCGCCAGGTGCTGGCTATCCTATTTGGTTTGTCTTTCTGGCGGAGTTTGCAATGACGCTGGTGCTCGTACTCGCGATCTTTGCGTTCCTGAGCAGCCAACGCTTGATGCGCTGGACCCCTCTGATGACTTGGATCCTCGTGGCCGTCCTCGTCTGGATCGGCGCCCCGGTTTCTGGAACAAGCTTAAATCCGGCCCGCAGTTTTGGTCCTTCTCTGATAAGCTGGTTTTGGTCGTACCAGTGGCTCTACTGGATTGCTCCACCGCTCGGCAGCCTGTGCGCGGTCTTTCTCTTTCGAGTACTTGCCAGCGACCGAAAAGTGCTGACCGGCAAACTATTTCACGTCGCGCATTACCCCTGTATTTTTCGCAAGGTACACGTGCCGTACGCGCAGAAGCAGTAGTAATCAGTAATCGGTAGTCAGTAATCGGTGAGAGGTGCTTGGCACCTAGGATAAATAGGACACATAGGACATATCAGGAGCCTGACGATTGCGACTGATCTCTCACTGGTTACCGATTACTGACTACTGATTACCGGTCACTGAATCGATCCCGGCACAAAATTCAGCTCAACCCTCTTGGGCCGGCCGGGCACATCGAGGACAGTCCATTTCTCCGGTGTCTTTGCAAGGACCCTGCCTCGCCGCATGACTAAAAGTCGAGTCGCCTTCAGACGGATTGCTTCAAATGGATCGGCCGCCTGCAACAATACCAGGTCGGCGTAGCATCCGGGCTCGATCCCATAATGCTCCAGACCAAGTATCTTCGCCGGATGTGTCGTCACTGCATCATAACAAGATTGAATTGCTTGACGCGAGGTCATATGAGCAACGTGCAACCCAACATGCGCCACTTCGAGCATGTCGCCGGAGCCGAACGAGTACCAAGGATCCATCACGCAATCGTGTCCAAAGGCAACCGTTACGCCCGCTTCCATCAATTCCGGAACACGCGTCAATCCTCGCCGTTTGGGATAGGTGTCATGTCTTCCCTGCAAGGTGATATTGATTAGCGGATTCGCAATCGCCGCTACCCCGGCTTCGGCGATCAGCGGTAACAGCTTGGAAACGTAATAGTTATCCATCGAATGCATGGACGTCAGGTGAGACCCGGCGACTCGACCTTGTAAACCCAGACGGTGCGTCTCAACCGCCAGTGTTTCGATGTGCCGCGAATGCGGATCGTCCGATTCGTCGCAATGCAGGTCGACGCGGAGACCGCGTTCGGCCGCGATTTCACAGAGCCGACGGACCGAAGCCGCGCCGTCGGCCGTCGTTCGCTCGAAGTGCGGAATACCACCGACCACTTCCACTCCAAGGTCAAGCGCTCGGAGCAAATTCTCTTCCGCACTCGCTGACCGGTACAAGCCGTCCTGAGGAAATGCGACCAGTTGAAGATCTAAGTACGATGCGACTCTTCGTTTTACTTCGAGTAGAGCTTCGACTGCCACCAAACGGTTGTCGCACACGTCGACATGACTCCTGATCGCCAGCAAACCCTGGGCGACAGCGATGTCGCAATAAGCGAGTGCGCGTTTGATCACCGCATCGGCCGTGAGGTGTGGCTTTAATTCACCCCATAGAGAAATCCCTTCCAACAGGGTGCCGGACTGATTCAGTCGTGGTAGCCCAAGCGATAGAGCTGCATCCAAATGAAAATGGGCATCGACAAAGGGCGGAGAAACCAGCCGGCCAACAGCATCTATCTCCATAGAAGCTCCGGCCTTGAGGTCCGGCTCGACCGCTACAATGCGGTCGCCGGCGATCCCAATATCAACATTCGAACGGCCGTCTGGAAGATTGGCATGGCGAAAAATGAAATCCATGCTCGCGAGATTAGCCCCCTGTCGACCGCCGCTCAAGGCTCGGCGCGTTCACGCCAAAACGCGGAGAAGAAGAAAATCTGTTGACCGACTTTTGACTGACCCCTTTTCAGTTCGCGCGTTGTGTTATGATCCAAGTATCCTGAATTCTGGCTTCTGGCTCATTGGCGTCTTGGCCTATCTTCCCATCCGCGTCTTGGCCTGCGTCGATCAGAAATTATTTGGCCGAAAACCGCGCGACAACCGCACTTGGCGCTACCATGTTAGTGCGTGCAATCTTTTCTTAGCGCATTCGAATATGGCCAAGGCGTATGCTTTCTCTTGAGAAAAACCGATCCAGAGACACGATTCCAGACGGTCGAATAGACTCAGTTTTCGATGGGCTCGGCGACGACTTGTTCGGAAGATTTGGGACGGATGGTTTATTAGCCCTTATAGCCCCTTACTTCATAGAGCCCCGAGGGGAGATCACCCCGAATTCATGCGCGTTTAGTGCGCCTTGCGCGATGATTTGCGGCCAAAAGCGTCACACCCCAGCGTATCACCCTATACGGTTTTCGCTTGTGCCAGAAAGGAATCGCCGGAAGCCCCAACCGACGCGCACTAGGTTAGAGCGGGCCCATAGCAGGATTTCCGAGGGTGTTTGGCTTGTTCCCGAATGCGAAAAGCAGCAGAATCGTACGAGTAATGGACAAAACCATTCGCCGTAACCAGATCTGCGTTGTTGGCTTGCCGCGCTGCGACTTTGTTTTCTCGTCGACACGTACCTGCTTCATAGCCTACGGATTCAAAGAGAGTCCCCTAGAGATGGATATCCTCAGGCATCTCTTGGAGGACCGGGGAATTC
This sequence comes from Chthoniobacterales bacterium, assembly GCA_035710445.1. GTDB lineage: Bacteria > Verrucomicrobiota > Verrucomicrobiia > Chthoniobacterales > JAFAMB01 > DASTDH01. The sequence goes on from DASTDH010000379.1 coordinate 9,061, forward strand.
AACCTGTTGAGGCTGGAGGCTCGCTCGCGCCCGGACAGAACGCATTCTGTGCCAAGATCTGCTCGAAGATCATCACTTCGCAGTTCTGCGTCGTCCTGATTAACAACGAGGAATTAGATGGACGCGAGATTCCAAACGCGAACGTTAACATGGAGTACGGCTTGATGCTTGGGTTCAACAAGTACGTCATTCCGTTCCAGCGAGCCTCTCAGAGGCTGCCGTTCAACGTCGCTGGGTTGGACACCGTCAAATACAATGATGTCGACTTTCAGCGCCTCGCTACCGATGCGATCGAATTGGCAATTAGGGAGACGCAGCAAGACGAACCTCAGCCATTACCGACCGACCAAGGAATTGGAGTGTTCCTGCTCAGTAAGAAAGCTATCGTGACACCGATCAACACGCCCGGGGATCGTGACTTGTTTCAAATCGGCTCGCCTCTAGGCTTCAATCTCCTAAACGATTTCACGGGCATGCAGCATATGTTTCTGGGAAACTTTACGGCTTTCGGCCTGAAGTCGTCGTGTGGCGAATCAATATGCTTACAGCAATTCTCAACGAACGCCGAGCAAGCCTTAGTCAACGGGTAACAGCTGGAATTATATCGGCGACGCAATCTCAGCTGGTCGAAAACATTCTTGGTCGGCTGCAGATCTGGATCTTCGTTACTTCGGACGCAGATAAAAGATCAGTGGAATCTGAGCTACGTGCCACTAAATATCCAGTCGAGGTATTTTCCCTCGACAACGTCAGATCGGAACTCGAAAAGCTCAACACCATAGGTGCTTAGGGGTAAGCCCCAGCCGGCACAGCGTGCGATCGAGGCGGGTTTCACGAAACTCGCGCACCTGCTCGGATTTTGTATGCTTCGCGTGAAAGGCGGGAACCTATGTCCGCAAAAGAGACCAACCCCTTCAATTTTACGAAGAATCCTCGCACTCGAGGAATTTTAGAATTCATCGGATGGCTGGTATGCGTCATTCTTCCAATCAATATAGCGATTCGAATCGGGGACTATGTGTACGAATACACACCTCGATGGCTCCAGTGGCTTGTCGTCCTAATCATGTTGGCCGCTCTGTTCTTTTGGAGCATCTCGTGGCTTGGTTACGGAGCGAGTCGAGTGATGCCCAAGATTCCGGGCTCATACGCAGAGATCGAAGCTTGGTTTCGAACGCAGGTTGTAGACGCGCCATCAAACTTTCTGGACCGGTCATTAAACTGGCAGATCACCGGGATTGAAAGCTCTTCTTTTCGAAGGCGGTTCCCCGGCGTCGGCGAACATCAGCATCGATGACGGACAAGGATATATCATCGTCCTCGACTGTAACCTGCAGACCAAGCGATTACGTGGTTGCCGTGCATATCCAAATCCGCACCCGTAGCCACTAGTTCGTTCTCGGTGATGCCGAAGATAGTGACCACTCTCGCATTGCTGGTGGGTTTCTTGTACAGTCAGAGCACCATGTCCTTTTTGCCGATGAACGAACTCCCCAAGCTCTTTCCGCATGTTGTGAGTTGGATTACAGGGCTAAACAAGCAGGCAAACGAGTCCGGTCGAATGCTGAATCCACTCGAGTGCGATCTAGCCCAAAAGGTTGGCGTGGCTTGACCGGAAGACATCCGCATTCTGTCGGTGCCCCAGATTCCTCAACCCGCTCATCCACGCGTTAGGGAAGTGGCGCAACAAGTTGGCCTTCTCACTCCTGATACTGGCGGCCTAACGGCAATGCATGCTGTTATTGTTCGATCGGATTGCGTAAACGACCTGAGACTTCTGGCGCACGAGTTCGTACACGTAGAGCAATATGAGCGACTCGGCACGGAAGGCTTTCTACGCGAATACATCCAACAGCTTGCTACGTACGGCTATCAGAACGCCCCTTTTGAATTAGAGGCAGAGGCCAAGGCTACGAAGGTATGCCGAGATGCCGGACTGAGGATTTGGTGATCTTCCGATCGCCGGCGGCGCCCCGATTATGGGAGCATGTATCGAACTGCTGCTCGCAGTTTGTGAAGAACAAAAGAGCCCGCCGAGTCTTCTCTCTCGGCGGACTTGGAATGGTGCTGGCTTAAGTAAAAAATGCGGTTCCCATACTGGCAGGCCGCACCTTCTGGCCATTTAATCGGCTGAACGTGTCGATGATTTAGACATAATCACTATATTTTCGATTAATCTTGCCAGTTCTTTCCCTAGAGGGACACGCACGCTGCACCCTGGAACTAAAAGCCGAAGCATTCACCCACTTCAGGCGTCAGGGCGCGTCAGCCTCGAGCGCCTTGGTGCCACTTGGGCATCCTCGCACGCAATTTGCTCCGAATTGGGTCCTGTGAATTTTTGCTTCAAGTGGCGGCACCGAGATGGATCAACAGTAGAGTTTAATCCGAACGGCTGGATCTCCGATGATCCCATCATCGCGGATTGGCTCTCAAAAATGAATCAGCTTTACAGTTCTACTCCGGGAATTCCTCCAGTCATCCGCAACTGGTTGCAGGAAGAGTGCGAACTCATCGACGTCCGGGCTCCGGGCAGCTCCTCGGACTAGAATACGCGGGTGCGTGCTTTCCGGACAGGGTCATGATAGCGGAAGCCTCATCAAACGAGCAGGCGCACCCGGAGCCCGAGTTCGTTTCGGTGGTTTCCGATTGTCGGATGTGGTGCCGGAATAGTGCCGCTAAAATTTGGCCTGCCGTATCACCCATTCTAAAGATTGCGGATACATCCGCAGTCTGTTGTGATGTTGGAATGCCGAGCAAGGATAGTAGTTATAAAAAGGTATTTTTTACCGAACATATGCCCATAGAAAGGATGCCAGCGAGCCGCTCTCTGGCAGTGATTATAGAGATCTTAGAACCCGCTAAGAAGAACCGCGTTGATGTGAGGGATGCGGCTATGATTAAATTCGCGTCCGATCTTGTTCAAAAGAGGATCATGAACGAGGGCTGGGGACCGACCGAAAAAAGGGTTGAAACGATACTATTCAACCAACTGCCGCCCCTTGGTGACCCCGTACGGAAAGGGGACGACTTTATTGCATGGATTGTGGAATAGCGGGCGATTACTAGAACAGAAACCCGCCAGTTTCCCGGCAGGCTCATTCTTTGCTTGCCGTACCGAGCGCATCACCCCTTGAATCCATCTGCGTCCTTTAGCGCCTGATCTGCAAGCGCTTTGCACTGGTCCGTAATTACGCTGACGTTGTTTGCTGTGTACCTTTCCATACCACCTGCTTTGGCGGCTAAAAGACCCGTCAATGCTGCGTTGTATGCGTCAGTCCACACTTCCTCTCGTTCTTCGCGGGCGATCATAGACTCATATTGTAGATCTCAATCTCAATGGTCGCCATAATTTCGATTAATCTTGCCAGAACGCGGCCGAATAGATCGACGACGCAAAGACGATGCTCGCTCCGTCAACACCAAGGAGTCACAGAGCGGACGCGAACATCCGGCCGCCTCTCGAAGAACGATGTAGAATCAGCGCCTCAAAGCTGATAGAAGCATGGGCCATGGCGATGAAACCCGAACGACGAAAAGCTTTCGAGGCTGCGCTCGATTCACTCAAGGAAGACGAACTAAGGGCGCTTGAGGGCCTGACTGTGGTCCGGATGGAGCACAAGGATATTGAGATGATCGCTCACGCAATGGGTGAAATCGTGAGACTTAAAATGAAGGAACGAGGGATTATCTAGCTCGCTTTCCTCTTTGGTCCGCTCGCTCCGCACTTCGGACAAACGCCTCAAGAGGCAAGCCCTAGCCCACGCGCCAGAGGGCATCTTAGCGCGTCGATTTTCGACGCCGAGTCTCTATCACTCGAGCATATCACTTGCGAACGCTGCCACGTCCTTTAGCGCCTGATCTGCGAACGCTTTGCACTGCTCTGTGATCACACTAACATTTTCCGTGTAACTTTCCATATGAGCCGCTTTGGCACTTAAAAGACCCGTCATTGCTGCATTGTATGCGTTAATCCACACCGTCCGTTGTTCTGCGCGCGATATCATAGACACATATCGTAACAGGATTGGCCGAACCAAACAAAAACCCGCCGAGTCTCCCGCACCCGTTGCCCAAGTTC
>DASTDH010000380.1:0-9248 GCA_035710445.1 Chthoniobacterales bacterium
TTACGCGCAATGTCTTTGCTCGGATCGTTCCAAGGACGAATCAAATTACAGGAGCGCCAGAGGCGGATCACGTCATTCAGATCGTCCGTCTGAAACGGTCGGATGTTGAGCCTATCGAACTGAGTGGAAGGGTCTTCAATCGATCGCGTCATCGCTATAGATTCTTTAGGTCGCTCCGAAATCAAGGTGTCGGCGTAGAGTTCGATTCCTCGTTTGGTGGCTTAAAGAGGTCGGGATTGGCTACCGCCGGGTAGTCAATACTCACATTCCCGACCTGTTTATGCCTCGTCGCTTTGGATAGATCGCTGAAGCTTAAGACGGTTAATTGGTTATTGCTCTGCCACCTCACCCGAATAGCAAGCGCATCCGGACAAACCACCGTGTTCCCGGTATCGTCGGGCACAGATTGATCGATCGGCAAAATCGAAACATTGGTCGTAAACAAAACTTCATCTGGACACTTGCGGAGATAAACCACCGCCTTGAATTGACCATTCGGAGAACGTTCCTGTGATCGAATCGCAGTCCGGCATGGCTCCGGTTTTCTCGAACAACCAACAAACCCGATGAGAGTACAAAGCGCAATAACCGATAGGGACCAGCTCCGGCTCGTCCGGTTGGCCCGGCGCGACACAGTATGGCGATCAGCGATTTCTCGGACGCAGAACCCTACCCACCACTGGCGGTCCGGCACTTTGGAAAGCACAAGCAAGGCCTACGGCGCGGCCGGCTATGCCTGCGCGCGTTTACGATTGATATAGACAGACAAAATGCCCTTCATCCGCGTCAGGACATAATAGACGGTGTGACTTCGTACTCTAACCAGATCGGCTCCAATGATCTTGGGCACAAAGTCGCTCGGGAGATCCATTACTTCCTCGATTGTCGCACCCTGGAGTCCCCGGCATAGAATTGAAGTCATCGCCCGCGTCAAGGTTTGGACCTGCGGGCCAAGTGAAACGCGGAACTTCACATGTTTATCCGCATCCACATTCAGAAAGACTCCGACTGTATCCGTGCATTCCTCATCCTTCCTGACATCTTCCAATTCAAATGTGTCCTCTTCACGCGGCGCCCACTTCGTCGATTGCTCGGCGTAAGAGATCAGGGTCTCGCGCTTCTCTTCGTCCGGGAGGGATACAAAGAGATCAATGATTGACTGCAGGCCGGAAGGATAGGTTGAGCTAGTCTCCACAATACCTATAGATCCCAACTCATCGAGGTCACTGCAATTCATAATTGAACAGCGACCCCGTGGGAGTATACGCGAAGCCAAACAGTCGTCTGCTGATCTGCTGAAACGCCACCGGCCATCTCGCCAGACCGCTACGGCTTCTCAATGGGAACCCGAACTGCATTGCCCCATTCCGTCCACGATCCGTCGTAGTTCTTTACGTCGGCGAATCCGAGGAGCTTGGTCAACACAAACCAGGTATGACTCGAGCGTTCACCGATACGGCAATAAACGATTGTATGATCGGATTCGTTAAAGCCCAAGTTGTCGACGTAGATCTTGCGCAGTTCTTCCGGAGACTTGAACGTCCCGTCGTCGTTGGCTGCGGTCTTCCAGGGAACGCTCTTAGCACCCGGAATGTGGCCTCCACGCAAAACTCCTTCCTGAGGGTACTCCGGCATATGGGTGATTTCACCCTTGAACTCTCCCGGCGAGCGAACGTCGATCAGCGGTTTATGGGCTTTGCTTTGGTTGAGAGCTTCTGGAGCAAACGCGCGAATCTCGGCGTCGCGGCGCCCGGGTGGCACCGGGTAAGTGGCTCTGGGATACTGAGGCTTTTCTTTGGTCAACTCGCGACCCTCGGCCTTCCACTTGTCCCGGCCACCATTCAGAAGACGAAGATCCTTGTGACCAAACAAAGAAAAGACCCACAAGGCGTAGGCTGCCCACCAATTGGATTTGTCACCGTAAAATATGACCGTGGTCTCTGGCGTAATGCCGATGCTTTCCGCGAGTTTGGCGAACGCTTCGGGGGTAAGGTAATCGCGAATTAATTGATCATTCAGATCTTTCCGCCAATCGACATGTACGGCGCCGGGGATGTGCCCGGTATCATAAAGCAAAACGTCTTCATTACTTTCAATCACGCGAACTGCGGGATCTTTGAGATGCTCGGCTAGCCAATCGGAGCTGACCAAAGATTCGGGATGAGCATAGGTGTTGGAGGCCATAACGAGCGAAAGCTACACCTGGGGGAGCAACGGTCAACACATCTCATACTTCTCCTTAGGATTTAGGGGAATATCCGGCCCGTATCAGGATTGCTGCTCGGCACTTCAAATGTTTTATATTTTAAAAGATAATTAGGTCATCTGCTTATTAATTTTTCGATATTGCCCTTTTATGATTAATATTATATTAGGCGATTCTCAGCCCGGTATGCTTGTCTATTGACGATTTCAGCCGGAGTTTACCATTATGACCGAAGTGCATCCTGATCGACCGACAACCTTTGATTGGCCGCTCGCATTTCCCGCCGAGGAATTGTTGCGCAAATGGATCCACGCTTTTCTGCAGCATCATTCCGGGGCCGGCCGGCTCTCCGATCGTCTCCTTCAAGAGTCGGGCACCGACTTGTTTGAATGGATCGATCATCTGAGCATCGGCAACGCGGAACTTTTCCAATTGCGTGAAGTTGGATTCTTTCCCGCAGAAGTGAAGGCGCCGGCTGGAACGGAAGTCTGGTTTCATCCCCAAGCCATGTTGCCGCGCGTTCTGGTGATGCACGGCGGTAGCCGGAATGGCATCCCAATGCGCTTAGCGATTCGAACAGAATCCTTGATCGACTTTATCGCTGCACATGATTTGGGTACCGAAATACGCGATCGGTTTGGAAGCCGGTTACGCCGTGCGACTATTGCGGTCGAAAACGGCCTTGAGCTTCTAGCGGTTGAACGGCTGGGGTGGCGACACTTCGTTTCCAGCGAACCAGTTCCCGGACTCACTACTTCGATTATCGCGGTTCAAGAGCTTTGGCGGACTCGCAAGCGGGATCATGCGAACGATTCTGACGGGATCAAGCTCGCCTTCGAGCTGCAGAGCAGAGCGATCGAGCTCGTCGGGCCAGACGTCGCCTGCGAACTCTTCTTTGCCGAGGAACGCCGGTATTGGGAAAGACGGAATCGTGCAGCGCAGATCCAAAGGAGACGCCAGGACCGGCTCGGTCTCGGCTGGGGTAATCATGATCATCACACGTTCCGCTGCTCTCGACCATTCTTTGCCGATCTGATCCGATTCCTTCTCAATTTCGGCTTCACCAAACGCGAGCGATACTATGCCGGCTCGGAGGCAGGGTGGGGTGCACAGATTCTGGAACACTATCCGAGCGGTATAACGGTTTTCGCCGACGTCGACCTGATGCCGGAAGAAACCGAAATCGATTTTTCGCAGCAGACATTGCCGGAAGCTCCGCGTCTTCGTACCGTCGGGCTCTGGTGTGGATTGCACGGCGACAGTTTTCTTCAAGCCGGCATGCACCACCTGGAGGCCCGATTCGAGTTCGGAACCCTGCGTGACCAGCTGGCTGGGGAAGGTGTCGCCACCATGAAACCGTTTTCCGATTTCGAGTTTCTCAAGCAAGCGTTTACTGAAGGGGAGCGCTGGCCGGTGGATCCAAAACGTGTTCAGCGCCTGCTCGACAGCGGGTTAATTAACGCCGAACAGGCTGAGACTTTTCGTCGTGAAGGCGCGGTCGGCAGTCATCTTGAGAATCTCCAACGCAAGGGAGGTTTCAAGGGATTCAATCAGAAATCAGTGAGCGTGATAATCGAAGCGACTGATCCGAGAACGTTAGCCTCGGCTGGTCACTCCTAGTGGAGAGCCACTATGCACGTGGGAGTCGTTGGAGCTGGGAAAATTGGCGGGTCGATTGCGACCCTACTGGAGACTTGCGGTTTCTGTGACCGAGTCAGGCTCGGAGATAGTCGTCCGCTGGAAGGGATCACGGATTTAAAGAAAGCCGAGTTCAGACAGCTCGACGTAGCCCGGTCAGCTGAGCTCGAATCGTTCGTAGTCGATTGCGACGCCGTGGTGAGCGCTGCGCCCTATTACCTGAATAGGACGATCGCGGAGGTGTGCGCCCGGCATGAAACCTCCTACTTCGATCTGACTGAAGATGTCGAAACCACTGATTATGTTCGTGATCTGAGCAAGAGTAGCCGGGCCACCTTCATGCCGCAGTGTGGCCTGGCTCCCGGCGCAATCAATATTATTGCCAGTGGAATCGCGAACTCGTTTAAGACGATTCGTTCTGTCGAGATGCGAGTTGGAGCCTTGCCGCTATCGGCTAGTAATCAGATGAAGTATTATCTGAGCTGGAGCACGGCCGGACTAATCAACGAATATTGTCACTTCGGCGACGCGCTGACCCAAGGACGACGAATCCTCACAACTCCCCTCGATGGAGTAGAACGTCTCACTATCGACGGGGTTGAGTACGAAGCTTTTAATACTTCCGGAGGCGCGGCAACAATGTGCGAAACCTTCGAGGGCACCGTTGCCGAATTGAATTATAAAACTCTCCGTTATCCGGGTCATCGCGACCTCATGAAATTTCTGCTGTTCGATCTCAATCTCAGTCAGAAGCAGGAGGTCTTGACCCAGATATTCGACCAGGAAGTGCCGCTCACATTTAATGACGTTGTGGTGGTCTACGTCAATTCCGTCGGATCGGACGGCGGCAATTTGTTGCAACGCAGTTTCGTCAGAAAGATCTATTCCAGTACCATCGGCGGACAACCGCTCTCTGCGATCCAATTATCGACCGCCGCCGGCCTGGTTGGCGTGCTCGAGTTATTTGCAAAAAAGCAATTGCCGCTTGGCTTTGTTCGCCAGGAATCAATTAGTCTGACTCAGTTTTTCGAAACCGAATGGGGCGGCCGAGTATATGGGCAGGCAGAAACTTTGATTCCGAAGTTCAACGTAACCACGTAATGGACACGAATCGACGGCGTTCAAAGAGAAGCAATTCGCCCCGGAGAGGACGATCGACGGTTGCTCATATCGGAAAGAAGCCAGCCCGAACGAGCGGAACGCGCCGCAACTGCTAACCTCTAACTGCCAACTTGTGACCGATATCGACTCTACCAACGTTCAAACCGTGCGGGCCGACCTTTTTGCGCGCCTCCAACTCCAAGAGCAAGAGAGCGGAGCCTTCGCCGGCCAATGGTCCGGAAACGGTCCGTTCCTGGAAAAACGTTGTCCGATCGATGGATCCATTTTGGGGTCGGTGCGACAAGCGACAATTGAAGATTACGATCGAACAGCGAAGGCGGCGCAGAGCGCTTTCGAGAAATGGCGTCTGGTTCCTGCGCCTCGGCGCGGCGAGCTGATCCGTCGACTCGGCGTCAAGCTGCGCGAGTTGAAACCGTTCCTGGGACGTCTGGTTTCACTGGAGGCCGGTAAAATCATCGCGGAAGGCGAAGGAGAGGTTCAAGAAATGATTGATATCTGCGATTTCGCTAACGGTCTTTCGCGCCAATTGCACGGCTTAACGATCGCTTCCGAACGGCCAGGTCACCGGATGTTCGAGCAGTGGCAGCCGCTAGGTATTGTCGGGATAATTTCGGCCTTTAACTTTCCGGTTGCGGTTTGGTCGTGGAACGCTGCTCTAGCGGTCGTCTGCGGGGACTCCGTAATTTGGAAGCCGTCGGAGAAAACGCCATTTACGGCAATCGCCTGCACCAAAATCGCAGCAGCTGTCTGCGCAGAGGCAGGCGAAGACCCGGCGATTTTTTCGTTGGTGGTCGGAGGGCGGGAGACAGGTGCTTGGCTGGCAAACGATCGCCGGATTGCACTTTTGTCTGCTACTGGGTCGGTACGAATGGGCAAGCAAGTTGCGCAAACCGTTGCTCAGCGTCTGGGCAAATCACTACTTGAACTTGGCGGCAACAATGCAGTCATCGTCACTCCATCGGCTAGTCTGGAGATGGCCAGGCGAGCGTTGCTTTTCGGCGCGGTGGGAACAGCCGGCCAACGCTGTACCAGTACTCGTCGATTGATTGTGCATCGCTCTGTTCGCGAGCCGCTGTTGGATTCGCTGGAAACCGCCTACCAAAGCGTAAAGATCGGAAATCCACTTGAGCCGTCCACATTGATGGGTCCACTCGTCGATGAAATGGCGGTTCAGTCGATGGGCCAGGCGCTCGCCCAAGTTCGCGCCCAGGGCGGAAAGGTGCGATTCGGCGGAGAACGGCTAACCGGCCCGGAGTACCCTGGAGGTCAGTATGTTCGCCCTTGCATTGTGGAAGCCCAAAACGACTGGCCGGTTGTTCAGAATGAAACATTTGCACCGATCCTTTACGTATTGACGTACGATCGTTTGGAGGAAGCTATCGCAATGCAAAACGGCGTCCCCCAGGGGCTCAGTTCTGCAATTTTCTCCAACGATATTCAGGAGACCGAGACCTTCCTGTCAGCGATCGGAAGCGATTGCGGGCTCGCGAATGTGAACCTCGGCACAAGCGGAGCGGAGATTGGGGGTGCTTTCGGCGGCGAAAAAGATACCGGAGGCGGCCGAGAAAGCGGAAGCGATGCTTGGCGCAACTATATGCGCCGCCAAACCAGCGTGATTAATTATTCCTCGGACTTGCCGCTAGCGCAGGGAATACGGTTCGAATGAAATGCGGATAGCGGATCGCGAAATGCGGAATAGGCCGCCTTTCAGTATTCACATTTCGCAATCCGCATTCCGCAATCCGCACTTCTTCTGTATCCAATCCAGATAATCGTTGAGTACAGTCGCGCGAATCAAATCGTTGTGGAGCTCGTGTCTTCCCTCCGGGTAACCAATAAACGCTTTGCTCGGCGCAATCAGTTTCTCGAAATAGGCTCGAGTTGCGTCGATTGAAGTCACCGCATCCGCTTGGCCGTGGGTTAGTAATACCGGCGCGTTCGCTAAGGGACGTGCCATCAGTTGCCGGCTCATTTTGATAATCTCAAAATAAGTCCGCGCAGTGATAAACTGATGTCCCTTGTCCAGATCGGGAAAGCTATCGAGCAGGGCCTGATCACGGCTAGTGTCGCCTGGTCCGATCCCGGTCGGAAAGCGCCACGATGGAAATACGAGATTCAGCATCCGGGCGATTTCCTCTATCCAAATTGACGGGGGCCGTGACAGGCTTAACCAAGGCGAAGCAGCGATGTATCCGGCCGGCGGATTTTTCGCCGATTGCGCATAAGCCAGAACAAGCTGGCCGCCCAGACTGTGACCAAACAGAATAAGCGGCTCAGGCCGCTCCAGATAGGTAATCGCCGACTCAAGATCGTCCAGGTAATCCTGATAACGTCCGACAAAAACCGGTCTTCCATCACTCGAGCCGTGACCGCGTAGATCGAAGGCGAAGGCGGTGAGCCCCGCGCGAGCAAAAAAATCGCCAACGTGTACATAGCGTCCAGAGTGTTCCCCCAACCCGTGGGTGATCAGGATCGTCCCTTTTGATGGAGAAGCTGAGCTCCACTGGCGATAGAACCGGTGTCCGCTATTCTTGGTTCTGAATCTGCCGGTGACTGACGAGGGATCCATAGAAAAGATCAAATCGACACTCCAGAGAGTTGGACGATTATTGAGTAAGGCATGCGCTTAAGTAATCTCCTGCGCTCTCTTCCTGTCGGCAAGACTTTGAATGAGTCAAAGGACCGTATTGTGAGCGCTCGGCTCAAGCAGATCATGAATGAAGAGCTGAAGCCCTACGGCGAAATTCTCGAGTTGAGAGTTAACACCCTGGACCAATGTGCGGCCTGCAGCGTTCGGCTTAACGGTGAGAGCGAAGTATTGGATCTCGAGCTTAGCCATTTCAACCTAATCAAAACTGGAGATCTTCGATCGATCGAAATAAATGGCCAAGACATCCATACCTCCCGCGAATGGTTGACCGCACTGTTGCACAATAAGCTCGGTCCCAAGAAGATACCGCTGCCGGCTCAATTCGGTTGGCTAATTGAGTTTTTGAGCTGAGCGGGCAGAAAATGTGAAACGCGAAATGCGGATTGCGAAATGGGAAGGCCTATCGCGTCTGCATTTTTTGATTTGGCCCGGTCTATTCCCTAATCCGCATTTCGCAAGTCGCGTTTTCTGCCTACTTCGGCAACAACGGCCGCCGAGAACGAAATGTTAATTCGGAAACTCCGGATTTATCTATCTCGCCCAATCCAACTCGGATCATCTGGTCATATTGCGCCTTCGAAGCGGCTAAGAGCGGGAGATGCAAGCCTTGTTGTTGGGCCAGCGCTAATGCAATCCCGCTGTCCTTGGCCGCATGCGCAGCGGAAAAGAAAGTGCTGTGTTCGCGATCTAACATATCGGGCCCATCCGTCTCGAGAACCCTGGAGTTAGCGCCGGTCTGGGAAAAGACTTCTGACACAACACGGAGATCAAGCCCGAGCGAATCAGCCAACCCGAGCCCTTCAGCCAGGCCGGCGGTATTAATATTCATTACCATATTCACCAAAGCTTTCAGCTCGGCCGCTTTTCCTGCCTCTCCGATGTAGCGGGTCTTTATGGTCAAATCCTTGAGAATTGGCTCGGCAGTTGCCACCGCCTCCGGTGTACCGGCCAGCATCATGAATAGTTTACCTTCTCGAGCGTGAGTAACACTCGAAGCCATCGGCGCTTCCAGAACCTTGGCGCCTAATCCCGCACCCTTGTGCGCAACCTCCCGGTGCACCGCCGGACTGATGGTAGCGCAGTTTACGAACAATCGCCCGGCGGCGTGAGTGAAGAGATTATCAGGCCCGAAATAGATGGCTCGCATCGCGGCATCATCCGTAACCACCGTAAAAATCGCTTCGGCATCACGGCTCACCTCAGCAACGGACTTCGCTCCCGAACAACCAAGTTCAGCGGCCAGTTCCGTTGCAATCCTCTGGTTTGTGTCAAAAACGGTTGAGACGACATAGCCAACTTCCTTGAGTCGTCGTGCCATGTTCGCGCCCATGCGACCAACACCGACAAAACCGATGCGAGGGGATTTCATACGGCCGAATATGGATCTGTTCCGATAATGACAAAAGTCCTAACTTGGATCGATCGACGGTGATCCATTGATGTGATGTGCTACTCCATCTCAGCTCATCGGCTGTCGCGCAGCTGTTCCCAAAATCCGCTCCCAAGAAATCCCTTTTCATCCGGACAAAACGCGCTAGAGTCCGTTTCCGCTCATTCCGGGGTCTTAGCTCACTTGGTAGAGCGCCTCAATGGCATTGAGGAGGTCAGGGGTTCGACTCCCCTAGGCTCCAT
>DASTDH010000381.1:0-3792 GCA_035710445.1 Chthoniobacterales bacterium
ATGAGTTGGCACTCCTGGTTGCCCTTGAACAAGTTTATCGCGCTTACTCAATTCTGGTCGGGGCACCATACCATCGCTCAGGAGCCAGCAGCTAGAATCGTGCAAGAATCGCACACTAGAAAAACGAAAGGTAAATAGCGACTTGATTGAGAGCCTCCACTTAATGTTGATAACCAGGCTACACGCCACGACCTTCCTCTAACTCCTGCCCTCAAGAATTTCCCTTGGTTCAGGTGGGGATTACCCGTAATTTCCGTGCCGCTCCTTCCTCATGCGAATTCCGTTGACGCACCTCCTACTGATCCTGGGGACGTTCGGAGCCAATGCCGAGGAGAAATTCGTCTTTGAAAATGGGCCGGGAAAGCTCCCGAAGACCGTAGTTCCCCGGCACTACGTCGTCCATTTGGAACCCGATCTCGAGCAGATGTCGACGGAGGGTGCGGAGGGAGTAGAGATAGAAGTACTCAAACCCTCCAGCCAAATTGTTTTAAACACAGTTGAAACCGAGATCTGGAATGCTTCCCTCGCACACGGATCTTCGCGCGAAGAGCTGAAACCACAGTTTGATGCCACCAACCAGGTTGTCCGATTTACAACTTCGAAATCGCTGCAACCGGGAAGTTACACGCTTTCTTTCTCGTTTCGGAGCAAAATCAGCAGCAGTTCGCGTGGTTTATTCGCACAATCTTATGATCTTCGTGGCAAAGCAGAATCGTTACTCGCGACCCAGTTTGAGCCGGCGGACGCCCGTCGAGCTTTTCCTTGTTGGGACGAGCCCTCTTTTCGGGCAACGTTCCAGTTATCGGTCAAGACCCTGAAGAAGAATACGGCCGTTTCCAACATGCCGGTCGTCGCCGAACAGGCGTTTGGCGACGATCAAAAGGTAGTGATTTTCGGACAGACTCCGCCGATGGCCAGTTACCTCGTCGCCTTGGTCTGCGGCAAATTAGAGTGGCTTGAGGATCAGGTTGTCGGCATCAGGCTGCGCATCCTTACCACGCCTGGAAAAAAAGAATTTGGCGAATTTGCACTCGAGAACACGAAGAAACTGCTTGAGTACTACAGCGACTACTTCGGCATCAACTATCCGTTACCAAAACTCGACCAGATTGCACTGCCGGTAAATTCCGGAGGCGCCATGGAAAACTGGGGAGCGATCACCTGTAACGAAAACCGGTTGTTATTCGATCCGGGGAATAGCGCGAGCGCGACTCAAGAACGGGCTTTCATCGTCTTGGCCCACGAAATTGCGCACCAATGGTTCGGTGATCTCGTGACGGTTGGCTGGTGGGATGACCTTTGGCTGAGTGAAAGCTTTGCCACCTGGATGGAACGAAAGGCTGAGGATCACCTGTACCCGCAATGGCGCGGTTGGCTTCGGGCTTGCGAAGATCGCGAGCGCGCACTGTTTCGGGATGCGCAAGAAAACACCCATCCGATCCGGCAACCGATCAACGGCGAGGAAGAAGCGCGTGAAGCCTTCGATGATATTACTTATTGGAAGGGGCAATATTTCATACGCATGCTCGAGGGATTTCTCGGAGATGACGCGTTCCGGGACGGGATCCGCTTGTATCTGAAAGAGAACCAGTTCTCGAACGCGAATGCCATTAATCTTTGGAACGCGCTGGAGAAGAGCAGTGGCCGCTCGGTGACAAAGCTAGCCTCGACCTGGACCGAGCAATCCGGGTTTCCTTTGGTCAAGGTTACTGCCGAGTGCCTGAACCAGAATCGGGTTATCACGTTGGAACAGTCTCGTTTCTCATTCGAACCGAACGAAAGTGTCAGCCAGCCCTGGATCGTTCCTATCGGCATTCTCTCGACCGCAGATCCGCATCGGCCGCGATATGCGCTGCTGGAGAAGATCACCGAGAATTTCGATTTTCCAGGGTGCGACGGAGCGCTCAATGCCAACGCGGACAGCTTCGGGTTCTATCGTGTCTGGTATGACCCCGAGTTGCTGAGCCGGCTCGGTCGAGACTGGAATCAGCTGAGCGAAGAAGAGCGGGTCGACTTCGTGTCCGATACCTGGGCGATGGTGATGTCGAACCGCACACCGGTCACTTCCTACCTGGCATTGCTGGATCGGTTGCAATCAGAATCCAGCTACAGCGTCTGGCACAATGTAATCCGCGCGCTTACGGTGATCGATCGGTTGGAAAGCGGACAATCCGGAAGAGCGACTTTTCAGACATATGTTTGCACTTTACTCGGGCCACTCTTCCATCGGATCGGATGGGAGGCTAAACCGGATGAGGAATTAGCGACCAGACTGCTCCGTACCGATTTGATTCAGACGCTCGGCGCTTTCGGCGATCGGTCGGTAATCGATGAAGCATTCCGGCGGTTTGAAGAGTCGCGAAAAGGACAGAAGGAGTTGTCGCCCGATCTGCGCGGAGCGGTGACCGAAGTGGTCGGACGCTATAGCTCGCCGGCCATCTACGACGAGTTGCATCAGTCTGCCCAGCAGGCCCCTCTGCTGGAAGCCAAACAAGATTATTATCACGCGCTCGAAGTCGCGCTCGATCCGGATCTGGCAAGCCGCACACTGCAATTGGCTATCACCATGTCTCCGGCAGAATCCAAGGCCGCGTTTTCCGCGGTTGCCGTGGACGGCGAGCATGCCGAACTGGCCTGGCAATTTACGAAAAACCATTTGGACGACTTGCATGCGCAACACGATGAAAAACTTTGGTTGGACCTACTGCCAAAGATTGCGGAGGGCTTCAATTCCTCCAGCTACGCTGATGAATTGGTGCAGCTCGCCCGAGCTCAAGGGTCCGCCGACTCTTTGAGCAAGGCCAAGGCTGCAGCCGATCAACTCCATTTTCGGGCTAAATTGAAAGATCGCCTTCTCCCGAACGTGGACGATTGGGTGTTGAAGGAGCTGGATGGCCGGGTCCAAGCGGCAGCAAGCGAACATTGAAGTAGTCTCAGCGCTGGGAGGTGCGGTAGAAAACTGCGGTGCACTGAGCAGCGTCTTTCGGTAGCGATTCGGGAGCCACCACCATGCGCGTCCCGGATGCATCCGGGACCTGTCGGACTTTTCGATTCGGTAATGCTCAAATCCTGTCCCTTGGGGACGACGAATTCTTTAAAAACGCCAACCCAGTACTTCGTACTGGGCTTCTATCACTGAGTCTCTCCGGGACAAGTCCTCACCGCAAGAGTCGCTCGAGCGTTTCGTTTACCAGGTTAGGATTAGCTTTTCCTTTGGAAGCTTTCATGACCTGGCCTTTCAAAAAGTTGATAGCCGCCGCTTTTCCTGCACGATAATCGTCCACTGATTTTGGGTTAGCCTGGATCACCTCTCGGCAGATCGTCTCAATTGCTCCCAAATCACTTTCTTGTTTCAAACCTTTGGCTGCCACAATATCGGCGGGAGCAGACCCGGAGTTGAACATTTCGGCAAATACTTCCTTGGCTTGCTTACTGTTGATTTTCCCCTCTTCCACCAGATTGGCCAAAGCCTGGAGATGGCCCGGAGCAATGGGACACTCATCGATCGACTTTGACGCGGCTCCCAAAGCGCTCAACAAGTCATTCAAAACGTAGTTGGCGATCGACTTCGGCTTCTTTGCTTCCTTGGCTGCGGCTTCGAAATAGCGCGAGAGAGCCAGGTCATCGGCAAGAACACCGGCGTCGTAGTTGCTAATCTCATATTGCCGGACGAAACGCGCCCGTTTCTCCCACGGCAGCTCCGGAAGTGCATCACGGACCTCTTGCATGAAAACGTCTGTCTGCACCGGCAACAGATCTGGATCAGGGAAGTAGCGATAGTCGTGGGCGAAT
>DASTDH010000382.1:0-5653 GCA_035710445.1 Chthoniobacterales bacterium
GGCAGGGTGAACAAAAAGAAAGGGAGCGATGCCGCAGTCGCCATGAGCGAAATCAAGAACGGCGAGCCCGTGACTACGTTCATCATCCAGGTCGCTGCGCTATTGTGGGCGGCCTCGCAGGTTCCGGAGATCACCGTGGCAATCCAGAGTCTTCTGAAAGCCGGGTTTCCCAGGGCCGTCCAGGTGGAGCTCGTAGTCATCACCCGTTTACAAATGGATTGCGTCTTTCGAGTTTCAGGACCTTTGCGATCGCTTGGAATTTTGTTCCGCAACGTGACTTAGTGAGCTACTATCAGTGAAACACGCGATTCTTTGTGAAGCGGGAACAGAGTCCGCCAGCGGAGGGTGCGGCGAGTTTTCACACCACGCGCTGGACCATTGTTATGCGGGCCGCGCAAAGCCAGGTGCAAGGGGGGCCGGCGGCTTTAGCCGAACTGTGCCGGTCTTATTGGTACCCACTTTACGCTTTTGCCCGGCGGCGCGGGCATTCGCCAGACGACGCCCAAGACCTAACCCAAGGTTTTTTCTTGCACCTGTTAGAACACCGGGCGCTTACGGCGGTTGACCGGCTCAAAGGCAAGTTTCGCTCGTTTTTGTTGGCCTCTTTTCAGAACTACCTTTCCGTCGAGGCATACCGGGCGCGCTGCCTCAAAAGAGGCGGTAACCGCGAATTTGTTTCTCTTGATTTTGAAGACGCCGAGAGTCGCTACCGGCTGGAGCCGGTAGGGTATCTAACGGCGGAGAAAATCTTCGACGCCCGCTGGGCACTAACCTTACTTGACCGAGCGATGGCGCTCTTGCGCGAGGAATACGCCGCCCAAGGAAAAGTATCGGTATTCGAATCTCTGAAGGTTTTCCTTGGAACCTCCGGCGATGGCTCGCCATCGTACGAAGAGGTCGCAAAGGCACTGGGTGTCGGTTTGGGAGCAGTCAAAACTCTTATCCACCGGTTACGTAAACGGTATAGCTCAATCTTACGCGAGGAGATTGCCCGCACGGTGTCAGATCCGTCAGAGATCGAGGACGAGGTCCATGCGCTTTGCGAGGCTCTTGTCGCGTCCGGAGGACGGTTAGCTCCATGAGTACGGAGCCCCGACGCACCTGCCCGGACTGCGGCAGCGAGTTTTCTGGAGCGATGGAATTCTGCCCAGTGTGTTTGCTTCGCAAGGCTGTCGAGGGGGAACTTGAATCTGGCCAGTCTCCTTCGGAAGACGCGGTCAAGCCCACGCCGGAACCAGTAACGCACCGCTTTGAGCATTATGAGCTGGTGAAGGGCGACGACGGGACACCGATTGAGTTGGGTCGCGGTGCAATGGGCGTCACTTACAAGGCCGTCGATGTCGACCTGCGGTGCGCCGTGGCATTAAAAGTCATCAGCGAGCAATATCTCGGTGACGAGTCAGTGCGGCTTCGCTTTTTGCGGGAGGCGCGTGCGGCGGCCAGCGTCCGTCATCCGAACGTGGCCTCGGTGTTACACCTGGGCAGAACCGGTAGCAGTTACTTTTATGCGATGGAGTTTGTCGAGGGCGAGACACTTGACGCCGTCATCAGGCGCTCAGGCCGACTTGAGGTAAAGTTGGCGCTGGAAATTGCGACGCAGGTCGCTGCCGGTTTGGCTGCGGTCCACAAGCAGAAGCTCGTTCATCGGGACATCAAACCAAGCAACATCATGGTAAGTATCGAGGAGGGGAGCACTGTAACAGCCAAAATCATTGACCTTGGCCTGGCAAAGCCCGCAGCCGACGCGCCTGCTGAAGCTGCGATTTCAACTCCCGGAGCTTTTGCTGGTACACCGGAGTTCGCTAGTCCGGAGCAGTTTGCCGGAGTTGGCGTGGACATCCGCTCGGACCTCTACTCATTGGGCGTCGTGCTCTGGGAGATGTTGACCGGCCGTCCAGTGTTCAGGGGCTCCCCGGCTGAGGTGATGTATCAGCATCAGCACGCACCGCTACCACTCGACCTGCTCGAAGCGGTTCCACAGCCGGTCGTTGTCCTGGTTGAGGTGCTCCTCGAGAAGGATCCCGGTCAGCGCTTTCAGAGCCCGGCTGAAGTTCTGAATGCGATACCCACGATAACAGGCGCTATCGACGCACGGCGTAAAATCACTCGTCAGAGCCTGCAGAAGACGCCCTCTGGCGCTTCGCATGTCGGAACTCGCAAGCCACCAGCAAGACTGGGACCGAAGAAAATCTCAGTAGCACGATTACCCGTTACAGGAAGCCAAGTTTTTGGTCGAGAGGAAGATATTGCTTTCCTGGACGCAGCATGGGCCAACCAGCAGGTAAATGTCGTGACAATCGTTGCCTGGGCTGGCGTCGGCAAGTCCACGCTCGTTAACCATTGGCTGGCGCGGATGGCTGCTGAACGGCATCGTTCTGCGCAGCTCGTTTTTGGGTGGTCTTTCTACAGGCAGGGGACAAGTGGAGGCACTTCGTCCGCCGATGAATTTCTTGACGCAGCTCTCAATTGGTTTGGAGATCCAGATCCGCGGATCGGAACGGCTTGGGAGAAGGGCGAGAGATTAGCGAAGCTCATCGCGCATCGTCGAACGTTACTCGTTCTGGACGGTCTGGAGCCGCTCCAAAATCCGCCTGGTTCACAAGAAGGACGGTTGCGTGAACCTTCCCTCCAGGCGCTTTTGCGCGAGCTCGCCGCTTTCAATGCCGGGCTTTGCGTCATCACCACGCGGACGCCGGTCGCTGATATAGCAGATCACGAGGGCGCCTCAACCCTGTGCCGTGAGCTGGAGCAACTCTCCAGCGACGCTGGCGCGAAGCTACTCCGAACGCTGGGCGTTAAAGGGCATGAGGCCGAGCTGCGAAGTGCCAGCCACGAGTTCAGCGGCCATTGTCTCGCTCTAACGCTTCTGGGTAGCTATCTGGCAGATGCTTATAATGGAGATATTCGTTGTCGCGAAGAAGTATCAGCGCGTCTCGTTCACGACGTACGACAGGGAGACCATGCCCGAAAGGTCATGGAATCCTACCAGGGCTGGTTTGGCGAGGGTCCTGAACTGTCAGTTCTCCGCATGTTAGGTCTATTTGATCGGCCCGCTGACGAAAAGGCGCTCGCCACGCTGCTGAAATCGCCTGCTATCCCAGGCCTTACAGAGTCATTAACGAATTTGAGACCGGTCGAGTGGCGAAGGATTCTCGGCCGACTCAGAAGAGCAAGACTCCTCGCCGGCGAAGATCCACATAATCCTGGACATCTCGACACCCATCCTCTAGTCCGTGAATACTTTGGGGAACAGCTTCGGAATCAACGAACCGAGGCTTGGAAGGAATGCAATCAGCGGCTCTTTAACTATTATCGAGCGCTTGCGCCGCAGTTGCCGGAAAGCTTTAGGGAGATGGAGCCACTTTTCTTGGCGGTAATTTGCGGCTGCAACGCCGATTTATATCGCGAAGCGCTGCATGAAGTTTACCTTCCCAGGATCCAGCGGGGGAATGCGTCCTTCGCTGCTAAGGTCCTAGGAGCCAGAGGGGCACTGCTCTCGGCTTTGGCTCATTTCTTCGAACACGGACGCTGGGGTTCGCTTGCGCAATCGAGCGTCAAGGCTCAAAGTCTCACCGCCGAAGATCAGCTCTTCATCCTCATGCAGGCGGGGTTATATCTAACGCTCACGCGAGGGTTGGGAGCACCGGAGGCGCGAATTTGTTACGAGCACGCGGAGCCCCTGTGTCATTCTCTTAATCGTCCCCTGCTCCTGTATTCCGGACTGATAGGTCAGTGGGTATTTTCTCTCGTCACCGAGAAAATGAGTGCAACGATGCAGATTGCCAAGCGAGTGTATTCACTGGCGCAGGAGCAGCACGACCCTGCGCTAATGATTGGAGCATGCCGCGCTTTGGCTGTCACGCTGTACTTTCTGGGCGATTTCCAGGCCGCGCGACAATACGCGATATGTGGTCTCCAGATCTGGCGTTCGGAAGGCATACAGTCTCCGGTCGAAGAGTTCATCGCGCCCTCCGTCCATTGTCTCGTGTTTGAAGCCCTATCCGATTGGCATTTCGGTGAGACCGCCCACTGCCACGCGACCATGGCAGAAGCCATTTCGCTGGCGAAAGAGCTGAATGATATGCACGCGTTAGCCTTTTCACTACTTTTTGGGGCGGTGATACTCGGTCACCTCGAAGGTAATCCTGCGGAAATGGCACGCTTGGCATCGGATTTGATTGAGCTGTCGACGCGTCAGAATTTTGCATTTTGGCTGCCTGCAGGGGAGATTTTCCGCGGTTGGGCACGCAGCGCTTCCGGTGACACAGCAGAAGGCATCTCGTGGATCGAGGACGGAATACGGGACTATCGAGCTACCGGGGCGATGCTGCGCATGCCATATTTTCTGGCACTAAAGGCTGAAGCTTTGTACTTTGCGGATCATACTAACGAAGCTCTTGAGGCAATAAGGGAGGCGGAAGGAGCGGTCGAAAGATCTGAAGAGCGCTGGTGGTGTGCCGAACTGCACCGGCTGCGCGGCGTGTTTCTCGCGGCCACTGGTGCCGACGAGACCCAGATTAACGCTTCGTTCTCCGTAGCCATCCGCATCGCAAAGGAGCAGAAGTCGGTTTCGCTAGAGAAACGAGCGGAAGCAACGTACGCAGAATACCGTCGCCAAAAAGCGAGCGCGTCAGAAGGGCATGGGTTCCGACTACCTCTTTGCTAAAAGAGAGTGAAGCGGCGGGTAACCAGAGCGCTTTCCTCAACCGACTCTCTCGCTTTCTAACCAAGGCTATTGAATGTTTTGAGTCCTCAAGAAGGATTTCGCAACCCAGCCGCCCAACCCTGAATTGCCGGCAGGAAAAACCGGTCGACGGCTCCAACCGCAATCGAAGCCTGGATCCAACAAGCCCAACGTTCATCGAGGTTCATTCTGTCATGACTGGCGTCATGACTCTCCAGGAGAAACCGAAACGCATGGTTCGATGCATAGTCGCTCGCGTGCCTTGTCCGCGATGACGCTGGAGCCGCTGGTGTGCAACAGCGGCTTTCTCGGCCCCTCGAGACCTTCGATTAGTGCCATCCATCACTTTCATCGGATCGGCGCCTCATAGTCGGAATAGAATCCTTTACCGCTCTTTATTCCCAAACGGCCCTGCTCGATATACCGCCTGAGCAACTGGCGCGGTTCAACAGGAATGCCTGGACGGATGGCTGCGTAATGCTCTTCAATGTCCAGCACCACATCGAGGCCGACTTTGTCCATTATTCGGAACGGTCCGCTATGCGAACCGAGGACGCTTTGAAAAAGTTGGTCGACGACCTCAGGCGTTGAAACGCCCTCGGCCACCACGGCCAGAGCCTCGCGCTTTATCGCAGCCCATATCCGGTTATAGATAAATCCCACGCTTTCCTTAACGACGTGAAAGGGCAGAAATCCGTAAGCGGGCAGCCGTTCGAACAAGTGGGCGATCACCTCGTCGGTTGTCTTTCCACAGGACATCACCTCGACGACATTCACATCAGGCGGCCTGTAGTAGTGGGTGTTGACTACTCGGCCAGGGCGCGAGACGGCGTCGATGAACTGACTGGTTGGATAGGACGACGAATTGCTGGCAAGGATCGCATCTTCTGGCGCTAGACGATCCAGATCGCCAAACATCTTTCTCTTGGGATCCAGCCGCTCTGGTATCGCTTCCACAACCATCCAAGT
>DASTDH010000383.1:0-3507 GCA_035710445.1 Chthoniobacterales bacterium
GGAACGAAACAATTGCTGGCCTGTTACTGCTGCTGTTGGTCGGGCTACGGTACGTTCATCCCCGGCATCGATTTTGGATGAGCTGGGTAACGGCCTTCATCGGACTCTGGCTGACCGCATCTCCTTTTCTTCTCGGGTGCCATCATATTACTGCGCAAGTGAACGATACCACCATGGGATTTATAGCATTTGTGGCAGGGGCCGTAAGTGCCAGTGTCCGATCCGGAGGTCGATAGCTGTGGAAAAGAATGTCAGCTGCCGCCTCCTGAACACATGTTGCGCATCATCCCACAGCCTGACATTTTCTGGCCCATGCACGAGCTTGCTGCGCTATCCTGAGAGTGTAAGCAGTGCGCGCGGCCCATCGAGTAAGCCGCGCCGTGGCTGACTTCCCCGCTAGTCTTCCATAAAGTAAGACAAGGTTGACGCGGAAAACCCCCGAAACAAATCTTCCGAAACGTCTATTCGCATCAAATCACTGTGGAGCCAGCGCTTCTGGAGGTCAGCGAACGTCGCTCCGCAATAACCCTTCCCGAAGCAATTTCCTGGCACGATAGAGCTTCATTTCAACCGCCTTAACACTGCATCGCAAGATGGACGAGACCTCCTCGTAGGAAAGGCCTTCGTATTCGTAGAGCAGGATAACGAGCTTCAGATTCTGCGGCAGCTTGCCGATTGCCTCTTTAACGATCGCACTCGATTCGGACCTGGTAATTGCCTGATCGGGGGAATCATCCGGGCTCCGGAGTAATTCGGCGAGCTCTGCGTCTTCTGTGTCCCAAGGTTCGGGAATTGACTCTCCACGGTGCTGCCGCCGACGCAAGTAATTCCGGCAAAGATTACCAGCGATGGCAAAGAGCCAAGTGGAAAACTTCGCTTGAACTCTGTAGCGGTGGCGCGTCTGGTACACATGTACAAACGCTTCCTGAGCGAGATCAAGTGCATCAGACTCGTGACCAATATATCGGTAAATGAATGTAACGAGCGGCTGCTGCCAACGAGTCATTAGCGTGTTTAGAACCGCATCTTCGCCGTTTTTCAAGCGGAGCATTAACACGGCATCCGGGTCGGTGTTCATCCCTACCGCCTCACGGTGACCGGGATCAGAGCGGATTTGGATGATCGCGCCTCACAGCCCACGAGTTTCTGCCCAACATCGCGCTGGAAATCAGGGGACATGATGGTGCAAAAGCGGATCAGAAACGAGAGGATTTGCGGCTGCACCTTCCACGACGCTAAGTTTTTCCTCAGCTCATCGTCGTCCATATATACTGTAAAACACCTCGCTGCCTCAAAACCCTCTTCTTTTTTGACGACTTCTTCGGTTCGTCAGAAACCGAATTTCGAACTCTGTGTTCGGAGGCTCCAGATGCCACACTGGGCGGAACTAAAAGCAAACCAGTGTTCCACATCCTCGCAGCTTTCATAAGGGCTTCCCCCCTTGGTGATGTTTGGCGCAGCGTGTAATCTTGCGGTCGCAGCCCCTTGCCCCAGAAAAACCAGCATGAGTGAAAAGGTTATTCGGGAGCGATATGACGAAATGGCTCAGCGCTATGATCAACGATGGAGTACGTACATCGCCAAGACGCTCTCCTTTTTAGACGGTTGGGCGGCAATTTCTCCCGAAGCGGTAGTGCTAGATATCGGGTGTGGAACTGGAGAGTTTGAAAAACTGATCCTGAGCAAACATCCAAAGCAGCAAATCACCGGCGTAGATATTTCACCGAAGATGTTGGAGATCGCCCGGCGAAAATGCCAAGCCTACCCGAACGTTGTCTTTCGTGCTGCTAGCGCCTCAGCGTTGCCATTTTCTGATCACAGCTTTGATGTGATTGTATCTGCCAGCGCTTTTCACTATTTTGATGCACCCGAAGCAGTTTTGGACGAGATGCGACGGATTTTAAGGCCCGGCGGAGTCCTGGTGATCCTGGACTGGTGCAAAGACTATCTGTCGTGCCGACTCGGCGATATCGTTCTCAAGCTAGTGGATCCCGCCTATCAACAGTGCTACACCCAAGCAGAGTTTCATCACTTACTAAATTCGGCGCGGTTTGCTATTCAGGCTGCAACCAAAACGCGATGTGGTCTAATCTGGTGGGGTTTTATGGCACGGGGCTGCTTCTCCACAACCTCGGCCATGTTTTTGAGAGCTGCTCCTGAAGGCAGCGCCGCCCTGCGCATAGCTATCTCTGTTCAGACGCATCAGCAATGATCTATTGCTAATACGCCGTGTTTGCTTGCTTGGTTTAACCGTTCGCCTCAAAATCGAGGGCGGGAGTTTGGAAACTCCGCCCCCCACCCAACCACTTGCTGCGCTACGCTAAGGCTAAATTACCTAAGCTTGGGGCGGCTTACTTCCGTCGGTCGCGCAGCCTCCCTTACCTTTGCACGAGTTCTTGCCTTTGCACCCGTTGTCACCGGTCTTGCATCCGCCCTGACCTTTACAGTCGTTCTGACCTTTGCACGCGTGTTTGCCCTTTTCGGCGTCGGCCATTGTTTGCAAGGCGACGCCCGCCGCACCCGATGTGCTTGCGGCAAAGGCGCGCACGGCAAAAGACCCAGTTACGAGACCGGCCACGGCAGCGCCGGCAATCACCGCTTTCGATGGTTTGATCATTTATTAGTTGATTCCTTTGGTTAGTTGTTTGTTTTTCTTCATGAAGGTCGAGTGGCCGGAGAAATCGTACTGATTGCTCGTACTCCTTTTCACTTATCCACTTCACATCTTCAAAAGGAGTTCGCCTAGATCCGGTCTATTCCGCATCTTTATCGGTCAAATAAATCTCAGCCAGCTTCTTTCGTAGGAGCTTCCGAGCGCGATACAGCCGGGTTTCTACCGCCTTTTGCGTACACCCCAGAACCTTTCCAATTTCGTCATACGAAAGATTCTCATACTCGTGGAGCAGAACGGCAGTCTTGAGTTCGTGAGGTAGTTCTTCGATCGCTTCTCGCACCTGCCGTGCGAGTTCGGATCTCTCAATCAAGTGTGAAGGTGTCTCTTCACGAGAAACCGCGAAATCTTGCTGAGAATGTTTATCTGTTTGCTGAACGCTCTCCAGGGGAATAGTCGGATGCCTGTCCCGCCAACGCGCATGGTTCCGACAAAGGTTGACACCGATCGTGAATAACCAGGTAGAGAATTTACTCTTAAAATTAAAACGGTGTCGATTGTGATAGACGCGAACGAAAGCCTCCTGGGCGATCTCGACCGAGTCGATCTCGTTGCCGACATAGCGCAGGATGAACGACAGCAATGGCTTTTGCCAGCGTCTCATAAGTTCATCGAGAGCTGAGTCATCCCCGTCAATTAGGCGGGCCATCCGCTCTAGATCCGCATCATCGTCTCTCGACATCGTTAGGACTTAGCCCGTAATCTCACACCCTGTATGCGTCACCCTTTATCGCGGGCTATTGCTTGACATTGATTTGCACCGTCAACTTACCCGGGCCTTTGGGCCCCTGATAAGAAAGGTCAGCAACCCAATCCCCTGCCATATCGGGTGTCAG
>DASTDH010000384.1:0-3218 GCA_035710445.1 Chthoniobacterales bacterium
CGGTCATTGTCGTCCACATCGAGGTGAACGGGTAAATCGGAAATCCGTGGTTCGTTCTTGTACTTGAGCCACGGCGCGGAATTTACCTGTTGGCGAATGTCGGCGATGATCTTGGGGTCGGGCTCGACTTCGTGCTTCAGACTGTCGAGCGCCTTCTGCAATTCCGTGACGAGCTGGTAGGCAAGATCGCTCCTGCCGGCTGCCAGGCAAGAGGTCTTCAGGTCGGTAATCATTCCGATCTGATTTCCTCGGGCTTTGATCGCCACATGTTCGAGGTTCCACCAGGGAGACCTGGCCTTTCGCAGCTTCATCTTCTGCTGGTGAAACTCGTTCGTATGAGAAAACCTCTTCCGCACAAAGCGAGGAAACCGGTTTTCTTCCAGAATGCAGACCCAATCAAAATCGAAATCGCCGCCGTTCCTTTTGGCTGCGTCTGAGTGAAGCACGTAAGTGCCTTCCAGAAGCAGCTGCTGCGTCGCAATGCGCTCCGCCAGGTCGTGGGCTGACCGGCATCCCTGCTCAGCCAGACTGCGATCGAGCTGCACGATGAGTTCTGCAGAACCGATCTGTTCCATCGGCAGCAGGTCCTCGCACATACGGATGGGATAACGGACGCACAAACCTCGCTTGGACGCAAGCGACACAATAGCCTGCTGTTTCGAGATCCAGTCGGACCCCGCATAGAGCCGTCCATCATGAAGGACCAGATAGCCATCGTCGGCAAGAGCAAAAGCCGGCAGATGAAATCCGCCCCCCGTCGCCGCTTTGAAGGCCCAGCGGGCGAGCAGACGGTTAAGTTGATTGTTGATGTAGGGATAGCGGACGATATGGCCGCTGGTATCAGCCAGCAAAGCCGCTTCCAGTGTGCGTACCTCTTCGTCCTGAGCCTTGTCCGAGTCGTCCCGTCCCAGGAGCTCAAGCAGTTCCGTGTACCGGCCTTCGCTAATAGAATCGTTCAGCCTGCGCACCTGACCGAGGGCCTCGGGCAGGATCTCAAGCTGGATCGAGTCATCGGGAGCATGTTCGATAAGCGTGTAGCTGGACTGGAATTCAAGCTTGCGCGAAAATTCGCGAATCCCCAGCACCACGGGCCCGTGAAACCTGCGGCCCTTGCCAAAGACCGAGTACATCATGACTGGCACCTTCAGGCCTGGTTTGACCGCGCTTTCCGGGAGAACAATGTCGGCGTCGAGCAGCTGCGCCGCCTCGTCATCCATGATCTTGAAGGCCCCCTTGGCTTGCGTCCTTTCAAACGCCAGCCGGAACTGGTAGAAGCAGTTTTCCGGCAGTTGAAGCTTCGAGAACAAAGATTGCCGAATCCAGCCACGGCAGTCATTGGTCCCCAATATGTGGTCCTCAACCACCAGCACCGATACGTCCGGTTCTTCTATCACCACCTTGCAGCAGGAGACGAGGATGCCGAAGTAAACGATGGCTGCCTGTGGCCAATGCTGGAAGCGTTCAGCAATGGGCTGGCTGTGGTCCTTGTCCACGAAGTAGAACTTTCCGTCTTTGGACGAACCACTCGCCCCAACTAGTCTGTAAAAAGTGTTCTTGAATTTAAGGTTCGCCATTGCGCTTTCGACCTGCGATTCCTCGTAAGCATCCAGAGGCTCGTTCGGCACGTTCACAACAGCGACTTTGATTCCCGGATACAGCGCATTGAGAAGGGTGCTCTCCAGCGTCGTCTCCAGGTTTGTGAGCCGTTGGGTCACACTTCCTGCTGAATCGATGTCAAGCGTAACAACCTGCTCGATTGAAAACTTATTCGTTTTGTTGCCAGACTTTTCCATGATTGTGAAGCTCCTTAGTTCTTGCTGCGGGAAACCCGGCATTGACTAAGGGGCTTTTTGCTATCCCCGTACACTCCGCCTGCCTGGCCTCCCTGTTTTGGGTTTCTGGCCAGGCACCGACTAGAGCCGGGTCAGCACATCTCCCTACATGAAATGTGTAGGGTCTTCAAAGGACCGCAAGGCCCGAAGAGCCTGTTGGTCTCTTTTGAAAACTCGTGCCAACTCGCGTCCCGTGTTCAGCTTCGGGACAAAGCCTGTTTCACGATCTTCGGTTCGTTTCCGTTGATCTCCGGCACCGCCTTCCATGCGACCAGCGTGTAGAACACCTGGCCGGATTTAAATGCCTGCACCAAGGCTTCGCCTTCACCCCCCATCTCCTGGCCCATTTCCGGTTTTTCACCGGAACTGCCCGGCTTGGGAAGGAAATAGCGCACGTTCTCGTTGGTCATCTCCCAGCGCCGTCGGCGGCCGTTCCTCTCGGAAGATCCGGCTGCGCTGTCACTTGCTGCCTTTGTTCCGTCCATGGTGGTCCTCAATTCGAACTGCTCAAAGAGGTATCGCGTGCGATCGCATCCCTGCGCTCTCCTTCGATCAGGCGCTCGCCGTATTCAGCGATCAGCAATCCACTGGGGTTTGCCTCTGAGCGGCGCTCGGTAATCAGCCGAACATGAAATTCGCCGACCAGCTTGTCCGTGGTTTCCTGGTGATCGCGGACGCGGTGGACCTCCTTCGCTCCAAACGCCGTGAAAGTGAGCGCATCATCATTCGCCGGTTCAAGCGACCGGAGGTGAAAGACCGAAGTAATCTGCTCGTCCTGAATCATTCCCACCACATTGTTCTTTTCGATTGTCGCCATGGTGGCCCGCCGTAGATTGGCGGTCATCATGTTCAGGCCCTCAGCCCAGTTGCGGTTCACGCTATCGGGCGAGAAGCTTAGGTAGCGGTCCAGGAACAGGCGGACGTAAGCCTTCTTTTCAAAATCGTTGGGCTCCGCGTTGACGCCCTGAGACACTAGCACTGGCTTGGCGACTTCTGGCCTTCCACCGAGGACAGTGGCATATCCGCCCGAATCGACTCGAATGATGGTTGGCGGCTGTAGGCGTACGTATACGGCCATGGCGACCGCCAACAGAGTTGCCGGCACGCAGATGAACGCCAAAAGCATCGCGCGGTTCGCATAGGCACGCAAGGCACCGTCGTGCTCGTAATAGCGGCTATAACGCAACTTTTCTGGACCTTCCTCTTTCTTCTTAAGATCTGCCTTCTCTAACCACATGACCTTTTCTCCTGCTTCGAAACCAACGGCCCAAGAATCTGCCAATAACAAAGGCCATCAGCGTACTGATATTCCACGGACGAAAGCGGCTGTCCTTGGGCTCGTAAATTGGTCCTCGATACCATGGCAGCATTGCTAACCTTTCCTTT
>DASTDH010000385.1:0-4974 GCA_035710445.1 Chthoniobacterales bacterium
CTCAAACCGATCATTCAGGCCTTCCCCACCGGTGTGCCGACCAGCGACCCCACTACTGACAAAATCACCGTGCAGGGCCGCAACTCCGTCCGCGAAGATGCGGGCACCTTCCGCTTTGACTACCGGTTCAACGACGCAAACACTGCATTTGTTCGTTACAACATTGATAACGCCTACATCGATAATCCGAACGACGCACTAGGCTCGCATAACGTCATCCCAATTATTCCTCAGAATCTGGTTTTGCAGTTTCAGCATCTGTTCTCGCCGCGAACGATCAATGAGACCAAGTTTGGGTTGAATCGCGTCGACTATCACAATTGGAACTACGGCACCTCCCCCATCACCGTAAGCACTTCCAACTTCGACACGCTCAGCGATAACACGTTGGATGCCGAAGTCGGCACAACCTTCTCATATATCGATAACCTCACGATGATCCGGGGACGGCATGCGTTTAAGATCGGCGTTGACATTCGCCGTATCCGGCTAAACAACTCCGGCAACGCGATTCGCGACTCATCCGTCGATTACCAAACACTCGACGATTTCATCCATAACGTTGCCGACAGCGCTTCCGTACTGGAAGGCGAAGGCATTCGGGGCAATCGGCGCACCTTCTGGATGGGCTATGCGCAGGACGAGTTTAAAGCGACGCCCAACCTCACCTTCAACCTCGGATTGCGGTACGAATACTACACAGTCGCACATGAGATTCTGAACCGCGCAGCCGTGGTCGACATCCTGGGCTGCGGCGGCTTCTGCCCGAAGGGCACCCCCTTTTATGCTCCGAATTACAATAACTGGGGGCCGCGCATCGGCGTAGCCTGGTCGCCATCCGCTTTGGGCGGTAAAACAGTGGTTCGCAGCGGCTACGGCATCTTCTATGGCGCTAATCAAAACGACGATTTCAGCGATCCGCTGGAGAGCGCCGTTCCGCGCTATGGTTTTACGTCGTCTGATTTCCTCAATCTCTCCTATCCGCTCGATCAATTCATCACTCCGCAGAACGCCCTCTACACTCCCAAAGCAATCGATCGTCACCGCAAAGATCTCTACTACGAAAACTGGAACTTTCTGGTGCAGCAGCAGTTACCCGGCAAATTCCAGCTTCAGACGGGTTACGTCGGTGGCGAGGGACATCACCTATTCACGCGCTATACGATCAACCGGATCGATCCGGTAACTGGGAAGCGGCCTCTGGCGCAATTCTCACAATTTGGATTGAAGACCAACGACGGCAACAACAACTTCAATGCTCTTCAGGTTTCCCTGGAGCGCCGTTTTACGAGCGGATTTTTGTGGCAGACCCAGTACATGTGGTCTCACGGCATTGCGGATTCGTCGATCGGTTCGGGCGAGAGCATAAGCTTCCAGAACCAATCCTGCCGCGCCTGCGACCGCAGCGATACGAATATCGATGTACGGCACACCATGACGTCGAACGCCATCTATGAGTTGCCATTCGGTCAGGGCCGCCGTTTTCTGAATGATCGCGGCCTGGCCTCGACGATCTTCGGCGGTTGGGAACTCTCGGGAGTCGCGACCGCTAGCGCGGGCCGTCCGGTTAACGTTACGCTCAGCCGCAAAGCCAGCCAGTTATCCGACGGCAATACCGGAAGCCAGCGTCCGGACCTGGTTCCGGGAGTCTCCATTTATGCCGCGAACCAGACAATTAATAACTGGTTCAATCCATCCGCATTTGCGATTCCGGCCAAAGGCACATGGGGCGATCTTGGCCGCTATGTCGCTCGTGGCCCTGGCTACTACGAATTTGATACCGCGCTGCAAAAGAGATTTGCAATCACGGAACGTATGAGCTTGAAGTTTCGCGCGGAGGCGTTCAATCTTTTCAACCATCCCATTTACGCCAATCCTTCCGGTAGCATTGGGTCAAATCCGCAATCGCCCTCCGCTTCGTTCGGAGCCATCACTTCCATTCTGAATACCGGCGCAGTGGGAACCGGCACTCCGCGCCGCCTTCAGTTCGCTCTGCGGCTCGACTTTTAGATCTCTCATGACAAACGCCAACGCGTCTACCATCACTCTGTTGTGTTTAACCGGTACAGCGGTGCTCGCCTGGAGCGCCGCTAACCAGGCACAGGCACCCGCTTCGGGAGATGCCGGGCAACCGTTGATCCGCGTCGCAGCGGCAGAACTGCCGGCTGCGCCAGTGATCATCGCTTATGGCGACATGCGCTTCACCGATCCGTCCAACACTGCCTCGACAGATCCCAAAGCTCGGCGCTCGCTAGTCAATCACATCGCAACCGAGAAGCCTGACCTTGTCCTGCTCAGCGGCGATGTTCCTTTGGACGGCGGCCAAGTCACCGACTATGCCGTGTATCACGAGGAGACCACAGTCTGGCGAATCGCACATTTGCTGATATCGCCGGCACTCGGCAATCACGAGTTTCACGGTGGGGAGCAAGCTTCCCTCGAGAACTGGTGGAAGGAGTTTCCAAAGCTGCGGGGGCGTCGTTGGTACTCGATAGCGCTGGGCCCCAAACTGTACGTTCTAAACCTGGACAGCAATGCCTCGCTTCTCGACGGCGGCACTCAGAGCAAATGGATCAAAGCCCAGCTCGATAGTCTTCCGCCGTCTGTCAAGTTCGTCTTCCTGAATCTGCATCACCCGCCGCTGGCCGACTTTCAAGTGGATGGCGATGCGGATCACAATCCTCGGCCTAACGAGATCGCTCTGGCCGATCTGCTCAAAGCCGCGCCACAACGAAAGCGAGTGCGCTTCATCGTCACCGCGGGTCACATACACAACTACGAGCGATTCGTTCAGGACGGCACGCTGTTTTTTGTTTCGGGCGGCGGCGGAGCCAAACCCAGGCCGATTACGAGGGCAGCCGAAGACCTCTACCAGGACACTTCCTTTCCGAATTATCACTACCTGAAATTCGTAGTGCGAGAGAACCGGCTGGAAGGCGAGATGTTCCGTATTGTAAACACGTCAGCGCCCGTTCCGGAGTGGGAAGTAAAAGACCGTTTTTCAGCGATGGCTCCGAATTAGAAGTCTGCCTTTCGACCGGCGCACAATGGACCTATGCGCTCTCTTCCCGTGAAGGGTCTGGTCGCTGAGTGCTTCGGCACTTTCGCGCTCGTATTCGCCGGCACCGCCGCAATCGTCATTGATAATGTTACTGGCGGAGCTGTTACTCACGTTGGCGTGGCTTTGACGTTTGGCCTGGTCGTGCTGGCCCTCATCTACAGCGTCGGAGAAGTTTCCGGAGCTCACCTTAACCCGGCCGTGACGATCGGTTTTTGGGCTGCCCGCCGCTTTCCAGCCTCTCGTCTGGCACCCTACCTCTGTAGTCAGATCGCGGGTGCACTGTTGGCGAGCCTCCTTGTCCATCTCCTGTTTCCGGCTGCGGCGGCCTTGGGTGGAACGCGACCTACGGGGTCGGCGTTCCAATCATTCATCCTGGAGATTGTTCTGACGTGGTTCTTGATGCTGGTCATTCTCAGCGTCTCAACCGGCGCCAAGGAGAAAGGCATCACGGCAGGAGTTGCGATTGGCTCGGTTATTGCGCTGGAGGCGCTGTTCGCTGGACCCATTTCTGGCGCCTCGATGAACCCGGCGCGCTCACTGGCGCCCGCAGTCGTCGGCGGAAATCTCGACGGCCTTTGGATCTACCTGCTGGCACCCGTTATAGGAGCGTTGTGTGCGGTACCCCTCTGCCGCTGCATTCATGCGCCAGGCTGCTGCGACGAGGAGTCGACGCGATGAAACCAGAGAGTGTAAAGCGCGTTCTGTTCGTCTGCATCGAGAACGCGGGCCGTAGTCAGATGGCACAGGCCTTCGCCCGCATGCATGGAGCAAACAAGATCGAGCCCTATAGCGCGGGGTCGCGACCCTCAGGCAAAATCAACCCCAAAGCGATGAATGCGATGCGGGAGCGAGGCTACGACTTGTCTACCCATCGGTCCAAGTCACTTACCGAGATACCGGATATCGAATACGACGCAGTTGTCACCATGGGCTGTGGGGATGAGTGCCCGCTTGTGAATGCCAAGAAGCGGGAAGATTGGTCCATTCCCGACCCAAAAACCATGGACACGATCGAAGTCCGGCAAGTCCGCGATCTTATCGAGATGAAGGTCAAGAAGCTTATCGAAGAGTTGTGAGGCGAGTTCTCAGTGCCCCACATAGCTGATCGTGAGTGTGTCCGATGCTGTTTTCCCTGATGAATCGGTTACGGTGAGAACAAACGAATATGTTCCTGCTCCAGAATTGAACTGCACCAGGGGAGTCGCGGTGTTTCCATTGCTGATGGAGGCCGTGGGGCCGGGCGTGATCAGGGCCCATTGATAGGTCAGCGGCTTCCCATCGAAGCTGGTGGATTTCGTGCCGTCCAACTGGAATTGATTGCTGGTGGCTGTGGCGCCCTTGGGACCTGCGACGGCTGTTGTCGTCGCAGAACCACCTGTAGGTCCTCCGCCGCTCGTTGATCCGCCGGTTATAACCGTGCCTGTGCCTGGGTCAAGAACAACGGCTTTGGCGGTGGCGGAAGCAAAATTGAACATGCCGTTGATCGGGCCAGCGATCGCATCCGTTGAGCTATCTCCAATACGACCGAGGTTCCAGTTGTCCTCAATGAATCGCAAAATCGACGATTGATCGGTGACGGTATGGTCCACATAATTGACCTTGGCGTAGGGCGAGATCACTAGAAGAGGAAGGCGTGGGCCATAACCACACCGGCCTTGATAAATCGCGTTCGTGCCGCTGCCGCAGGATCCGGGGCCATTCAGTTGGTCGTCTGGTGTACTCGACTGCGTGACGATGGGGCCCAAAACGTGATCGTAGAAGCCGTCGGAATCGTCATACGCAATGATAATGGCCGTGCTGCTCCAGAATGGCGACTGCATGATGGTGTTGATTGTGTTCACCAGGAAAGTCTGCTCGTCGATTGGATCGGAGTAGCCCGCATGGCCATCCTGATAAGCGGCGGCCTTTAGATA
>DASTDH010000386.1:0-19704 GCA_035710445.1 Chthoniobacterales bacterium
TGTTCGTGACCTGGCGGAGCGCTTCGCGGTAAGCCATCCGACCATTTACCGTTGGGTACGGCTAGGCAAATTGCCAGCGATTCGATTGGGAAAACGGGTGCTGCGTTTTAGTGAAGACGAGATCCTTTCCTGGGAAGAAGCGCGGCATACTGAGGCCAATGATTCGGGCGAAGCCCGCAGCCAGCGAAAACCGCGTCTCAAACCCAAAACTTTCTTTGCTCCATGAGTACTACCGAATTATCCACCAAACGCCCAGAGGACAAGCTCCGCGAACTAATCGAGAGCGATAAATTTAAAAATCAAATCGCCCCACTGCTGCCGGACGGAGTGACGCCGGCGCGCTTTGTGCGCGTGACATTGACCTCTGCGCTCAAGAATCCGAAAATTCTCAAATGCTCCAGAGATTCGCTTCTTCGTTGTTTGCTCGAGATCTGTTCTTTTGGCCTGGAACCAGACGGGCGCCGCGCGCACCTGATTCCGCGGCTCAAAAACAAGGGCAAACCCAATGAGAGTCTCGAATGCACCTACATTATCGATTACAAAGGGCTGAAAGAGCTATTTTTCCGCAATCACGACATCGTCGACGAGCACTCCGATGTGGTGCGCGAGGGCGACCATTTCATTTGCCGATTCGGCTCGAACAAATTGCTCGAGCATGAACCCCTTATCAAAAACAAGGGGACCATCTATGCCGCGTACGCTCATGTGACTCTTCCCGGCGGCGGACAGCAGTTCGATGTGATGAACTCGGACGAAATCGAAGCGGTGCGCCATCGCTCGCTCGCGGCCGAGGATGGACCGTGGGTGACCGACTGGCCTGAGATGAGCAAAAAGACCGTATTCCGCCGGCTAGCCAAATCGATTCCCCTCTCTCAAAAATCGCGCGAGGTACTCGAAAAAGAAGACGAGATGATCGTGGTAGACACCGCACCGGTACGGGCTACGGTCGCAACCCAAGTCTCCAAAGGGAGTGATCTGGGGACGGCATTAGAAAACGGGCAAGAAACGACGACGGATGAAACGACTCAAAAACCGGCTGACGAAACTTTGGGCAAAACTGCTCAGCAGTCATCAACCCAACCCGCCGATAAACCACCAGAATCGACCGCAGAACCCGTTTCTGGCACGAGTAAGGAAGAGACAGCGGAAAGCCCATACCAACGCGTCCTAGGGCTTTTAAAAGAGTCGGCTTTCTCAGAAGGCGAGCTGATCGTCCTGCTCAAGGAAGTCAAACTCTGTCCGGCGACTCTCACCGATTTATCAAAAGCGCCCAACAAAGCTTTCGACGCAGTGCTGGCCGAATGGGACAACGTGATTCTGCGCTTAGGGAGGAATCGCCAGCCGCCCGCGCCGGCTACTTCGGAACCCGAGGAACGCGACCGATCGGAGGTTTAATGGCTCGATTTTCTAAACGTATGGGCCTGGATTTCGCGACTGAGGGGATTCCCTATGAGGAGGACGTGCCTTTCGCGCAGCGCGCGCACTGGAGTTATACCGGCTTTCACTATTTTCGCATGCGCCTAGCCGAGGCAATCGGGATCAACCTGGATTCTATGGAGTACTTCAAAGAAGAGGGCGAATCGTGGGACGCTTATAAGCATCATCCGCTCTACGCGTTTCTCGTTCATGAGGACTGCGAAGGGGATCTATCGCCGCAAGAGTGCGCTCGCATTGCGCCAATTATCGAGGGCATCGTTTCGGATTGGCTCACAAGTGACTACGACCGGATCCACGCCATGCGGCTTGTGAAACACATGCGTTACTGCGCCCGCACTGGCCGACGACTTCAGTTCCGATGAAACAACAAGGAGGAATTTATTACTTGGATCAACCACTGGACCGAACTGGTCCCGTCCGGAAACGGAAATTCTATGCATGACTCTGAACGCTTAGATTTGCCCAGTGCCAGTGAAGCCTATGCGCGCCGGCGCTGCCTGGGTCGCACCGCGCTGATCCGGCAATTGCGCAATGCGGGAAAGTTGCAACCGCCGCCCGAGAGCGATGACGCTAAAAGCGGCACCCAAGTCCACCAGGCATGGGCGAGCGGCAACGATAATGGACTCTCCAGCTCGCAGCGCAATACGCTGGATAGTCTTATCCGAATCGAAAAACTCGTAGTCGCCAATTGGGCGGGTGGCGAACCCTATTCTCTTTTGAGTCGCGAGGATCGCCTCTGGCTGCATAAAGGTTTGGAACCGATCCACTCCGGTCGCTACGATGTGGCTTACGTCAGCCTTAACCGAAAGCGGATGCTGATCATTGACGGCAAAACCTTATACGGCCAGGTGGAAGCTGCCGATACCAATGATCAGCTCCGCGAACTAGTCGCGCTCTGTCGCCACAATTTCCCGGGCATTGAAGAATTCACCGTTGCCATTGTTCAGCCCAACGTGCCTGGCGGGATCAGTATCGCCGCTTACGATGCGCTTGAGAGCGAACTCGCACTTCGCCTATTGCGCCAGCATCTGGAGGATATCAAAGATCCTTACCATCAGCGCAATCCTGGGCCGTACTGTAAATTCTGTCCGGCCGCGCTCCAGTGTCCGCAAATGCGCGGCACCATTTACACGGTCGCCGACACGATTAAAGGAATTCAAGCCGGCGACTTTGATCTGCCGCTGGGACCGCGCGGTGCGCTGCTCTTAGCACGAATCAAGCTCGCTAAGCCTTTGCTCGATCTATTTGAGAGCGCATACAAAGCGGCTCTGGAAGAGGATCCTGGCGCTGTGCCCAACTGGCGCCTGCGCGAAGGCAAGAACGTTCGCAGGATCAGCGACATCAAAACTGCCTGGCAGGTGGCGCACGTCCGCGGCATGGAGCTGGACGCGTTTTTGGAATCGGTCGAACTCTCGGTGGGCAAACTCGAGGCGGCTTATGGCCAAATCGCTCAAGCCAAAGGCAAAGCGCTCACCCAGAAATTTAATCAGGCGTTCGAGCCGGTGATCGAGCGTCAGCAATACGCACCGGAGTTAGAAGAAACCAAATGATCTGGGAAATATTATGTTTTGCTATCGGCATTTGTCTCGGGTTTGGCTATGGCTACAGACGCGGCTGGGTTCGCGGAATGAATCAGGGCAGCTACCACCAAGGCGAGTGGTGGAAGAGAAAGTCGGACGAGAGACAGTAAGCGATCTGCTTTGGTCGCCGAGCTATGAGCCGGTCATGATTAATTTTATCGGTGGACCGCTGGATGGCATTAACCCGATTAATCCATTGGCTAACTGCCTTCTGCGCGTCAAAGGCAACGACCAAGGTTACTACTTTTTCAACGGGCACGCTTATCTCTGGATTCTGGAAAGCGACTTAAAACTATGAGTGCACACGTCTATGAAGAAAGCGTCATCCAATCCAATGCTACTCGCGCTTTTCTGATCGGCTATCTCCTTGGAATTATTCACGAGATCAATGATCCTGCGGCCAACAAACGGCTCGAAGAGATCTATCCGCTAATCGACAAAGAGTTTTATTCACACTTCAAACGGGACCAACCCGATGAACCGGAAACTAACTGAGGCGGCAGTCGATTCGGGCTTTAAGGCGTTCGCGCTCTTTAGTGCTAGCAAGAATCCCCAACTGGTCGATGCATTGCAGCTCGCGCGCGATGCGCCCACTGATTCGGAACGGGACCTGCGCTTTTACATGCTGGGATGGATGGACGCGATGAGGCAGGTCATCGCGGTGATTAAATCCAAGCGCTTAACCATCGAAAATGCAATCACTGAAGGACAAGCCGCCAAAGACCATTTCTATCGCCTGAGCAAAATCTGCCAGGAGCAAATCGCGGCGTGTCAGCGTGGCGAACTCTTGCCTGAAGGCGCGGTACTCGAAACCATCGACGGACTGATGCAAACGCCACGCGAATTCCGCGATGAAGGATTTTTCACATTAGGTTGGGTCGACCGACTCGAGATTTTCCGAAACTCGCCCGATCAAACCCAGCGCAATTAATGAACGATAGCGAACGCGACGTCCGCCAACTGGCGTGGACGCAATGGAACGCTGGCAAGCGCAAGCGCTCGCCCATTCCGTTATGGTTTAAATTTTTCTGGTGGTTGAGTCACCGCTTTTAATTATTCGCTATTATCTTGATTGTCATTTTCGCCATTGCCCAGACTTCCGAGCGAAGAGATGTTTTCTGGAGGGATCGCGTCGATGGTTTCGCGTGCTTCTTTTCGGGCCGGCCGCAGTGCAATGTGACCGGCTTTCTTTGCATTGACCAAGCGCTCCAGGCCATGCCGCGTCGAGCTGGAAGCGCTATGACGATGGAAGCTATTCATGTAGAGCCAATACAGATCCTTTTTGCCTTGAGCGATGTAGAGGCCATAGCGAGGTTTTTCTCGTCCCAACGGACTAACGAAAGCGCATTCGTCCTCATCTTGCGGCGGTAATTCGCGGAACGTCTTACCTCGATCCAATTGCCGCGCGAGCAGGTAATAGTTCGCGCCAGTCGTACAAACCAGCAGACCGTATTTTGTGCGCAAGATTTTTTGCAGCACACGCAAGTTTTTGCGGACATCTCTGATCAGTGCCGGTGGCACGCTTTTGCGTCCATGATAGGCCCGGGCGATTTCCTCATGAGAAGGGTCGTGGACGCCATCATTATGCATCTGCACGACTGCCTGGGCGCATTCGATTATCCAATCTGGGTATTTCATAGTTCTAGGCTTTCAATAAAGGTCTCCGGTTATTGGTTTCTTTGATGGGCCGACCAGATTGAACTTTGAACTGGTCAGCGTAATGATTGGCTCTCCAGGCCAATTGACGCAGGGTATTTTCGGCGTTTTCCAATACGTCCTCATCCAATTCGTTTTTATACTCGAGCACCTGACGCAAGCGTTCGGCTACTGGGTCTCTGCCATGGAAGAGAAAAGAGCCGACTTCATGCAACGCCTTACGAAGGTATTCCTCGATTCGCGGTGGCGCTTTGCGTTCACTCATCGGCACGGCTTTAATTGCCACATCTCCGGCAGTCTTGGTGCCGCCGCCCGAACGAATGTGCTCGCTGACTGCCTTGGTCACTTTGCCGGCAGCTTTCTTTCCCTCTTTACGTTCCTGTGCCGCTTCGGCCTGCTGGATTGCTTCTTCGCGTTCGGCACGTTCCCGCTCGCGCGCGGCTTGTTGTTCGCGTTTACGGGCATCTCTTTCAGCAGCTTCTTGGCGTTCGCGCCGGTATTTTTCGGCGTCCTTGCGCGCCTTTTCCTCTTCGCGTTTAGCCTCCTCGGCTTCTTTGCGGCTCTGGCGAGCTAACTCTTCAGCTTTACGCGCAGCGCTTTCTCGATAGGAGCGCACGCGCGCGGCTTCGTTAATCACCGCTTCGATCCCTTTGGTGCCCATATCTTTGAAGGCTGAAAGTTCGATGATGCCTTCCTCGATGTACTGAAGCGCAGTCAGCGCGATCTGAATCTTGCGTTGAGGTCGTCCGGTCGGTTGTACCCAGCCTAAGAATTCGCCGATTGTTTGGGCCGTATATTCCATCTTGCTTTCTGCGGAAGCAACGTTCGGCCTTGGAATAAAACTCGGAGCGTACCGACGATGACGATCGGGACTATTTGTATCAATTGCTGGCAGCTTGATTTTGTTTTCGGCAAAAGCTTTGACCACCGCTTCGACCGTCTCGATTTCCACGATCGCGCTGGTTGACCAGTCATCCATATTTTCGGACGCCATCATCACGATCATGTCCGCATCGGAGAGCTTTTTGGTGATGATATCGACCGTGTGATTAGGGCCGTATTTTTCGAGCAGAGCCTTCCAGCGGTGATGCCCATAGCCCAGCTCGACTTTGCCGTCATTTCGTTCGCGACCGACGACATTGTCCCAGAAATCGGTTCGGTCGTAGGAAGCCTTCAGCGCTTCGATCTTGGCCCGGTTAAAGGGGTAGTTTTCGATGTTGCGGAAAGGATTAGGTAAAATGTGTTTGATTTTGACTTGCATACAGAAATGACCAAAAGTGACATAAACTGATCGGAAGAAAAAGCGAAATCTGACCTTGCCAACTCGCGCGCAAAAGGCTTAAACCTGGATTGCGCGAAAACTGGAAATCATGCCCATCGAAATTATCCGCATCGAAACCCTAAATGGCACCGCTGGATTGTTCCGACCAGTGAGGTTTCGAGAGGCATTCCACGTTCGCGCAAAAAACGTCCCAATGTGTGTATCAAGCATTCACTGCGAGGACGCCAGCGGTGCCACCACCTTTTCTCGTTATGGTTGGCGACGACGAAAGCCTCGTGAAATGGTTCAGTTATCTCGACAGTCTCTCTTGGGCGCAAGGTTGCTTGGATCAGACTTGCTTTTATGCTTTTTTGCGTGCTGCCTCTCTCGGAATCCCCCACGGGCACGCTCTTTCTTACGTCTTCACGCATTTGCGTGAAGGCATTCTTCCGTTTCGCGCGGCCAAGGTCGCGCATCAATGCCAGTGTGCTTATCGATTCGTTAAAGCTGGCGGAACTTATGGCAGCACATTGCCGGCGCGCGTATTGCGGCGCGATCCAATTAGTTTACGCAATTTGTTCAAATACCGGGATCGCTGGACTGAGCTGGAACTGTGGGAAAATTCGCCGATCCGCTATGAAACTAGTAAGCCGCCGCATGCTGAAGAAGCAATCGATTTGCTTTTTCCCGGTAATCCACTGCTCTGCGTAGGGCTTTCCAATTCGGATTTTCGCACCGACCACCGGGAAGAATTCCGCGGCACTCTCTCCAATATGCAGTTCATCGTATCCTCACCGATGACCAGCATTTTTGGTCTGACGCGCGACGGACGTAACTCGGCTCATTCGTTAGCTAATACCGGCGAGCGCAAATATCTGGTCGTCGAATGCGATTTTGATCCGAACGAATTAGCCCCATATGAAATTTCGGCCAGTGATGCCGGTGCTGGCGTTCTGTGGTGGCTCAAACGCTATGCCCCCCTCGCCCTAGCGGTTTGGAGCGGCTCTAAAAGTATCCACGGGTGGTTTAATTGCCGCGGCGCAACCGATGAACACTTAGCTCGCTTCATGGATGTTAGTTATAGCTTGGGCGCCGATTTGGCGACCTGGCGCAACCGCTCACAGTTTGTCCGAATGCCCGATGGGCTACGCTCCAATGGTATGCGGCAAGCAATCCTTTGGCTAGATCCGAGGGCATGTGGATGAGCCATTTCAATGTACCCGAATGGATGCCCAAACCGGAAGCCCAGAAAGAGGTTCCAACTTATTGGGCGCGAGAATTCAGAGCCAAGCCAGTCGTCAAGCCTTTTCCGATTATTGAAGGCTTGCTCTCGACTGGCAAACGCATGCTGCTG
Organism: Chthoniobacterales bacterium; assembly: GCA_035710445.1. GTDB lineage: Bacteria > Verrucomicrobiota > Verrucomicrobiia > Chthoniobacterales > JAFAMB01 > DASTDH01. Next base: position 7,289 of record DASTDH010000386.1, read on the forward strand.
GGTGGTAGCCCAAAATCGAACAAAAGCTGGATCACCATGCACCTGGCGCTCTGTGTGGCGCGCGGTCTGCCTTGGATGGGTTTTAAAACCAACCGCACGATGGTCTTGTACGTCGATTTCGAGCTGGACGACTGGGACCTGCAATTCCGAATGGAAGAGATCGCCAACGAAATCGGAATCGCGCGCGATGAGGATATCGATATGCAGCTCTTAGCGCTGCGTGACGCCGATGAGGCTGTCACAGTCGCTGAGTTGCGCCTGCTACTCAAAGAACGCATCGAAGCTTTGCGCGCCAGCGGCTCTGAGCATTTCCTGATTATCATCGACCCATTCTATTGGCTATTGGACGAAAACGCCGATGAACTCAATCCCAGCCAGATGGTCGGAATCTTGCGAAGTTTCCGCACACTCAATCGATTGGGTGCCAGCATTATCTTCACGATGCACTTTGCCAAAGGGAGCCAGGCCCAGAAGTTCGCGATCGACCGAATTAGCGGCACAGGTGGGTTTGGACGCGATGCCGATGTCATCATGACAGTCACTAGCCACAAGGACGAACTCAATGCCGCTTACGAGTTTTATGTCCGAAGTTTCGCCACGCCCAAGAGTTTCACCGCGGCCTGGGAATTCCCGCTCATGGTGCGCAACCAAAAAGACCCAACCGATTTGCGTGAGCCAAAAAAGAGTGGTCGCCGACAAGTGGTCAGCGATTTTGAACTGATGGAGTTTGCCCGCAGCGTCAACCGCAAGTTCAGGCGGCCCGATTGGATCGGCACCCTAATCGAACGATTCGGGATTGGGCGCGCGACGGCGCAACGCTATTTGGCGGAGCTGTTGGCCGAAGGGCAGCTCGATGAGAGTCCAAGTGAAAAACTCGTTGGAGTGCCCGGAAACATGAAATTCGATATTTGATCACAACTGATCGGATGCAATTATGAGACAAAACATTCACCTCAGTTCGCCAGGGCTTTCGTCTCACATCTCACAATCTCACACACCTAAAGGTGTGTGTGTGAGATATGAGATATGAGACAAACCAAGCCCGCCCGTCCCACATCCCAAAACCTATTACGAGCATTTTGAGATATGAGACAAAATAATGATCACTATTGATCGATCCATATGAAAAGAGTAAAACTGACCCAAAACAAGTTCATTACACTTACCCAGATCAATACCAATGCCGGCAAAACCCAATCCTTCGAAATCGCCCGTTCAGTTATGAATTATCAACCACCTGTCCTGGCGACCTTTCTCCCTTCCGATAAACCTCGCGCTCTCCGCGCTTTTGATCTCCTCTCCCAGGCTATGCACGCTCATGGTCCGCAATTGCGGCACTCGTTGGTCCAACGCATCCTTATCGGTCAAGGTTCCACGCGGCTGCAACCCGAGGATCGCCGCGATCGTCCGAAGCGTGACATGTCATCAAAGAGTTAGGCCAAGCTAATCGGTTTATATGATCTTTATTGTATGAAGTTATGAAGCAAAGCGCCGACCATGAGCAATTTACATAAGTACGACAACTCGGCCTCATTTGTCGCAATTAGCAATCGATGACAGTTAATCAAAAGATGACATGCAATCAGCGCAAAACGACCGCGGCCAGGGGAGGGGGCGGTCGGAGCCGCCGCCCAGCGCGGCGCCGGGACCGGTTGAAGCCGCAGAAAATTTTTTTTGGATATGGAACGAGCGAGATGTCGGATCGAAGGCTGCAACAAAGAGGTGGTGTCACGCTTTAGAACATCGTGGTCGGAAGTCCTCAAGGCGGACGAAGTCTCGAAGCTGTTAATGTTGCAATGGCTGTGGCGGATGGGGCTAGCGCCGTACAGTCCGTTAGATGATGTGCGGTTTGTGGCAGGGTTAGGCGAGGAGGGCAGTGAGTTAAATGGGGTAGTAAGTAGGGAAGGGGAGAAGGCGAGCATTCGGCGGAAGTTAGGCGAGTGTGAGATCATCAAGATAGAGGTTAGGCTGATGGACCGGTGGGAGCGAGCGGTGGTGCATGACCTGGCGCGCCTATGTGATAAGTATGAGCGGCGGCGGCTAGCGCAGCGGGTCGAGGCGATCCATATGCGGAAGCAGGCGAACAGCGTGCATGCGCGGTACAACCGGAAGCGCTATGCGGCGCGCAAAGCAAGGCTGCAAGCGGCTGGGGCGGTGATCGGAACCAAAAAGGAACCAATGAAGAAGAGCAAGAGCGAACCAAAAAAAGAAGAGGAGCGGGTGCGGCATTTTGAGCCGGAAGAACGGGGCGGACAAGAGGAGGCAATCAGTGGGAGCAGCGATCTAACAAAAGAGCGGAAGGAGCAGATCGAGGTGCCGTTAGATGTGCCGATTGAGACGGTGATAGTAGATCCGGATCGGGTAATTAAGGGCAAGATAGTGGAGCGACCGGTAGTGGAGTTAGAGGTGATGCGGGTGGGTCCTAACCCGCGGACGGTTAGTTGCGGGTATAAGGTGTTAGCGGACGAGCGGCGGGTGACGATTAAGGTAAAGACAAACCGGAATTTCAAGCGCGGGATGAAGTGGAAGTTAGTTGAGCAGGAAGGGAGCGAGTGGAGTTATGAGGGAGCGCTGCCGCGGAGGTTAGGAGTGTGGTGAAGTTATGAGTGTGGGTAACTATCAGGCCAGCGATTTTTCACGAGGTAGGTTTTCGACCTTAAAAGAGATTGGGCATGGATGTTGTGTTGAGTTACCGATGAGCGAGAACATCACATTGATGGCTGAAGACATCGAGTTTTGGGATGCTTGGCTGGGGGAGAGTCGATATTTACGTAAGCGCGCGCAATTAGAGGAGATCAGCTCTGTCAGTGCTAAGCCGGTGCTGGGTAAATGCTGGTGGATGAAGTTAGCGAAACGAGTAGCCGAACAAGCATGAGTGAAGAGTTTAGTGTGTACCAGTTTTTCGCGGACGATAGTTGGGAGCGAGTGAGGTCGTTTGTGAGTGCGGAGGAAGCGTGCCGAGCGGCGCAGCATTACTGCTCGAGTGTGGGCGCGCAAGTAGGGACGACCCGGCGAGTGATTATCACCGACGGAGGCGATTGCACGAATTTCGAGTGGCGCTATGGGGAAGGGATAACCTATCCGGAGAAAGCGCCATGAAAGTTAACGGATGGGGGATGGCGATTGCGCGCGGCTGGCCGAAATGGATTTGGCGCGCGCGGCGTCGCGAGGGATTAGCCCGACACGACTCGCGGTTAAGAAAAGGCGGGCCGCCCGCGGGAGATCCCAGTATGCGTTCCCTCTGAGCGGCACGCAACCATACAATGGATAACGACCCGGAAGCTAAGGCCAATGCGATGAGCGATCTACTGGAAAAGTTGCGGGAGGCTGGGTACTTAGAGGCGGAGTTCGCTCCTGGGGAGAGTCTAGAGAGCTTTCTAGCAAGCGAGTGCATTTTTGTGGTGAGCGGGACGAGCGTGGCGAAGATCCGCAACGTGTGGCCGAGGGTGAGCGAACCATACTGGATGCAGGATGTGCGCCTGGCGCAGCGCAAGATCGAGGCGAAACGCAAGATCATGAGCGAACTGCGGCAATGGGCTAGAGAGCAACAGATTGAGAGCTACGTGTGTCCGCATTGCGGCATGATCAGCCACAACCCGAACGATGTGACCCAACGTTACTGTGGGCTATGTCATCGATATGGATAAGCAACAGCGAGAAGCGCTGGCAGCAGCCAAGCGCCGTTACGAGTGTCCGCACTGTGGCCATGTGAGCCTGGTGCGCAAGCATGTGCGTGCGCGCTACTGCCGCCGCTGCGAGCGGCATGGAGAAATGAACAAAGAACAACTTGAGAACGAGGTGCGCGCGAACCTGCAGGCGCTGGCGCGCGGAATTAAGCACAGTTTGCCCGAAGGGTTCGTGTTTGCGCTCCTTGTGACGACTCCGGGCCACGATGGGACGCTCTTGTATGCGGCCAATATCGATCGGGCCGATGTGCTGCAACTGATGCGGGAATTTATTGCGGCCAATCGCGAAGAGCGCGTCTGGGCACGGGAGATGCCCGAGGTGGAACTGCAAGAGGAATTCGAGGCGTGGTGGGCAACGCAACGTGTGCGCAAAGGAATCAGTGCGCCTTCGATGCAAGCCGACATCCCAGTCGAGGAGCGACTAAGCCCATTAGATATGCATCTGCGCGAATGGTGCCAGGACGCCTTCAACGCTGGCAGGGCGAGCGCATGAGTTGGAACTACGATCGGTATCTGATGTGCGACCGGTGTGGGAAATATGTGCTGGAGACACCGACAGCGCGGGAGAATCCGACCCGCTTTAAACAACTCTATGTAGCTAAGGCGCGCGGGTGGAGTGCGCAAGGCGAGCATCACTTTTGTCCGCAATGCCGGCCGAAACGATGAACAATGTGGTCAAGACCCTGGCGCTAATGGCGCTATTTGTGTTGGTGTTTGTGCCGCTCTTTTTACTGATTTGCGCGCGCGATCTGTTCAGGCGCAATGAGATATGAGAGAGTCGATCTGGCGGCGCAAGTGGTGGCACGAGCGACGGAGCGTGCCGGCATCGGTTGCCTACATCGAATTAGAAAACGACGAAGGACATTCGGTCGAGAGCGTGGCAGTGACCTGCAACAAGTGTGGGCATTGCACGGAAAGCTTTGGGACTGGCGGGGACTCGATTCGGCGTTGCCTGGCGCTGTTGCGAGAGGAATGTCCGAATGGCGAAGAGAATTGGTACAACACTGAGCAAGGGGAAGGCGACCCTTACTGAAATGCGCCCCTCCAATGCGATCTATATTTTGTTAATGGGAATCGCCTGTTGGTTGGTTATTCTGATCGTGGCGCAGGAAATCTGGCACTGGTTATTTCACTGAAGCGAGCTATGGGACCCTGGAAGAACGCGGGCAAGATTGATTGGGAATATATCCGGCGGGAAATGGAAGAATTCGACGCCGCGACATACCGTAGCTTTTATGACGGAGGACTTTCAAATTCTGCCCCATCCAGTCTATCCGATTCCCACTCGGGAACAGGCCGCAGCGAACCCCAAAGAGGTCGCGGAGTATCTATTAAAGCGCAACGAGCGAATCGAGCTAGAAAACGCCGATCCGTATCGTTACGGGTATCGACCGAGCGTGTGGGAGCGAGTAGAGGCGAAAATTCGGGAAGGATTTCGCGAAATCCTCGTATTGGGTGGAAACCGCGGTTCAAAAAGCGAATACGGCGGACAAAAAGCAGTTGAGACGATGCTCAAGGGCGAAAAGCGGCGAGTTTGGTGTCTACAATCGACCGAACCGAACTCGGTCGAGATGCAGCAGCCGATTGTTTGGAAATATGTGCCGCTGGAGCTGAAAGATGCCAAAAAAAGCCGGGTAACCAACATTAGTTACACGCAGAAAAATGGTTTTAGTGAGAATAAGTTCATATTTCCCAATGCCAGCGAGTGCATTTTTAGGAATTATGCTCAAGACATCACCGTTATCGAGGGGGGCGACTGCGATCTGATCTGGTGCGATGAGTTGGTGCCCTTATCGTGGATCGAAACGCTCCGCTACCGTCTCGTAACGCGCGGAGGCCTGCTTCTGATCACTTTTACGCCGATCGAAGGCTATTCTCCTGCGATCAAAGAGTTTTTGGACGGTGCCCGGACAGTGCTCGAAGAACCAGCGCCGCTCCTGGGCGGAACGAAAATGCCGCGAATTCAGCACTGTGTGCGCAAAAACGCTTGTGTCCTCTATTTTTGGACGAGCGATAATCCATTCGGAAATTATTCCAACATTAAAAAGACCCTCGAAGGCGCGCCGCGAAGTGAAATCAAGACGCGCGCTTACGGAGTACCGACTAAAGCGATCGCGAGTCGGTTTCCGAAATTCCGTGAAGCGATTCATGTGGTGGAACCGGAGAAAGTGCCCGAAATCGGTACTCGCTACATGTTTGTGGATCCTGCTAGTAGCCGGAATTGGTTTCTGTTGTGGGTGCTGGTCGACCCAAAAGGGCGCCACTGGGTCTATCGGGAATGGCCCCCCGAGGATCAGTACATCTCGGGAGTGGGTGTCCCAGGTCCTTGGGCCGAACCGGACGGGCGCAAAGCCGATGGCAAAGCCGGCACCGCTCAGACTTCTTTCGGCTGGGGAATAAAGCGCTATATCGAGGAGATTCGCGCGCGCGAGACGATCGAGCCAGGTAACGATAAGAAGGAAGCCACTAGCGAAGAGATCATGGAGCGCTGGATGGATTCGCGTTTTGGTAATACGCCGACCACCACCGCGGACGCAGCGACCACTCTATTAGAAGAGTGCGCGGAGGCGGGGATGCGTTTCGCGCCAGCGCCTAACGATCCGATCGAGGAAGGCGTCTCATTAGTCAATTCGCTCTTGGATTTTGATGAGGACAGCCCAGAGCCGAAACTTTTTATCTCCTCGCAGTGCAAAGCGGTGATTTTTGCGCTCAAAGTGTGGACTGGGAAGGACGAGAAAAAGGGTGCCTGCAAAGACCCAATTGACACGCTCAGATGGTTAGCTGTTGCAGGATTGCAGGATGTAGGAGATAACCTAACCCTAGTTGAGCCGATGGGTTATTAGCTTATGAACCGTCGCAACTTCTTTACTCTGGCGCTCTGCACATTGGGCGCAGTAGTCACTGGTCGCGCCCAGACGCCTAAACCGACTCCGACTCCGTCACCGACACCGTTGCCGCCCTCTAACTTGCGCGTTGTGCCAGATCCGCCTGCGCTTACGCCTGAACAGAAAGTCCAGGCCGATATGCTCGCCGCCTTCGACCGCGATTTCCAACGCTGGCTCGATAAGTACGGTCACCTTTTTGGGAAATCCTCGAAAAATGACTTTCGACGAAGTTAGAGAAAGTTTTGACAACTCCGTCACCGAGGCGAGCCGATACCAGGCTTGGATGACCGAGCTAGACGATGCTCGCTACTGCAAGTGGGCGGGCCAAACCACCGACGGTCGCAAGTGGGAGCAATACATCGGAAAAGAGGTTTTCCCGTGGGACGGCGCTAGCGATATGCGACCGTTTTTCATCGACGATTTGGTTAACGACGACGTCGATATCATGAGGACGGCCGATAAAAATTGCCACATGCAAACCGTCCCGGTAAACAGCACTTACGCCCAGCAGGCAACCGCTCAAACCAGTGTGCTGGATTTCGTCGCTCGTGGCTGGATGGCAGAGGAATTGGAGCGGGAAAAAGAGCTGCTCGCTCAGTGGCGCCAACATTACGGCGCCTCTGTTATGGGGATAGATTGGTGGATGGATTTTGATTCGGAAATCGTCACCATCACGGTTCAGGACATCCTGGCAATGGCGCAGCAGAACCCCGAGTTTGCGGCAGCGCTATCCTATCTGGCCGATAACCGTGGGCAATTAAGCCAGCAGGATTTAGCGGCAGCAGCCTCGATGATTCAAACCTATTTCCCGGCAGTTACTAATCCGGGCCAGGCGTTGCAGAGCCTGATGACGAGCGGGCAATTCCAATTTGATAACCCTTATATCAAAGTGAGCCGACCGTGTGTGACTGCGCTGCGCATCTTTCAGGATGTGTTTTTTCTGCAGAATTCCTTCGAGATTCAGAAACTGCCCTGGATTGTGCGCCGGGATGTGATCCCCAAACCCGCAGTCGAAGATCGGGCGCAATACGAGCAGTGGAATCCAGCCTTCACCAAGGAAGTGATCGCCCATGCCGGCGAAAATTCGCTGGCAGTGCGAACCCTGGAAAACCTGAGCCGTTATGCTGGGGATCGGCTTTATGTCGACCAGCTCCGCGAGCAATGTGAAGTTTTTTACGCGTTCTATAAGGGTTTGGATCAAGGCGGCAAACGCCGGACCTGGGTCACGATCTTTCACCCCTCAACCAAAGTTGTGGGGCGCACTTTGCCCCATCCCTATCGCCACGGGAAATACCCGTTTGTTTTGTGTTTGCGCGAGAAACGTTCCCGTAACGTGACCGATGCGCGCGGGATTGGCGATATCTCGATTACCCACCAGAGCGAACTCAAAAACCAACGCGATAGTCGCAACGACCGAACTAGTCTCGGGACGCTTCCCCCTTTGCAAGTGCCGCTGGGTCGCGGGAAACAGCAGTACCGATTAGGACCACGAGCACAATTAGGAGTGATGCGCCCAGGAGAATTAGCGTGGCTACAACCACCGCCGCTGGATCAGACCAGTTTCGACGTCGAGAACAAGGTGCTTCTGGCTTCATACAACTATTTTGGCAAGCTTTTTGACGGCATCGACCCCAATAAGGTGCTTCGTAAGCAACAACGGCTGATCGACGGCTGGCTGAGCGAACTGCGCGAAGTTTACGGGCAAATCTACGAGTTGTGCGAACAGTATCTCTCGCCCGACGACTGGCTAGCTATCGGAGGGGATCCCGCCTCGATTCCGCCGAGCGATCGGCAATCGATTCAGCACAATATTTCTCTGGTGCTCGAGTACGATGCCAAGGATCTCAACACGGAATATTTGACCGCTAAACTCAACATGATCCAGACCATGCTGGTGGCGACCGACGCTGCGGGCGTCATCGATCGGGCCGGCTTGACTTTCTACGCGGCCAATGCGCTCGATCCGGCTCTGGGTCGCCAGATCTGCCGGCCGCAAGGCCAGGTCACCCAGCAAGAGATCTCCGAGGAACAGGACGCGCTATCTAATATAGTAACCGGAGTCGATCCGCCGGTTTATTCCAGTGGCCAGAACGCCCAACTGCGCCTGCAGGTGATCCAATCGACGCTCCAGAACAATCAGGATTACCTGAATTTCATTCGCCAGAATCCGCTGGCCCAGGAGCGACTCCAGCGGCGAATTCAGAACATGCAATTCCAGATCGCCCAGCAAAACAACGCTATTACCGGGCGAATTGGCGTTCCGCCTAATGCCACGACTCAACTTACCGGCGCAGGTCCTGCGCCACCTCCTCAAGGCCCCCCAAATCAACCTCCGCCAGGAACCCCCTAGCTATGGCTCAATCCGGACCCGCTCCCCTAATCGCGACCGACTACATGGACATCGATCCCGCGACTGCTCCATCTGCGCCCAACCAAAACGAACAGCTATCCCAAGGGATGCAGAACCCAGCGTTTGCTTATGCCTGGACTCAGAACCGAGGACTTTTCCCCCCTGCTTTCGAAGGAGATAACGCGACCATTGACGCGATTTTCGCGGTTGCGCAAAGCTTTAAAACTCCGCCCGCGACTCCGGTATTGAGCAGCCTCGCTCCCAATACTAGCCCAGCCAATAGTCCGGCCTTTCTCATGACCATTACCGGCACTGGGTTTACGCCGGGAGCAAGCGTCGTTTTTGGTACTATCGTTGAGTCGAGGGTAACCTTTGTGTCGGCAACCACCTTGACTGTTCAGATTTATCCCGGCTACATCCCGACCCCAGGCACTATTCAAGTCAAAGTCCGGCCTGGCGGCGGCGCCGCGGACAGTAACGCCCTACCTTTCACCGTAACTTGAACCCTCCAAAAACACTCCTATATGTCGAGCGAACCTTCAGCAGTAGAAACTCCCGTCTCACCGACCGTCCCGGTCAACCCAGAACCCTCTAACCAGAGCGATCCCGCTTTTGTGCCTAGTCCTCACCAGCAGCAAAGCCAAACCGAAGAGAAACCTTGGATGACCGATGAATTTAAGAAAAAGGTCGCTGCGGCCGGGTTCCCTGGAAGCCCGCAGACTGACGAAGCTTCTCTGATGGCGTTCTATCGCTTTGGTGGCGGCACGATTCCTGAACCGGCTCCGCCGGCCGAACAAACCCAATCGCAGGCTTAAATTTCACATTGCCATTGCGGCAAAGCGAATTGGCCCGGTCCCGAGGCATTCACAAAATATCGGGACAACCGCTAACAACAAACCAAGCCTATGTATCTATCAATCACGAAATCATTCCGTATCCCGCCGCTGTTGGTTCCGACTCATCCGATTGTGATCCCGCCGGAAGGCGGACCACCGCCGCCAGAAACTGGTGAACCAACTCATCCCATCTACATCCCCATTGAGCCGAGTCACCCAATCGTATTGCCGCCGGATTTGGGACCGGAACACCCAATCTATTTGCCGCCGCCGGGAACACCGATTGGTCCGGCTCATCCCATTTACATCCCGATTGCGCCGAGCCATCCGATCCAATTACCACCCGAGGGCGGAGGAGTGCCGCCTGTTCCAACTCATCCCATATATCTCCCAGTTTTCCCGGCTCACCCGATCTATATCGATCCGCCAACACCGGAACATCCGATCTACATTCCGCTGCCGCCGAGCGATGCGAAACCAGAGCACCCAATTTATATCCCAGTGGCCCCAGAGCACCCCATAGTGATCCCGCCTCCCGATCAGCCCAAACCCGAACATCCGATTTACATCGAGCTGGTGCCGAGCCATCCGATCGTTATTCCGCCGAGTGAACCGCCCAGCGGTGGTTCTCCCGGAGACCCGATTCAGTTGCCTGAGACAGTGACTTTGTACGTGGCAGTCTCGCCTGGGCAGACAATTCAAATCAGCACCCAAGCGCTCAGAGATTGGCTCTTGAGCCAGCCACATCCTACGCCGCATAAGCGCTCTTAGCGATGGCTAGCACTTCCAAAGTTCCGGTCAATATTCCCTTAAAAGAGCGCTTCTGGCTCTATCGGGATCTAATCCTGCACGAGCGCAAAAACGCTGCGGAATTTGACCGGACCTATTGGGAAATGAAGAACGCTCCACCGGTGATAAAGACCATTAGTCCAACGACCATGGTCAAAAACAATCCGTTCACTCTTGGAATAGGAGGAACTGGTTTTGATGGCAGCGCTTTTGTCGTCTTTGGCGGAGTTGCTCATGTAACCATCAACAGTTCCGATACGATACTGGCATGCAAAATTGAAGCATTTGATATTGCCACTGCAGGAAACTACCCAGTCAGTGTTCGCAATGGCGGCAACCGATCTATCAGCAATGAGATCACTTTCGTTGTAACGCCAAGTTGAGAAATGCCGATCAAAGGGAACACTCTGTATCCGTTTAAATGGTTCTTTCGGCCTGAAGGAATCGGAGTGGTGCCGGTGATGCCGGTAGTCGTCCAGATAGTCGAGGACGCGGAAGAACTTTCGCGCGAAGAACTCTCTAATATTTTAGCCGAAATCGATGCGCGCCACTGGAAAGCGGTGCGCCAAATTCTGATTGAAGCTAAGTACAAAGCTGAACACCAGCTTCGCAACGAGGCGATCATTAAAGATCCGCAGCTCAGTGCTCATTATCAGGGCTGGGTCAATTATGCCGATTACGCCTTGGCGAACTTCGAAGGACTGCGTGCCGGCGAAATTTTTGCTGGCACCCCTTATCAACAACTGAGCGAAGAATTGCGCTAAAACCCTTGAGCGCAGATGGATCAAACGATCCAATCCCAGCAAAGAATGAGCGATGAGGTTAAACATTGGATATGGCAAGCTGCTGAATATGAGCGTCGATTAACGGAAGCAGACGCAGAAAACAAGCGACTACGGAAGTTGGTGGGGCGGTTTGTCACGTTGGGAAACAACGGATGCATTATTTCGTATGATCACCCATTAGTCACAGAGGCTCGCGCTGCACTGGATGGAAAATGATGCGTTGACTTTTGCAACAACGCTAGGCACTGCGCGCGGAGACGCTAGAAAGACTCTTGGGAAGCTCTCTCTAGCGCTGTTCCGACACTAACAAACTATCCAATTCCGATGACTCTCGGGAGCACTTATGCAATAAAACTGAAGACAAGTCATCCGTTTTCGCGTATTCAAATGCTTTGAGCGCTCCCTTGAGCGGCGCTTTTAATACTGCTCTTGGCAAACGTTTCTTGTTTCGCGAAAAAAAACATGGCAGAGGCAGCAGACAGCTCCCAGAGCAAACCGGCACCGTCACTTCCCGAGCCGGATTTAGACGCTCTGCTTGGTCAGTTACCGCAGTTTAAAGAGGCTTTCGGGCCTCCAACCGCGGAATCGGGTGACACCCAAACGGTGGAGCAAAGTGCTCCGCCAGATACTGATGAAGGCACGCAAGTGGTGCCGGACGAGAGTGGACTTCCAGAGGCCGAACCGCTTGAGGAAGGCGAATCGGCCGAAGAACACGCCGCTCTCGAGGCTGAACCGGAAGGTCTACCGGAATCAGTCCAGAAGCGGATCGATGTTCTAACGGCAAAACGGAAAACAGCCGAGGAACGAGTCGCAGCGCTAGAAGCCGAGAACACACAATTAAGGGCGCAGGCGCAAGCTCCGCCTTTAGTCGCACCCTCTCCGGATTCTCCGCTCGCCGATATCGAAACCCATGACGTACTTGCTAGACGCCTGGCTCTGGTTCAGCAGACCAAGACCTGGGCGATCCAGAATCTGGATGGTGGCGAAGTCGCTTTGGGTGAAGGTAAAACCAAGTTCCTCGATGGGGCTGAAGTCAAAAATCTCCTGGCCAGAGCCGAGGAGATGCTTTCGATTCATTTTCCGCA
>DASTDH010000387.1:0-5237 GCA_035710445.1 Chthoniobacterales bacterium
CCGCAACGCGGCCGGCAGTCAACCATCACCGACTCCGACCCCGACTCCGAGTCCATCCACACCCAAATTTGTGCAGGGGGCGTTCAACGATCCGCATACGGCCACTTCGATCCCGGTTCGTTACTCTGGAGCGCAGACCGGGGGGAATCTGAATGTTGTTGTCGTCGGATGGAACGATTCCACTGCCCAGATTAGTTCGGTAAAGGATAGTGCCGGGAACGCCTATCAGCTAGCAGTGGGACCAACAAAACTGGCTGCCGCCGGTGGTTTGACCCAATCCATCTATTACTCCAAGAACATCGCGGCGTCTGGCGCGAACACCGTGACCGTGACTTTCAACCAGACGGCGCATTATCCAGATGTACGGATCTTGGAATATAGCGGGATCGATAGGACCAATCCGGTGGATGTGATCGCCGCGCAGGCGCAAAGCTCTGGCACGATCTGCACCAGCGGTAACGTTGCCACTACTAATCCGACGGATCTATTGGTTGCTGCCAACACCATCCAGACGTTCACGGCCGCTCCAGATGCGAACTTTACTGAGCGAGTGCACAGTAACCCGGACGGACAGATCGTAGAGGACCGCGTGGTTGCGACGGCCGGCTTATACAGTGCCGGCGCTGCCCTCAGCAGTCCCGGCGCGTGGGTAATGCAAATGGTAGCATTCCGCGCAGCCGGCAGTCAGCCATCGACTACGGCTTCCGCTCAAACCACTCTGACACAGAACCTTGCGGGCATGAACGGGCTTTGCCCCTCAGGTCTTCCAATTGCTCCTGCGGTCCGTAGCTGGCTTCTAGATGAGTGCAAGCTTATCGAATTCGGTGGCCCGGAACTGGACCGAAACCTTGGAATGGCCGCTCATTCCAAGGTGCAGCACAATGGCAGTCTTTTATTTCCTGGCAGAGGAGCCGCTTAGAAATCGGTCAGCGGCAAGATGTTGTTTGATTGTAGAAGTCCACGTTCCTGATTGAATTCAAAACGATTTGGTTCGGTTAGCGGCACAAGAAGCAATCGATCAAGAATTCGGGGCGCCGATTGGCCCTCTGGCCTGCCGATGAGGACGAAGCCTCTCAGTATTTGCAATCAGATGCAGACGCGGCCCTTCGCGGTTCTTTGAAGCTGGGCACCGGTGACCCACTGTTTTGGCATCTATTACCCTTAGACATCGGACTCAAAACGGGACCACCCGGCAGGAATTGTTCCGTGCTCTAGGATTGCAGTCACAATTGCCTCTAATCGAGGAACCTCTGCTGGTCTTTTCATGTGCGTTAAACGCCCAATTGATTCTAGCCCGTTGCCCACCCCTTCCGTTTTCTGTTCCCGTGTTGCCTCACTGTCTGGCGGCTCAAAAACATCGAGGAGTTTTCTCCTCGAACTCTGCAGCGCCCGCAGTCAAGGAACCAAGTGGATACATTTTAAAAAGCTCCTATCAACAAAGCCCGAGAACAATGGCCCCCTTAAGCAACCGACCCTTGCCCCCGGAGGGTACGCCCTTTTGACTATTGAGTGATTTAGTTCGATTCGATAATTCCATCAGTGAAGTGCTGCTTCTTGTGCGAATTTTCCGTGAGTGCAGGAGGGCACCTCGGCAAGGAGTGCACGCCACTACCCAGCAATCACGCCCCGTTAGCGAGCAATAGGGTTGAGTTGCGGTTCTCGCTAGGCCGTCCGCTGTAGCGGAGATGCGCTTTAGTGCAACTCAAACCTATCAATAAAGAGAAAGGGAGGGAACAAGGGTCTAAGTATGCAGAAGGCAAATCACTCTGCTCCAAATAACAGCCTGGCATCAAGTCCGGCTGTGCGTAATCGCCTTTCATCTCGGCGCTCAGCCGAACGGAGAGGAGATTACCATGTCCCGGCTTAATCAACGGCCGCCTGCTCTGGTATTGCCGATCCTGGCCGTCATAGCAGCTATTCTCACTTTTCTGTGGTGGCGTCCGATGCAAAGGTGGGCTCTCGGTATTAATGAACTGGAACGAGGAATCGAAGCACTGGAGCGCAAACGATGATCTTGGATTTCCCGAGCTTCGCGACGTTTGCGACTCCACGAAGCCGAAACACGTTCAGACTGATCCTGTTTTCATTGTTGGTTTGCCGTAATCGCAGCTAAGCTACTTGTCGAAAGGCCCATCAGACGCGCTTATGTCCAAACGATCACAGGGAGGGCGCGATGATTGTGGCTGCTTTTCGCTATCGAGGGCATCGTATCGAGGTCCTCAGGCGCCGCGACACCTGCGGAATACTTCGACGCCACGTTAAATGGGATTCCCATTGTGAAGCTGGCTATGTCGCCCTGTGCCGCACTGGTTACGGCTCGCTTGATCGTCGATTCCCAGTAAATTCGGCCCGAAATCGACCGATAGAGAAACCACAATATCTAAAAGTTACCATAATAACAATATAAACCGTAAATATTTATGACCATCACAATTGAACTACCAGACGACGAACATTTCCAGGCCGCACTCAAAGTCCAGACGCTAGACTGCGGGTACCGCACAATTCAGGATTATTGCGCCGACAGCGTTGTCGGATCGATAGAGTCGGAAGAACGCTCTGATAGCCCGCTCGCGAAAATCTGCCGTCAGTGGCAGAAGCGTTATGAGGCGCGATCAGCGTGACTGTGCCATCACGATGATATATAATCGTCCTTTCGCATAGCGACCAGGACGCCACATAGAAAGAAAAAAATGAGCTAGCTGCCTTTCAAGCGTTCGGGAATCATTACGAATCTTCTTCCATGATCGTCCATTCGTCCGAGCAAGCGCCTTCTTATGGACGAACAGACCTGCTCCACCGATAGACTGACGATATAGCACAAAAGGACCGATTTTATGCGCGAGCCTGCGTTGGTAGAACGCCGCAGGGCGGGAATGGATTCGGGTTACAAAATTTACCGCGGGCCTATATCGAGAGACGATCTTCAGGTTGAACGACGAGGCCACGTGATTCTTTAGCTCGGTTTGCGCGCCACGGAGCTTTCGCGTGATTTTCTTGAGTGCGGCATGAACATAGGAAACCATCCGCTCTTCATCTGCCGATACGTTGATTTCGACCGGATAGGGAAACAGGCCAACCCCGAACAAGCGCCTTTTAAATTCGGTTAATACTCGCGTAAGATCCGACTGAAAATGGCGCTTTGTCACTGGCTTCGGATCAATCAAGGTTGCTTTCCCCACGGCCGCCTGATCGATCGCCTTTCCAGATTCGCGCGTGGAGCTTGGATCCGACAAACGACCGAACTGCTCGCTGAGCAAAAGCAACAGAGTGAAAAGCAACAGAAAGACGAAAGCAGGAAAATAGATCGAGCGGTTCACCCTTAGAGATTTGACTCCAAAATCGCGAGCGACCCGGCCGGCGGCCGTAGTTATCTTTGCTATTCCGCGCTTTCCTATGAAATCACAGTTCCCCGGCTTCATCCAACCAACGATGGCGGTGGTCAAATGAGTATTCGGATGATCACGCCGATAAGACTGTGTCTTCCTACTACTAAGTCGCGCTGTGTCGAATTTCTCTAAAGTGCTATCAATCTCTTCGGTCGCCGAACCATTCTGAAATTTTTGGACTAATTCAGTTTCCGTCGATCTCTCGTCTTCGGAGGCTCTTTGATGATGTCGTACTGCTACAAGACGGCCAGGATGTTACAGGCAAACTTCCGCATCTGACGAGAGTATTCCTGAATCATTTTCCCTTCGCCGGGCGTATCAAGGTTCGTGCCGCCTCTTCAAAAGCTCGCTATCTTGTGCACCACTCGCGGCAATCCGATTTTTTATCCGATTCCAGGAGCTTCTGATTGCGTTTAAATCATCACGATGGAGCCGGCTGTCCCGAGGATTGGGGTCAGTTTCAAGACGCTTCAGTTTCGAAAGCTTCGTTAGGATTAAGGAAGCAATTTCAGTCGTTGGTATTGCTCTAGGCTGATTTCCCGAAGCTCAAAATCCGCTTTCGGCCTACCGCTTTTGTGTGATGCATCGGCCGGTGTTCCCGTGTGGAATCGCCAACTGAGCAACACGGGATTCCGCCGGAGTCGAAAAAATGGAAAAATACCGCTCCGGGTTGCAAATTCAAAATGTGGCTGTCGTCCGCAACGGCAGATCTGCCTGATCAGTTGAATTTTGATCAAGGAGCCGCGCTAAAAGTCGCTTTGGCTACCCCCCGCCACGTTCTGGCAAAGTATTCGCGGAACTCTCGCAGCGTTTCATTCGGATCGTGTTCACTCATTGACCAAAGAACCAGTGTAATTCGATAACGGGCCGCTCGCCGATTCAAGCGCTTCTTTCAATGCCCGCTGCATTTCGATAACGCATTGAGCACCCGCGCCTTCCCACTACCGCCAACATTTGGCTTGACACTCTTAAAATATTCTCAAGTTTGATAGCGCTTGGAAGACCGGAGCCTTAACCCTCAATGCCTCTGTCGTTGCATATCGCTCAGGGTAACGCAAGACGCGTAGCTGGTAAGAAAGGACCAGCCAAGCTACCAGCCCGGATCAGTGTGTTGCGACCGCATTGTGGCTTGGGCTTAATTGCCCGAACAAGAAGGGCAGTGACCAATATATGAAAGCGCGTCGGGAGACGCATCACCATCCCCCGGCGCTTGATAAACAACCCATCACCGAGTCACCGACAATGAGAAGTTTCATCTGTAATAGTATCATTTTACCAGTAGTTTTCAAAGCCATCCGCTGTAGTCGTCGCGTTCAACTATGGAACCGACAGGTCTCGATCATCATGGACCGAATTACTCTAGCCCTTCATCACGGGAGGCGTTGCCTTCTGCGCGTATGAGCACCGAAGAAGTTTTGAAACCGTTGGGGCGGTCCACGGAGGCGTCGAATGGGTTGATGAGCGAGCACGCCTTCTTCGAATACAGAGCGAAGCCGATGAATGCCACGCATATTAAAGAGCAAGGCGAGCCAATCCATTGCTTAATTAAGATGGAGATCGGCGCTGGCTTCCGCCGCCCGCGGGAGCTCCTTAAACAGGAAGCTCGGGACCTAATGATTTTTAGTGTCAGCCCAGGACCTCACCGCAGAATCAGCCATTCCAACATCTACGAGGTGGATGAAAAACGCCTGCGTGAGCTAGGGCCCGCCACAGATTTCAATCGGGTGGGGAGCACCGAGATTTACTTTTATTCCTCCCGAAGATCGATCTGCATAAGCAACCTTTGAAGCGTATGCCACGCGGTCCTTCGGCTCTTTCGATTGGCTTCTAGTCAATCCAAAGAATTGC
>DASTDH010000388.1:0-5170 GCA_035710445.1 Chthoniobacterales bacterium
AAACACATTCAGCCGATAGAGGAGATCTTTGCGGAAGGTCCCGTTCGCTACGGCGGCGTTCAAGTCGCGATTCGAGGCAGCGATAACGCGGACGTCGACTTGGACAGGCTGCCCTCCCCCCACTCGCTCGAATTCCCGTTCCTGTAGCACTCTCAATAACGCGGCCTGGGTGTCGGGCAAGAGCTCACCCACTTCGTCCAGGAAAATCGTTCCGCCGTCAGCCATTTCGAAGCGGCCAAGCCGACGCTCCGTGGCACCCGTGAAGGCTCCCTTTTCATGGCCGAACAACTCCGAGGAGACCAGCGTGGGCGGAAGCGCGGCACAATTCACACTAACGAAGGGACTAGCAGATCTGTGGGATCGCTTGTGAACGGCACGGGCGATGAGTTCTTTGCCTGTGCCGGTTTCCCCGGTAATCAGAACGGTGGAGTCGGTCGGAGCGACTTTGGCAATCCGGGAAAGAACGGCCTTCAGAGATTTCGATGTGCCGACAATTTCCTCGAACATCGAAGCCTTGTCGATCTCCTCACGAAGGGCGACGTTCTCCTGCTGAAGTTTCTGTTCGGCCCGCTTGCGGTCTTCGATATCCGTAAGCGCAACATACCATCGCTTGACCTGTCCCTTGTCGTCGTGTAGCGGATTGTAACGAACTAGGAACCAGCGATAATTCCCATTCGCTCCCCGCACGCGCAACTCCAACTCGTAAGCGGAGCCACTGGAGCGATTACTATCGGAATAAGCGCGTGCCGCCCGTTCCCGGTCATCAGGGTGAATGAACCAACCGGAATGAAAAAAAGTTTCGGGTGTTTGCCGCCACTCTTCAAGACTAAGGCCGACGTAATCGAGCCCAATGCGGTTGGCATAAAGACGTTCACCATCGGTTCCAAATACCGCAACCTGTTGGGGCGCGAGGTCCAGTATTTGACGGAGCTCCATTTCCTGCTCCCGGATCTTTTCTTCGGCGCGCTTTTGTTCGCTCAAGTCGAGGACGAAGGAGACGCCCTCGTTCGAATTTTGAAACAGCCCGCCTCCCAGCAGCACGGGCAAGCGGCTGCCATCTTTCCGGAAAAACTGCTTCTCGTATGGCTGAAAAAACCCGGTTGCCAGTGCCTCTGTCACGGCTTGTTGGTCGCGTTCGCGCAATTCAACCGGCGTCATATCCTCCCAGCGCAATCGGCCCGAGACAAGATCCTGACGGTCGTACTGAAACATTTGCAGAAACGCCTGGTTGGCCTCGACGATCTCACCCTCGAGGTTCGCGATGAAGATCCCCAGAATGCCGGCGTCGACCAGGCGCTGGATCTTAGCCTCGGTGGTCTTGCGTTCGGTGATGTCGGTCACCGCCCCGACAACTTCGACGTTGCCGGATGAATCGGGAAGAGCGTGCGCTTTCACGTGGATGTGCTTGATTGCCCCGCTTGGCATAACCAGACGATACTCGTGTTCGAAGTCTGTACTCCTGGATCCGCCTTCGATGACCTGTTGTGCAAGCGCCCTATCGTGCGGATGTATGCGCTGGAACACCATGTTTAGGGTTGGTTTCTCGGCGCGGTCGTACTCGAAAATCCTATAGGTTTCGTCTGACCAGACAATCTCGCCGCTGTCCGGCTTCCATCCGAAACTGCCCGTGTGGCTGAGTCTTTGGGCTTCGGCCAGATAGGCCTCGCGCCGTCGGAGTTCCTGGGTCACAAGCTCGTGCTCCGTGACGTCTATGGCGCTGCCAACGTACTTTTTCAGGCTCTCGTTTTCGACGGCAGGAGCGCCGACGCAGCGAATGTACCGGACCTCACCATGGGGTCGCACAATTCGCTTGGTGGTATCGAAGGGCGAAGCTTTCGCCGAGAGTCCATTGATGAGGTTCGCCATGGACTCGCGATCCTGTGGGTGGATCCAATCCAAGTATTCCTGAATAGTAGGCGGTTTGCCGTCCGGAGCGAGACCGTACATCCGAAATAATTCAGGAGACCAGTAATCGAATCCGGCAGGATCGAAGGCCCAGCTACCCATGTGGGCAAGCCGCTGCCCTTCGGCAAGATAAAACTCGCTTCTTTGCAGCTGTACTTCCGCTCGCTTGCGATCCTCAATATCGATACTCGATCCATACCATTTAACAATTTGGCGACACCCGTCCCGCACTGCTACTTTGTGGTGCAGCATCCAGCGATATTCGCCGTCTGCGCGCAGGACGCGAGCTTCATGCAGGAAGGGTTCGCCGCTGGCCAGAGATGCGCGCCACTTTTCCAGGATTCCTTCGACATCCTCGGGATGTATGAACGCTGTCCACTTCCAGCCCTGCAAATCCTCTAGCGCCCGCCCTACGTACCTGAGCCATGTTTGATTGAAGAAATCGAGGTAGCCGTCCGGCGTGCCGGTATGAATCAGGCTGGGAGCCGAATCGACAAGGAGTTGAAGGTCCGAGGTTTGATCCCGTCGGACTGCGCCATCTCCACTGGTGCCCATGGCTCGCATTATATTCCTTTCACACGTATTCGATTTTCGATTTCTCCCTGGCCGGGTAACGCGAAAATGCCGGCTTGCCCTTGGAGAGTCGCAGTCGCTCAACTGTCAAAGAGCGCGTCGAGCAATGGAGCGCCAATAAACCGGCTGGCGACCGTCTCTTCTTAGTGAGATCAATCCGGAAAAGAAGGGCAAACCGCGTTCCACGTTGGGAATGAGTTGAAGACAGATCAGTGGCAAACAAACGTGCTAACGGGTTGGATCGAAGCGTGGGCAATCCAACAGGAGGTCAGATATCTCAATAGCAGCAACCTACAGGCGCACACTCATCGTCGGTTTCATAGCATCGGTCGCTTTCGCAGACGATCCAACGACAGCCACAGCAAACTACTTGCCTTCCGAACAGCACGTGCTCACGTTCATCGCCGACACGATCGATTGGTATCGCCATCTCCCGACGGCTCAACGAATTGGAGCCCAGCCCGCCGATTTATTGTTTATAGAAGACAATCGAGCGATCACTACGAACATCGTGCGGCTTTCGTTCGAATTTGGTAAAGCCATGGCCGTGATCGATCCGCTACCGAATTCTCCAGAGCCAGGAACCACACGCGACCCTCCCGCCGCAAAGACGGAATTGCAGCATTTGACTATGGCGAAAACGAAGGTGGATGCGAACACTCAGGACGCTGTGAATCAACTGAAATCTCTTGCCGAGGCGACGCTGACGGCGCGCGGTGCGGATCGGGAGAAGCTGGACACACAAATGGCTGAGGTCCGAAGCCGCATCCAGCTTCTGGAGGCGATGTCGGCGAGCTATCAAAACCTGCTTGACTTCGTCCGAACCGCAAGCGCCATTCCGGGCCGGTCCGCTAATATGGCCGCGCTGGTGGAAAACCTCGAGCGAACCGTGCCTGAGGTATCTGCCGCAGGCCTTGCTTCACAGACCATGAACAACCCCGCCGACCCTTCGCGTCCATCCTACGGGATTGTGGGTATAATCTCTCAGGTGTCGGCTATGGCTCGCAAGGAGCGGGTTATAGACGCAGTGATCGAACGAACGAATGCGCTGACAAGATCCTTGCAGAGCCTGCGAACCCCTTTTGAGGCGCCTTTTCGCAGACAGTTCTCGACGTTCACCGTTGATGCAAGTAGTCTCGCTAGCTTGCAGCAGCAGCAATCTCGGTTGGCCGATCTGATCGCCCAGGCAAAAACGGTGTCTCCGGCTATCGCTGCTCTGATTAAGCAGCAGACGCTACTGAGCCTCTATTGGACACATCTCGCCGAGAGGCGCTCCGAAATCCGCATGGAGAATCGCGCAGCCTGGAAGGCGCTGCTGGGCCGTCTGGGGGCTCTTGGGGCTGCCATTGTAGTCCTGCTGGGAATCCACGTCGTGGTGCGTAGACTGACGTTCAGGCATGTGCGCGACCTCGACACACGACAGATGTTTCTTGCGGGCGAACGATTGCTGTTGTGGCTGATCATCATCGTCCTCGTTCTCTTCGCGTTTGCATTTGATCTGAGTTCATTGGCGACGTTTCTCGGGCTGTTGTCCGCAGGTCTGGCGATCGGTTTCCACGATGTGTTTCTCTCAATCGGCGGGTACCTAGTAATAGTTCGAAGGTACCACGTACGGATTGGTGATCGCGTGCAGATCGCCGGTGTAAGCGGGGAAGTGGCAAATCTTGGGCTATTCCAGCTTGAGCTGAGCGAGATTGATGCCGGGACCGAGAAGCGGACGGGCCGCATAGTATTTTTCTCAAACTCGTACGTCTTCGTTTCACCGGCCACACCCCTTTTCAGGCGGCTTAACGTTCCGACGGGAACAAGGACCTGATCCAGCGCGGATGTTATATGACATCAGGGGCGCAGATTATTGCACTATAGCGAATGGTCTTTGTAAGTGCACTTCGACGCTTTTGCCGATAACGCAGCACACATCAAGCTATTGGCATTTGTCGATCTGATTGATCTACTGGCGCGCGGAAGGAACCCACGCCTGATTCCATGAAGCCGTGCCTCCGTGAGTGTGGCTGTTAGTCAAAGCTCAACGGAAATGACAGGGGATAATGGTCTGACGCCTCGACCGAGCGGTGGACGGTGATGTCTTCCGAGCGCACTGGACCGCGCACCAATTGCACGGCCGGGATTCGAGCTGCACCTTCGTCTCGGTTGTCTCGCCCGCTGCAATCGTGGCGACAGTCGAGCCGATAAGACCCGGCGCTGTCGCCTCGATTGAATACACACCAGGAGGCACATCAGAGAGGGAGTAGGAGCCAGCCCCGTCCGCCTGAATATCAAAGGATGACGGGCCGGAGAGCTTGACGTGGGCTCCGGGCACCACGAGTTGCTCTCCGTTTGAGCCAGAGGTATAGACCGTTCCATGAACGGTTCCAGTAGCCGGATCCGCAGCACCGAGCCCGGCCTTAACCGCGAACAGGACGAATATCGAAGCCAGTTTGCGTTTCACTTGATTAGGGCACCTGCGTTAAAGGTTCGCTGCTGTCCTTGGCATACAGTAACGACTCCCTTTTGTTTGATGTGAATCCAGGCAATTCTTACCGGACGCCTTCGTTAGTGCATCCCGCTTACCAAAGGGGCCCGCGCCGGCGTCATGACTTATCCTATGAAGAATCAACAGCCGCGTGCGAAGGCCGCCGCAGGTATCAGTAGCATTTTTGACAAGGAGCCATCGAAATCCGACACCGGGTTC
>DASTDH010000389.1:0-3330 GCA_035710445.1 Chthoniobacterales bacterium
GACACCTCGCTCACACTGCCTTGCTTGTGGTGCGCGAACTCGGTAGGTCATCGAAAACTGGGGCTTCCCACTCGTGATCGTCAGCGACGACAGTTCTACTGAGTTCACTTCAAAAGCGATCTTGGCTTGGCAGGGGGAACGAGGGTCTGATTGGCACTACATCGCGCCCGGCAAGCCGACGCAGAACGGCTTTGTTGAAAGCTTCAACGGCCGGCTGCAGCGACGAATGCCTGAACGAACACCTGTTCGCAATCTCAACGAGGCTCCGCCAGATCATCGGGGATTGGAAGATCCGACCAGACACGGGCCTCAACCGGCTCACACCTACCGAGCTTGCAGACTCTTACGAGCGAGGCAATCAGCGGAGCAGGTCAGCAGCCACTTCATTTCGATATCGCTTCGTGATATCTTGTAGATTATGCGCCCTCATGGTTCAAATAAAGCATGGCAACGACGAAGCTCATCTTTTTTGTCCTATGCCATAAGAACCCCCAGCAAGTAATTAAGCTTGTCGAGCGTCTTCGCGACCGCGACTCTATATTCGTGCTTCACGTCGATAGCCGCGCCAATCGAGAAGTCTACGAAACAGTCACGTCGTTTTCTGAAACTTGCCCCGCGCAGGTCCACCTCTGCAGGAAACGTTATCGCTGTTATTGGGGTCGCTTTGGAATCGTCAAAGCGACCTTAAGTTGCATAAGGGAAGCGCTAGAGTTGGGACTTGCCTTCAATCATGCCTTTTTGATATCGGGCCAAGACTACCCGATCAAATCATTGGCCGATATTCGTGCATTCTTGGATAACCATGCTGGCAAGGAATTTATTGAATCATTTCCCGTTAATGAGCGAAATCGCTGGACCGAAGCACATGGTGATTATAACGCGATTAACCGCGTTCGCTACTGGACTATCTCTTTGCGTAGCAGACATATTCAAATCAAATGGCGCCGTCGTTTCCCGTTTGGGTTTCGCCCGCATTGCGGGTCAATGTGGTGGTGCTTGACGAACGAATGCATTACCTACATAGACCGCTTTGTTCGAGAGAACCGAAGCTATCTAAGATATTTCCGAACGGTCTTTATTCCAGACGAGTCTTTCTTTCAAAGTATCGTTTCCAATTCACCTTATAGAAACAACATCATCAGCGACGACCTTCGCTACGTTGACTGGGACCATCCAAATCCCGGCTATCCGCGAACTCTTGAGACAAGCGACTTCGAGAAGCTGAGGGCATCATCAAAATTGATCGCGCGAAAATTCGATGCGCGGAGCGAAGAACTCTTAAGCCTCGTTGATCGTGAAATAATAATTTCTGAATCGGTCAACGGCATTTCCATCCCGCAAAAAGATACGGCTCCGGCGAAGAGCGATCTTGCCTAGTCCGCCGGCTGGTCGAAGGATGTGGACCTCAAGTTTAGCCTAAAAAGTCCGTTGGCGACCGCAGGTGAAGACGCCGCCGAGCGTGGGTTGCCATCCAGAGGCGCTTCTGGTCGACGAGACCTTGCGAGCCCGCTCGCCGGCATGGAGCAGGCTCCGAGCCTGCTGATGCACTAGCGGGGCTAGGCGCGCCCCCAAAAAGGCGTTTCCATTCTTGTTACAATCGAAATCGCCCGCCCACCCTGAAGGAAGGTGGATCTAACCAACGGACCAAACAGGCGCAGCAACGGGACTCTGCGACAACGAATCTAGGAATCGATTCAAGTCGCCCCGTCGAGCCCTGTTGTCATCCAGAGTGGCGTCAATAAAACTGAGTACTTCATCAGCGTCGGCGCTGAAGGTTCCATCTTCGTTAGAGCTGCAGATGAACATTCCCGCAAAGAGCTTGCAGAATGGCGCAATACCCGCCACGGTCGTTAACGTGCGCGCAGGAGGATTCAAGATTATGATCGTTCCTAAGTCAGCCATAGCGTATAGAGCATGCGTGAGATGAGATCCTTCGACACTCACCACAACCGAGGCACCGCTTAAAACCCGTAGCAGATCAGTGAAGGAGGCTTTAGAGAGGTCTAGAATTGAGTATCCCTCCACCTCGAATCGATCCAAGAGTTCTTGTTCATTTCGAAGTACTCTAGCGGTTCCCCAATCGCCTCGGCTCAGAAACACTCGCTCGGCGCCCTTCGGGTTTAACGCAAGCCTCTCTCTTATTCGCCAGTATCGCTTTGCTTTACTGGGATTTTGAGCAAACTCGTCAATGACTGTAAGTTTCGAGACAAATGCGGTACCGACTTTCTTGGGTGTCGGCAGACCTAGCATGGCTCTGTAGTTCGGCTCATCTCGGTGTTCGGACCGAAGATGTGAAATGGGCGGCGCGAAGTGCGCCGCGAGCATCTGAAGCGGCAATTCATCGACCAACCAGTGTCCGAACCAAGTCGAACCGGCTATGCCGGAGGTCAGGATAGCTTCTGAACACTCAACTTGAGGCGCGATCGGCAATACGCTTGCACGCCTAAAGAAATTTCCCCTCAAAGCCTCCGAGCGAAGCTCAAGGCGGATCGTTTGTCCTAAATAGACCGATCCATCGACGAGAAAGACGCTGCGAAACTCGTGTACAAGAACGGGTCGTAACACAACCGCGGCCTGGCTGTGGAGTTCGGCGACGACCTGCTTTGCCGTGTACCATTCTCCATCTATTATGCGTCCCATCTGCCCCGTCCAGAAATACGGACGAACCGCTGGCAAGCTGCCACCGTCGCAGATCTTCAATGATCGAGCTGCAACAGACTCAAAGCTGGGATTCGATATCTTACGTTTTGTCATCCGTTTCACGTAATATCGAAGCGCTGAGCCTACTGCCCTTGTACTAAGATCAAATCGCATATCCATTGCCGTTGTGTAAGGCCGTGCCAAGGGCGTTTCGACATACTGCTCCATCAGTCGATTGGATTGGATTGCGTATTTGAGCGACAATCTACGCTGCCGACTGGATGCAAAACTTGCTTTGAAGGAAACAAAGGACTAGTGAAAATATCTAACAATCCAACAAGGATTCCGTCAAATCCTCCGACTTGTTCTCGGTAAGTCAATTCAGAGATTGCAATGTTGCAGACATTCGATCGCGAGCAGCTAAGGCGGGAATTTGCCGCCGCAAAGCCATTTCCCTATGTAAAGATTGATAACTTCATCGAGCGCGCCAAGGCGGAAGCTATTTCGGCCGCTTATCCAGACTTCGACACAGCGACCGGCGTAGGCCTAACCTTTTCGACCATCAACGAGCGCAAAAAGGTTCAGATCACGGACGGATCTCAGTATCCGCCTCCGATCGCCGAATTGAATGCATTACTTGCATCTCCCGGATTTCTTGAGGACTTATCGTATATCACCGGTATTCCTAGG
>DASTDH010000390.1:0-3741 GCA_035710445.1 Chthoniobacterales bacterium
GTAGAGTTGTCGTTGAACTGGTTGTCGTCGCCGACCGCGTTCCCGCCTCTCATTTCGAGAGACAGCGTATAACCACCTGACCAGCCAGGGGCGATCGTTGCCGACCCTGAGATTTGCATATGGCTGGATAGCGTCGTGTGCTTGTCCCCGACGTAGAAATTAGTTTCCACGCCGTCATCCCACCAGGCCCCGTATTTGACCACCCAGCCGGACAGTGTCACCGACACTTTCTTGTTGCCCTTGCGGACAGTCGTCGCCTCGAGTTCGGCCACCCGCTCCTCGAGATCCGCGCAGCAGTCGCCTCCCAAATCCGCAGCTTTGGCGGGATGCGAGCTCATAACGAAACCGCCGAGCGTCATGCCAAGTGCGGATGCGATGGCGATGCGGCTGGATGTTTTTGTCAGTCCCCCAAACATGTCCATCTCCACCTTCCCTGATAAATTGCCTAAGCCAAACTCTCGCTTCGAATTAGCCTCTCGGCACCGTTCGGCGAAACCCCGCCTGTGATTGGACAGAAATCCCCCCGAAGAGAGTTCTGAAATCTGCTTATACGCGTTCCGGCGGGAAGGTAAATTGCTATCCAAGCCGGCGCGGACGTTTTTGGCCTTCTTGTGACATTTCCGCCACGAAACCTCAGATGACGCTAATGGACGTCGAGTGCTCGAGACAGGCAGAAAACCGCGTTTGGTCAAAGCCTTGAAAAAAATGTGCATGTAGCGCTATCGAACCGCCATGCATTTGAGGGCCCACCCCGAGACAAATGCCTAAAATGCTTCAACCAGGCGCACCGGGCGGCAGTGGATTCGCCCCCACTTTTACCAACCAAGGCTCTCGAGTGCCTTGGCTAGGAGTAGCTGGAGCCCGTTTGTGATCCGCGAATGAAGCGTGAGCTCGAGCTCCACGAGGAAAGGAGGCGAGACTTTATGAAAGGGCTCCTCCTCTGCTAAAGAGGCAGAAGAGCACCCAACCAAGGGACGAAACATGGCTGACCAGCCTCCCGAGGAACTTCACCTCAGACACGAGCGTGCCCTCGATTACAGGGAGATCTCGGCCGATGGGACCCTACACAAGATCGTCGGCGATCATCTCGTCATCACCTTCTACATTGAGGATTCGCGAATCACGGCGGAAGTCCTCAAGCGCGATGGCCAGGACAGTTACCGGAGCGCCGCCATTGAGGAGGAGAAGCAGCGCCTGGATATGGTGTCCATACGTGTGCCGACCAAAGCCATCCTTGGGCTTGCCGCCTCGGTGGCCGAGCAGCTGACTCGACTCGGGGCCCAAAAGAAGCAAGCCACCAAGAACTGAACAAATCTTCGGCGACCAATGAGCCTCGCTGTTAAGAGCGAGTCGGTCATCACATGAACTAAATACGCTTTTTCTCACTGAGCCCTGTGATTCTCGCGAGTCTAAGCGGGACTGTCGGCATCACTTGAGCTGAGGCCGAGGCAACATCTACGGATCACCCATCATCACGGTGAAGCATCAAGGCGGAGCTTGCGGATCTGCACCCCAAAAGGGTGATCGATGATCAGAGGCAACGCAGATGAGTTTGTGGCTGAATCGCAACAGTCCGAAACAAAACCCTGCCAAGAAATGATCCTGTCATTGGAACGTCATTAGCCACTAAGAAAATTGACCAAGTAAAAGCAATAAATTTAGAGCAGGGGCAAACCATGATTGGGGGACTAAGGCATACCGGCTATCTGGCCGCAGTTGCTGCGTTTTGTGCGATGGGTCCGGGGGTCTTCCTCCAACAGCCCGCTAAAGCCGCCGATTTGGGCGGCGATTGCTGCGCCGACCTTGAGGATCGGGTCGCCGAGCTTGAGGCCACCACCGTGCGAAAGGGCAACAAGAAGGTATCAGTGCAAATCTATGGAAAGGTCAATTATGCCGTCCTGACTTGGAACGACGGCGCAGAGACGAACACCTACACCGTTAACAACTACATGGAATCAACACGCTGGGGTTTCAAGGGTTCGGCCAAGATTGCAGGCGACTGGAGCGCCGGTTACCGGCTGGAGGTCGAGGTCAGGCCCGCTGCTTCGTCGCGCCTCAATCAATTCGACGACAATAACCAACTCGATCCTAACGGGGCTCTGAATGTTCGCTGGTCGACCATGTACCTCAGCAATAAGACTTACGGTGAGCTCCGCTGGGGCCTGACGGCGACGCCAAAATACGACATCACCAAAGACGCGATGGAATACATTTCCACGGAACCCGGAGAAGGCGGCGGTCTCTCCGACACCCTTGTCCCAGATTTTCGCATGAATGACTCTTTCCGCTTGCGCCAATCGGGTTTCGACAACGCGGAGGGGCTGTCAAGCCTGGCCTGGCAAAATATCGCCCGCTGTTATAGCGCAAATGATCAGTTCAACTGCTCAACCCGCCGTAATGGCGTCGCCTACTGGTCGCCGACGTGGGAAGGTTTTAGCACTCAATGGGGTGTTTACGAGGACGATATGTGGGGTGGCGCCGTGCGCTATCGAGGCAGCTTCGCGCCATTTGGTGGTGCTGCGGGCTTGTCGAAGGACGATCCCTGGCTCTTTGCGGCAAGCGCTGCCTACGAGAAAATCACTGACGAGCGTTTGCTGCAGGGCGCTGGCGGCGGGGCCGGCTTCGAGCGTGACTTCGACGAATGGGCAGGATCGGCAGCCCTCAAGCACAAGCCCACGGGCCTCTTTATCATGGGCGCCTGGAGCATTTCCGACTCCAGCGACTCGAACGTCAAGGGCATATTTAACGGCGAAGGCGCCCCCCAGATGACCGCTTGGGACGTCCAGGGAGGCATTCAGCGCAAATTGCATTGGTTCGGATTGGATAGACTAGGCGACACTGCCTTCTGGGGCGGCTTCTCCGATGTCAACGGCGGCTTTGCCCCGGGCAGCAATCCCAATTCAACGCAGATATGTCCGGCAACCTGTCAAGTAGGTTCGCTGGGCGTTCGAGCGAATATGCTTTTACCGGCAGGAACCTTTCCGGGCATACCTTTTAACACTCAGATCACCGACTCCGACGTCAATACCTGGTTTCTTGCGTTCGATCAGCAGTTGGAGGCGGCCTCAATGCATATCTACGCCGTATTCGAACACTTCGAACCCGACGTCGATCTAATCGACTCCAGCCGCAATCGCGTCCCCTTGTCGATCGATGATTTCAACCTCGGTTACGTTGGCGGGCGTCTTTACTTCTAGGCCACTGGGTCATCCCCTCGGCTTGCGACTTGCCGAAAGATATGGTCGATGACCTACCTCAATGAGGTCAGGCCGTCGACTTGTATCCGAGCGGGGAGGCGCTTTCGTTCGGCGTAATGAGTGGCCATATCGTAGCGATGCGTCTGCTGCGATGCCATCCCCCTTCTATGCGCGCCTGCGCTCAAGGAAATGTGAGCCCCCTTCCCGGTCGCTTTTTTCGTCGCGGTTTAGGTTGTGATCTCCTGAAGCGAATTGAGATCCAAATAATTCCATTCAAAATCGTGGCCCGACCCCTTACGGCGCTTAGCTTGATGCCCGCCCCTGCGAGTCCGCCATGCGCGAAGCGCACGGGCAAAGAAAAAAGTTGGCCTCTACTTGGATTTTCTTGGCCTGCAAAAGATTTCTCCCTAAAGCTTGCAGCTGGAAACGCACAAACATGTGGCAAAATACGTGGGAGAGCGCATGTGCCGCGCTTGTTTCCAGGACAGCACGATCTTACTTCGGTTGCTGGATGATAGAGGCGCCTTGATTCACATCAAGGGGG
>DASTDH010000391.1:0-7430 GCA_035710445.1 Chthoniobacterales bacterium
CGACAGAGGCTGCCCGGGATCACGGTTGCCGGCCAATGTCAATTGTCCGGCAACCGTCTGAGCAGACTGAGATAAGACTCGTGTATGCCGGGTGTACAGGTTATTGCCTGAGACTTCCGAATCAGCCTGCAGCGTCCCGCGCGCTCTACTATGTGCTGTCTGCTATCTGCTATTTGCTATTGCTCAATCCCCGACATTTAGTTCTTGGTATGCTCTCCTGTGTCATTCACGCTGCGCACGATCTTCGAGTTGAGGAAAGAAAGACACCCGAACCCAGGACCGGGGAAGTACTGGTCCGACTGGGTGCTGGTGGAATTTGCGGATCGGACTTACACTATTATCACGACGGCGGAGTGGCCGACTTTCGTTTGCGTGAACCGATGATCCTCGGTCACGAGGTCGCCGGGGAAGTCGTTGCCGTGGGACCGGGTGTTAAAGCCCTCAAAGCCGGGGATCGGGTCGCCGTCAATCCGGCTTACTACTGTGGTGTCTGTTACCAGTGCCGCACCGGTCGCGCGAATCTCTGTCCTGAGGTGCGGTTCTTCGGGAGCGCTTCTCGATTTCCTCACGTACAAGGCGGTTTCGCAGAGTTTTTCTGCGCCGCCGAAACTCAATGCATCCGGTTAACCACCGACATTCCCTTTCCGGTGATTGCATGTGCTGAACCATTATCGGTCACTCTTCACGCCGCCAATCAAGCCGGCAAGTTGACCGGTAAGCGGGTGCTGATTACCGGCGCGGGCCCGATCGGCCTTCTTTTGGCCTTGGTCGCTCGATACGCTGGAGCTCGGGAAATTGCGATTACTGATCGGATTCAGGCTCCGCTGGACGTTGGGCTGCGCGTTGCAGCGGACCGGGCAATCAACGTTGCGGAAACGCCGGGCTTACTGGGAGAGACCACTAAGGAGATTGGCGGTTTCGATGTGGCCCTGGAGGCTTCTGGTGCTCCCCCCGCCCTGGCCGACTGCGTAGAGTCAGTGAAACCTGGAAGCCGAATTGTGCAGGTGGGTATGCTCTCCAACGCGACCGTTCCACTAGGCCGATTGATCGCGCGTGAACTCGAGCTGGTCGGCACGTTCCGATTTGCTGACGAGTTTGCAGAAGCTGTCGAACTTTTGGAGCGAGGCCGGATAAAAGTGGATACGCTCATCACGGAGCGGCTGCCTCTGTCGCGAGCACCGGAGGCATTTGAGTTGGCCTCGGATCGGCGGCGTTCGATTAAAGTGAGCTTGGTTGGATAACGCCGAAAACGCCGTCATCGCCGAGAGCGCCGAATGTGGTGATGTGGCGAGAGCGGACAAAAGCTCACAGTCCGGCGCCTCCCGATATTTTATTTCACCTGACGTGAGCCCGGACTGCCGCCTTCGCAAGCTTGGGCGCGCTCCTGTTTCAGAGCCTTGCGCCATCCAGAGCGCGGCCGCGACAGAGGCTTGGCGGAGTCGGGTTTTGCCCTAACAGTCTTGGTCGAGATCACGGCTGCCAATCCGCGGCAGAGCCAACCACTTCTCACGTGCTCAGTGTTTGCCGCTCTTCCTTCACGCCACCTCAAAAGAACAGGAAGCGACGCTTCTTTTTCTCTTCGGCTGGCTGGGTCCCAGTTGCTTGTTTCGGTTTGCTTTTGAACAGGTTGAAAAAGCCCCGCAGTGGGTTACGGGAGATCCGGCCGCTGTCCGGATCAGGACGAATATCGGGTTCGGCCTGTCGCGTTTGAGTCAGTTTTTTTGTATTCTGCGCGGTACCGGTTGGTTCGGAATTATCCGGACCTACATCGTCAGTCGAAGCGACCTCCGCGCCGCCGTCCTTCGGAAAACTGACGGAGTTCACGAGTTTGTAATTTCCGATCGCTGGATCTAACCGTTGGAGGCCGGGATCGTATCCGTTATCCAGAGCGAGGACCTGCTTAATAATCTCGGCTGCCACTGGTGCGGCAACGCCACCGCCGGACTTGCCACCTTCGATCATGACAGCCATTGCGATCTTGGGATGATCATAGGGAGTAAAAGCCAAAAACCAGGTATGATTATCTTTTTTTCCGCTGCGCCAAAACTGAGCGGTCCCGGTCTTTCCCGCGACCTGGACGCCAGGAACAGCGCCTTGTTTGCCGGTTCCGTCGTCGGCGTTAACGACCCCCCACATTCCCTTTCGAACGAGTTCAATCTGTTCTTTGGTAAGATTGTTGTCTCTAATGAGATCGCCCCGGATTTTGGTCGGCCGGCGAATGATGGTGCCGTCCGCTTGCTGGATTTGATGGATCAGGGTGGGCTGGTAATAAATTCCGCCGTTTGCGACGGTGGCCGCGACCATCGCCATCTGCAAGGGGCTGGCCAGCACGTAACCTTGACCAATGGATGCATTGGCGGTTTGCCCCTGCGACCAACGCTCGTTCTTGGTCGTGCGCAACCAATCTGCCGACGGAAGCAGACCTGGGTCCTCGTCGGTAAGCTCAATCCCGCTGGGCTCACCTAACCCGAGTGTTTTGCCGACGCTATCGATTGCGTCAATTCCTGCCGCGTTCCCGAATTGATAGAAGTAGGCGTCGCAGGAGTGTCGAATCGCCTCGACCAGATCTTCATTCCCATGCACGCCCCAGCAATGCATGTAGGTGTTGCCGTACGAAACGCCGCCATAACAGGTAAATCTGGCCTTGGCGAGGTTTCTGGTCAGCCCGGCGAGAGCAGTAATGATTTTGTAGGTGGAACCAGGCGCATACGCGCTGGTCGCCCGGTTGGTAAGCGGATCGGCCTCCGCATCCTTAATCGCTTGCCAATCGTGTGCCGAAATTGATGGAATGAACTTATTCGGATCAAATGAGGGCACCGAGGCCATCGCGAGCACTTCGCCGTTACTTGGATCCACAACCACGCAAGAAGCCCGGCCAACAAATCGGAGCGTTTTTTCAACGATATATTGTATCCTGGCGTCGATCGAGAGGTACACGTTGGCACCGGGGGTCGGTTGAACAATTTCCTTCACGCCCTCGAATTGCCCCTTAGCATTCTTGGTTACAATACGTTTCCCGGGTTTTCCCCGCAGAACGTCGTCCATAGTGTATTCGAGATTCGTCCTTCCCTGCACGTCCGGCTGATAAAAATCAAAATCCTCAATGTCTGGCAAATGACTAATGTCCTTCTGGGCGCCAACATAGCCAAGAATCTGCGAGCCGAGCGCACCATAAGTATACTGGCGAACCGGCGTAACGTTCATCTGAACGCCGGGAATGCCGAGATCCTTCTCGGCAAACCTGGAGAAGGTCGCGAAATCGAGATCCTGACGATAGGCAAACGGGACGAGGTAGTCGTTTTTGAAATGCGTACGAAGTTTCTCCGCGTTGAATGAGCCAGAGAGCTTGTAAGCGCGTAACTTCGGAAGAATGGCGCGATCGACAATTTCAACAATGTCTGGCTGGTTACGGTCGTGCAGCATCCCGTGGCTGTCCCTGGTCCGGGATTCAGTCATCGGGACCTGGCCATATTTTTGTTTGTAGCCGTTCACGATATCAGGGAAATAAAGGTCGACTTCGTAACTCGGACGGTTAGTGACCAGCGGAATACCGTTTCGATCCCGAATCTCGCCGCGCACGCTCGGCATTCGTACCGTGACCTCAGAGCTGCCTCGAATCCGGTGGCGGTAGTAGTCAGCCAACACCACCTGCACGTACCAGAGACGGAGGCCGATCAGAGCCATGCTTACCAGAATCACTGCAGCGAGAAAGAGGATTCGGAAATCCAGACCGGCCGACGTCTCCCGTCGGACCGGGGGTCTGGACTCTGCACTTTGCCTATCGGGCGGGTCCTTTTTGGTCTCTGAGCTTATCCATTGAGATTAGTCTGCCGCGTCTCGTCGCGCAACGACAGGAGGTCACATCATCGCGGCTCTCGCCGAGAACAGCGATCGGTACGGCTTAGTCCTGTCAGATTGCGTAATTCAGGGCCCAGGAACTGATAGCAAAATAACCGAAAAGGATGGATCAGCAATCCAGGACGCCTGCGAACGGCGAATTTATTTGTCCAGTATCGCAGCAGGGCGTCGCTCCCCGCCGGACGCGAACTGCCAAAGTTTGCTTTGGGGGTTGAGCCGGTGTGCGCTCTAGCCGAGCGGCGTGCACCGGCTTCGACCAAAGTGAGACTCGCCCGCAGTGCACATCCAGGTTGCTAACGCGGTGGGCTCGATTCTCGATCGCCAAACCCATCCGGTACCGTCACTGCATGCGAACCCGCTCAGGCAGATGATCTCGACGCCGATGCGGTCGCGGCTGCGCCAACGGGAACGGTTGAGAACGGTTGCGGCCGCAGCCGCAGCGCTGTATCTGACCATATGGCTAAAGCTCCTTTTATCGTGGTCGCCGACCGAGGAATCGTGAAGGCGTATGAAGTCAAAAAAAACCCGACTCACGGCGCGAAGCCACGCTTGGTCTTAGAGACCAATTTGAAGGAAGCTCACGAACGCTATCGAGATAAAGTGACAGATCAAGCAGGCGGCTTTCCGGCGGCAGGACCGGGTGGGAACGCCAACGCAATCGCTGAACGACAACGAATGAAGGCCGAGGAAGATGCCAGACTGTTCAAATCCGTCGCAGAACAGATTAGCGAAATCCTCCGCCAATACCAGCCGTTGCGTTGGTCCTTCGCTGCCCCAGCGGAGATTAATCCGGCCATCCTTGAGCGGATCCCATTGGATCTACGAAAGAGCCTCGATTCCAATGTGAAACGTGACTTGGTCAAAATCCCGACGGACTCCCTGCTGCATCACTTCAAATAATCAGTTTCCGGCCGTTATTCGGTCGCCGCTATCGCGGAACGACGGTTTGGCAATTCCTTACTCGCATCGTGGCAAAACTCAGCCTTCGCGTCCGATAGACCGCGCGCGGTAGATCATGCCAATCGAAGAGACGATCGATCTAGTGATCATTGGCGCCGGGGCGGCCGGTCTCGGCGCCTGGCGCGAACTTTATTCCGCCGGATTGACCGCAGTGATTTTGGAAGCTCGCGATCGGATTGGCGGACGAATTCTTACCGACCGCTCGACGATCTTGCCGGTCGAACTGGGAGCCGAGTTCGTGCACGGAAGACCAAAAGCCATCTGGTCCATCCTGGAAAAGGCGCGGCTGAAGGTGAATGAATGTCCTGACACCCGATTGGTCTCTGCTGAAGAAGGGCTTCGCCATTGTCCGGCTTATTGGAAAATCATCGAGAAAGTAAACAAACAGATCGACCCTTCTCGTGAGACCGCCTATGACCAATTCCTGGCGGCGGCTGACGCATTCCCATTCGAAAAGCTGGTAGCGAAATCATACGTAGAAGGATTCAATGCGGCCCGAGCCGAGATGATCAGCGCCTCGGCAGTCGCACTGGGCGATCGCGCTTCGGCTGAGATCGACGGGCAAAGACAATTTCGCGTTTACGGTGGTTATGGTTCGCTGGTCGATTGGCTTGCCGCGGACCTTCGCTCGGATCGGTTGTACTTGCGAACGGCGGTCCGGGAAATTCGCTGGCGGCGAGGTCACGTTGAAGCGGTTGCGGACACACCCTCTGGCGAAGCCACGTTCTCAGCGACTCGCCTGATAGTGACGGTGCCTCTCGGCGTTTTGCAGGCGCCTCCCGGCGCATCGGGAGCGATCCAATTTGTTCCATCACTGCCGCAGAAAGAAGCGGCCGTCCGGCGCCTGCAGATGGGTCACGTGGTTAAGCTTATGATCTGCTTTAGCGAGCGATTCTGGGAGGTCCATGGACGATTCGCGTTCGTCATTTCACTCGACCGGGAGATGCCGGTCTGGTGGACGCAGGAGCCCTTGACCTCCAACGTCCTGACCGGCTGGGCGGGCGGACCGGCGGCGGAGAAATTGATCGACCTTCCGCCAGAGGATCTCCTTGACCGAGCCATTCAATCTTTGGTTGGAATCTTTGCCAAACCCAAATGGTGGTTGCGAGAACGGGTAGATACATTTCACTATCACGATTGGAGCCACGACCCGTTTTCGCGTGGTGCTTACAGCTATCCCAAGATCGGCGGATTGGAGGCTGCCGAGGCTCTGGCCAAGCCAGTAGACGACACTATCTTCTTTGCCGGTGAAGCGACCGATTTTCGAGGAGCGAACGGGACCGTGCACGCGGCTCTCGATAGCGGAATATCCGTTGCCCAAAAAATTGTCGCTGCGTGGCGGCGCAACTGAGCAATCGGGTCCCTGCTTCAACTTTTTATCCGGTGTGCTAACCGCAGGAAGTCCGCGTTTGGGAAAACCTTTTCAGCATCAACCGCGAACCCAACTTATATGAGATTAACATCCTTAAAGTTGAATTCCCTTCGTGATCTGTTGTTGGAAGAACTGCGTGACCTGTACAATGCGGAACAACAGCTCCTCGAGGCGCTGCCCAAGATGGCTGATGCAGCCAAAGCACCCGATCTAAAGTCCGCATTTAGTCACCATCTCGACGAAACGAAACAGCATGCCTCTCGTCTGGAGCGCGTATTCGCCGGTATGAAAGAAAAGGCGTCCGGCGAAACGTGTGAGGCGATGAAAGGGCTGATCAAAGAGGGCGAGCTTATGATCAAAGCGGAAGGCGTAGCCGATGTGCGCGACGCTGGACTGATTGGTGCCGCTCAGAGAGTCGAGCACTACGAGATGGCCGGCTACGGTACAGCTCGCACCTTGGCCCGGCGGCTCGGCGAGAATGAAATTGCGAGCGTGTTGCAGCAAACCCTCAATGAGGAGAGTCAAGCCAACGAAAACCTTACAGAAATCGCCGAAAGTCATGTCAATGTGGGCGCTGCCCGCTCGTAGCGGCGAAAAGCATATCCAGAATGCGATTCGGTTGCCGGCATTTTTCGCGCTGAGGACCAACCTGTGAGCTCCGCTAAGATCTATATCGGAACCAGCGGCTGGATGTACAAAGGCTGGGCAAATTCTTTCTATCCGAAAGATTGCCCGGCCAAGCGCCACCTCGAGTTCTATTTAACCCAGTTTCCTACCGTTGAAATCAACGCCAGTTTCTATCGTTTACCTGAGGAAACAACTTTTGCTGCGTGGCGTGAGACGGCTCCCCCGGACTTTCTCTATGCGGTCAAAGGCAGCCGGGCCGTCACCCATTTCAAGCGGCTAAAAACCGGCGCTAAATCTTTGCCGATTCTGCTCGATCGTTGCCGCCTCTTGGGAAAGCAATTGGGACCAATCTTATGGCAATTGCCGCCTAACCTTGCTAAGAACGTCGAGCGGCTAACTCAATTTGCGAAATCCTTGCCTGGTCGCTACGCCTACGCGTTCGAATTTCGTCACCCGTCGTGGCTCGATAACGAGGTTGAAGCCATTCTCAGGCGCTACCGTATTGCCAATGTGGCGGTCAGTTCTCAAGCCATGCCCATGCACTTCAATCCGACTACTGATTTTGTTTACGTACGTTTTCATGGTTTAAAGGGTGGCTCTGCGCACGACTACA
>DASTDH010000392.1:0-11105 GCA_035710445.1 Chthoniobacterales bacterium
AACGCCAATACGATAAAGGTGTACGGCCGATTAAGAGCTAGTTTAACGATCCACATACGGCATTCGTTTGAGTTTGGTTGGTGAAAAGAGGCGCTTCGTTGTCGTCCTTCCGCCTTCGTCAATGCCCAATCGTGGAGCGTGCCTCGTTTGCGAGGCGGAGGTGACGCTCATTGAGCGTTGATTCCCGGCTGTACACTCTGCGGCGTTATCGGCATCTGTTCCGCCGGAGTTGGTCCCGCGGGTAGGAGGCGGACCTCTGCGGCAATGAGAATGCTTCTCCTTCATCCCCGATATATGGGGATATCCCCTTGGTTGACCCGGTCTGTCAAATTTATTTTTCTCTGACCTATCCCTTCACCGATGACCGGAAAGGATATTATTCGTTTCCTTGCTTCATCAGCTTTTCGTTGTACGCGATTCCCAACAAGGCCGCACGAAGAGCCGCTGCCTTTTGCTTACCGAAAACCGCCTCGAAACGTTCTTGCGCGATTTCCCAATACTTTCTTGCTTCATTGAATTTGGTCATGCCCAATTTGGTCAACGCAATCAGCCGGCTTCGTCGATCATGCGGATCAGTAAGCAGTTTGACCAAACCGTCACGTTCCAGAGGCCGGAGATTCTGGCCCAGCGTCGAGCGGTCCATAACCAGCGTTTGAGCCAGTTCATTTATCGTCGGCAACGCCGCCCCTCGGGAATTGACTTCTG
Source organism: Chthoniobacterales bacterium (assembly GCA_035710445.1). Taxonomy (GTDB): domain Bacteria; phylum Verrucomicrobiota; class Verrucomicrobiia; order Chthoniobacterales; family JAFAMB01; genus DASTDH01. Next base: position 706 of record DASTDH010000392.1, read on the forward strand.
ACAGGATGCCGTACTGAGTGGACCTCAGTCCCGACGGTGCTAAATGGCTGTCGTACAGGTGCGATAACCTTCGAGCCGCTCTTTTCATGGCGGAAATGTTGCATCCGCTCCGGCTAAGGACGTGCATGCCACTGTCTGGTCGCTCTTTTGCGCCTGTCATCTTCTCACCGCCGGTCCAGGATTTTTAAACCGATAAAGCGGGGATATCATTTATATCGTTTTATGTCGTCGCACGCAACCCGCGCTTCACGGATAACCGGTAGGGCTCACCGCGCCGGCTCCATTCGCTTATAGCGATGGACTCATTCGACTAAACTAGGCTTATTGAGCGGCGCCAAGGCTGATCAGGTCCAAGATGCTCTTGCCATTGGCATGCACCACCGGAAAAAGCGCCTGACCTCACGAAACGGAAAAAATCGTACGCTTAGGCCTTCCAAGGATTCCTTCGACTAAAAGAAAGCGCTCCAGAACTCGATTACAGCTCGTTTTACGCAACTGCTTTGTGATGGAGGTTGAGCGTTCCTCCTGAGGGCATTCGCCCTCCAGTCCACGAGGAGAGAGCTCCTTACCGTACTTAAATTTCGGTTTCGTGTGCGCACCCCTTATTTTGAAGTTTTGCCTCTGTGAATTCTGTGTCTCTATGGTGAATTTGTATTTGGTTGAAAGCGCTGCTTGACTGGCCCGTTATTCTGTTATCATTATAGTAACAATATGGCGAGCAACACCCAGTTCGCTATTGCGGCCCACATCATGGCTTGCTTGGGTCATGCAGCGGGTGAGGAAGTCAACTCGGCTGCCATTGCCGGAAGTGTGAACACTAGCGCCAGCTTCGTCCGCCGGATCCTGGCCAAGTTGTCCAAGGCCGACTTGGTCAAGACCGCCACGGGGAAAGGGGGCGCCTGTTGGCTCGCCCGGCGGGCCAGTGATATCTCCCTGCTCGAGATTTATCGGGCCATTGGCGCGCCAAAAGCGTTCGCGATCCATCAATATCCGATCGAAAAACGTTGTACCGTGAGCTGTCATATTAAATCTGCTCTGAGCCGAGTGCTGGATGAAACGCAGGAGGCATTAGAGCAGCGCTTGCGCCGGATCAGCCTGGCGCAACTGATCGCAGAGCTGGAGTAGGAAAATTTTTCTCAAATTGTTACTGTAAAAAAACAATTTAGTCGACCGCAACCCTCAGTCACAAATGAAAAATACAGCATGAGTAAATTAAACGGAAAAATAGCGCTTATTACTGGCGGAACCACCGGCCTCGGCTTTGCCACCGCTGAATGCTTTCTCAGCGAAGGCGCTGACGTGATCATCACCGGCCGGCGACAAGCTGAACTTGATTCCGCCGTAAAACGCCTCGGCGGGAATGTTCTTGGCGTCCAAGGAGACGTCTCTAACCTGGCGGATCTGGATCGGCTCTATGCCACCATCCAAAAAGAGAAAGGGTATCTCGATATCGTTTTCGCCAACGCCGGAGGAGGAAGTTTTGCTCCGCTGGGCGCAATCACAGAGGAACATTTCGACCAGATCTTTAACATCAACGTAAAAGGGCTGCTTTTTACGGTGCAGAAAGCGCTACCGCTGTTGAAGGATGGGGGAGCGATTATTCTGAACGCCTCGATCGTGGCGTCGATCGGGATGGAAGCATTCAGTGTGTATAGCGCTACCAAAGCTGCCGTGCGTTCTTTTGCTCGCACCTGGACCACGGATTTAAAGGCGCGAAAGATCCGTGTCAATGTGATCAGTCCCGGCGTGGTGCCGACCGAGGGCTACCGCGCTCTCGGCAACGAAGAACAGCTCAAGCAATTCGCGGCACAGATGGCGGCTCAAATCCCCCTAGGCCGTGTGGGTCAGCCTGACGAAATCGCTAAGGCGGTCGTCTTCCTTGCTTCAGATGACAGCAGCTTTGTGGCCGGCGCCGAGCTGGTGGTGGATGGTGGAATGATCGCGGTTTAAGCAAACAGGGCCGAGCGATAAGGCCGCAACGGGGTAGTGGCCGCAAGGATTTCTCGTCCCGAAAGGCGGCCCTTTGATTAAAGCGGCTCCCCTTCCCGAATTTGGGCAGGCGATGCCTCAGTGTTCATGAGGATGAAAAAGGGTCCTGACGGGCGAGATCAGGTCGAATCGCTTGGTCTTGTTTTGTTAGATGTACAGAATAGTTTTTGAATTGACGAGCAAGCACCTACATTCTCGTAGAGGCGGGAACCCAGCGGTATAGCGTTGGCACCGACACGCCCAAACTTTGGCCACATCTCTTGGCGGCGCACCCGAAGAAAGCAACTTCCCAGCTGCTTTGACCTTGCCTTCGGTCATTCGGCGTTTTCGGCCACCTACACAGCCTTGTCGTTTTGCCGCTTCCAATCGGGCGCGTGTTCGTTCGATAATCAGCTCTCGTTCCAACTGCGCAAGACTTGCCAATGAAAGCAGAAAATTAGGTCGATCTTTCTTCGGGAGACCGGCAAAGGTTTCACCTATCGAAGTCGCACTCATGTAAAACTAACCACCGGTTTGATTGTCAGCGGGCTGCACACTTACGATCATTCCTTCGTGCAGATCATCAGTTGGGTTCTGTACCACCTTGTCCGTAGTCCATATGCCACTTAGAATCTCTGATTTCGTGCCGAAATCGCGGCCGAGAGTAACCGGCCTAACCTGGATCTTCCCGCTTGGGTCAACGACGAAAACTCGAACCCCCTTTGAATCGATGAGAATAGCATTATCGGGAATCAAAAGGGCCGGCGCAGGACTCGGCAATGCGAATCTGGCGTGAGCGTACATTCCAGAATAAAGGCGACCGTCCGGATTGGGAACGTCTATCTCGAGCAGCAACGTTCGGGAAACGAGGTCAAATGCTCCCGCGTCTCGAGTGATTCGGCCAGCAAACTTCTGACCCGGAAGTTCATCTACGGTAATCGTGGCCGCGGTTCCCGACTGCACACTGCTGACGTCCGCTTGAGGTACATTGACGAAGACTCGCACTGGATCGGACTGGGCGAGATCGAACAGCTTCTGCACGGTCCGGCCGCTGCCCGAGGTAACTAAGGAGCCCACATCAACGTAGCGCGCGGTAATCGTCCCAGCGAACGGAGCACGAATTTGTTCGAAGGCCTTCACGTCCTTTGCACTGGTCAGCGCCGCCGCCGCATTATCGCGGGTGGCTTTCTGAACCTGTTCGTTGGCGAGGACGGTGTCCAGTTCCTGTTGTGAATTCACATGATTTTCAAACAGCTGTTGAGAACGTGCTGAATTGGTTTGCGCCAGCCTGAGATTAGCCTCGGCCAGTTCCAGCTGGGCTTGGGCCATTCGAAGATCTGCATCAACCTGCGGGGATTCTACATCTGCTAGAATCTGACCGGCTTGGACATGGTCGCCGATATCGACATACCATCGTGTTAGATAACCATCGACGCGCGAATAGATCGATGTCATCTGATTAGCTTCAACATTACCGGGCAGCGCTAGCTCCGGGGTGCTCGACGTTTGTGTGGGCATAACCGCGGTAACCGTTTTTCTTCCGGCGGCGATAGCAGCGGCCACGAGCTCTTTGTCGTTCTCCACCCGTGGATAGATGGCTACAACATAGATGACGATACCGATCGCGACGACCACCGCCGCCGCGAGCAATGCCTTCATCCTGACGCTGAGGCGTTTCTTCTGGACCGAGATCTGGTCTCTCGGTTGCGCGATGCTCGCTTCCCTACTCGCAGTAGACCGGTCTTCAGGATCGTGTTGGGTCGAAGGCGGATTCATGGTATTGCGTGGAGGTTAGAAAGGGACAGTTTCAATGTTGACCGCTCGGATGTGGTGACGCTGCTGCGTAACTCTCGTCTGCAGAATGCGAACGCAACCGTGGATGTAATTCCTGCGGGACGTAGTTCCGCTTCAGGACCCGATAGGCGACCGGGACGAAGAAGAGGGTAAAAAAGGTCGCTACTAGCAAGCCACCGATCACCGCACGTCCGAGTGGTGCATTTTGCTCGCCGCCGTCACCCAGCCCAAGAGACATCGGCAACATGCCAAGGATCATGGCCAGAGCCGTCATTATGACCGGTCGAAGTCGCGTAAAGCCGGCGGAATGAGCCGCGGTAAACGGGTCTTTACCGCTACGAAGCTGTTCGTTGGCGAAGGTCACGACCAAAATACTGTTCGACGTCGCCACCCCGATACACATAATCGCGCCCATTAGTGCCGGGACACTGATAGTGGTACGGGTAAGGAAAAGCATCCAAACAATGCCGGTAAGCGCGCCGGGAAGCGCAGTGATGATGATGAACGGATCCAGCCAACTTTGAAAATTAACTACCATCAGAAAGTAAACTAGTAGGACGGCGAAAGCGATGCCTACCCCAAGTCCGAAGTACGAAGTGTTCATGCTCTCAACCTGTCCCCGGATGACCAACGTCGTACCCCGTGGGACATGTGGTTTGACGTCGTTCACGATTTCCTGAACCTGCTGGGCAACGGCGCCTAGATCTCTGTTCTGGGTATTGGCATAAATGTCCAGCACCGGTTGGACGTTGTAATGGCTAACAACCACCGGGGTAGAGATGTGCTGAATAGACGCAAGGTTGCTCAACAATTCAGCTTGAGCACCGTTGCCGCCGGTCAACCCGGTACTAGAGGTCTGATACGCCTGATTACCAGCTGTCGCCGGGGGACCGCCGGCGCCGGTGATTGGCGTCAAATTGATATCCGAAGTCGAGTTGATCAGGTGTTGCGGAGTCTGGACCACAATACTGTAGCTCACGCCATTCTGAGGATTTAGCCAAAGGTTAGGCGCGGTTTGCCCACTGCCGGCCAAAGAGATGAGAAGATCATCGGCCACCTGTTTCTCGGTTAAGCCCAATTGATCGGCCCGCGTACGATCGACATTTACCAGCAAGGACGGGTTGCCAATCACCTGATGAATGTTTACATCCACAGCGCCGGGAACCTGTGCGATTCTCTGCCGAAGTTCTTCTGCGATTTGGTAGTTTCCCTTGTCATGGCCAACCACTTGAACATCAATCGGCGCCGGTAGACCCGCGTTCAGTGTTTGGCCGACAATGTCTGAGGGCTGAACGAAGAACGTGTAGTCGGGATATTTGGACTGCAGCTGTTGACGAATCGTTCTCACATAGGCCCAGGTGGAACCATGCTTTTTTTTGTTCAGAGATACCAGAATTTCTCCGTCGGCGGAGCTGATCGTGGCTGTATCACTCAAGGCCAGATTAAGGTTCATCGGCAATCCGATGTTCTCGAGCACCAAGTCAATCTCTCCCTTCGGGATCACGCTGCGGATCACTTGGTCGACCTGAGAAAATACATGCTGAGTTTCCTCGATGCGTGTACCGGCCGGGGCCCGAACGTGGAGACGGAATTGACCGGCATCGACCAAGGGAAAGAAGTCTTCGCCCAAGAACGGCGTTAGGAACAGAAGTGAAAGCACCACAACCGCCAGCATCGCTCCAATTACCAAGCGGCCGTGCTTAAGGGCCCATTCTAGCCGCCCGCCGTAAAAGTTGCGCAACCGCTCAAATCCATGATTAAACCCCTCGTGGAGACGGGCGAACCAATTCCGCCGCACTGATTCAGGCCGATTCGCGTCCTCCTGATGGTGCTCGTTCTTAAGTAAGAAATTCACCATGGTCGGAACGACCGTGCGGGATAAGAAATAAGATGCCAGCATGGCAAAGACGACGGCCATCGCCAGCGGGGAGAATAAATAGTAAGCAACCCCGCCTAACAGAAAGATAGGCACGAACACGATACAGATGCAGAGAGTCGCAACAAACGCCGGTGTCGCGATCTCTTCGGCGCCATCCAAAATCGCGTCGACCATCGACTTACCCATCGCCAGGTTGCGATGAATATTTTCAATCTCCACGGTGGCGTCATCAACCAGGATGCCAACCGCCAAAGCCAGGCCGCCTAATGTCATGATATTGATGGTCTGACCTAGGACATGCATAGCCAACACCGAAAAACAGATCGAAAGCGGGATGGATGTAGCTACCACCAGCGTGCTGCGCCATGATCCGAGGAAGAGCAAAATCATCACCGCGGTTAACGAGGCCGCGATGATTCCCTCTCGGATTACGCCTTCCAAAGCCGAACTGACGAAAATCGACTGATCGAATAGCGATTTAATCTCCAACTCCTTAGGCAGCGTCGCAGCGATCTTGGGGAGCGCATTTTTCACCCGTTCCACGACGTCCAAAGTTGATGCGGCGCCATTTTTGAGGACTGGCAGAAGAGCGGCCTTAACCCCATTCGACAACACAAGGTTGACTTGCGGCGTGTAACCATCACGCACATTGGCAACGTCCCGGATATAGACTGGGGCGCGGTTTACCTGCTTGATCGGTAGATTATTGAGCGCCTGGATCGTGTCGGTGCTTCCATTGATAAGGACATCGTACTCCCGCTTACCAATCTTGGCGGTACCGGCCGGCAGTACCACACTCTGTTGATTGATCGCGTTGGCTACCTCCTGGGGCGCGATGTTGTACGCCTGCAGTTTGCTCGGATCAAGGTCCACCGATACCGCCCGAGTCTTTCCTCCATAAGGGAGCGGAATCGATGATCCTTGGACCGTCGCTAATTGGGTGCGAATGAAGTTAGTCGCAAAATCGTAGAGCTCTTGCTCGGAGAATTTCGCGCCACCCACACTCAGTTGGAGAATCGGAACGTTGGCGGCATTGTAGCTAAGAATATTGGGAGCGGTAGTGCCTGGCGGCATGGTTTTGAGGATCGTCTGACAGGAGGCTGTTACCTCAGCGATCGCCGCATCAATGCTTGCGCCTTGATGCAGGTAAATCTTGACCACGGCTATCCCATTGAAGGAGTTAGACTCGATGTGTTCAATATTGTTGACCGTAGTCGTCGATGCCCGCTCGGATAATGTGGTGATGCGCTCGGCCATTTCCTGCGCGGGCAGCCCGTTATAGGTCCAGATGATCCCAACGACGGGAATGTCAATCGCTGGAAAAATGTCCTTGGCCATCTGCAGCACGCTGAGCGCGCCTCCGATCAACAACAAAACGCCCAGAACGGTGAAAGTATAGGGGGCGCGCAGGGCTATCCTTACAATCCACATCATGGCTTTGGCTCTTTCGAAATGGCCCCGCCGCAGACGTGCTGTTTTACTGCGCGATCGAACAATCTTCGGGGGTGATCGAAGCTAGCCCCCGCCCTTAGTTTTGCAACGTTCTAAGAGAGTGCTTCTGAGTAGTTCTAGTTAATAGGTCGAGACTCGCTCCGATGGGCAATTTTGGAAGGTGGAACGTGAAGTTCTTATTCGCCCGATCATACAATCCGATTGTTTGGCTCGACGATCGCTCGATTGGGTCATCAACAAACGCTCGTTGGAACAATATAGTTCGGAGCGGGTCGTGATAAGCTTCTCGCGTGTCCAAAAGCAATAGGAAGGTATACAGCATCCTAACCGTTGTCGGCGCTGTGGTTGCGTACTTCCTCCTCACCTGCTTTGCTCAAAGTGGACCATTACCCGGCGCGATCGCCGACGATCCAACCATCAAAGGAAAAGGCCAGGATGGCCAGTGCATGGACTACGCCATCGCGGTTTCTTCTCGACTCGCCGCGAACGGCATTCATGGTCAACTGATCTTCTACCGATGGCACATCCGGGATACGTCTCTTACCGGTAGCCATGTTTTTGTGGTTTATCGTCTACCGGATCAGAGTGAATGGATCGTCGACAATGAAATTCCGCATCCGAAAAAAGTTCCAAGGGAGGCCAGTCCGATGCAGCTTGTCTTCCTGTTGAGTGGCGATGCATCAGCCCCAGTCGACGTGGAGCTCCAGGATGGTCTCAATCATCTGAGTTATTTTTGAGAACCCCAGAACGCGCTTTCACGGAACCGTGGGGACGAGGACATTGCGTAGTCGATACTGCGGGCCGGCCGACAGCGGTCGCTGATCTTCCGGATTGAAAACCAAGCACAGTCCCGAGATTCTCTTCTTATGGACGCAATCCAAGACGACAAAAGAAAGGCGATCAAGTTCCCGTTCCGATTAGCTGCGATCGACCTCGATGGCACTTTGCTCGGTCCGGATAAGACGGCGAGCCCGGAAAATCTCGCCGCTGTGCACCGGTTACGCGAAAATGGAGTGATGGTGATCATCGCGTCCGGCCGTCGCCATCAAAACAGCGTTCGCTTCCAAAGACAGCTGCAACTGAGCGGGCCGATCATCGCGTGCCAAGGTGGCCTGATCAGAGACGGCGAAAGTGGCAACGTGATCGAGGCCCATTTCCTGCCACAAAGCGTGACCTGCCAGATCATCGACGAAGCCGAAAAACGCGATATTCAGGTGATCTACTATCATCTTGATCACCTCTACGTCGCAGAGCGGAACAACAAATGGGTAGATCTTTACGAAACGCGAGTGGGCGAAAAGGCGGAAGTACTCCCCAACCTGGAGCAACTCGATGGTCGTCGCGCGCTCAAGATCGTCTGGTATGGAGATCCGGCCGCCCTTGCTCAGATCCGGCCGGAAATGTCCGCACGCTACGGCGAGAAGGTCGACATCCTCTCGACTGAGCGGGAAAACCTCGAGTTCATGCCGCGCGGAATTAACAAGGCGACCGCTCTGGCTAAGGTCGCTGCTGGGTTCGGGATACCTGCTGATGAGGTATTGGCCTTTGGCGACGGGGACAACGACGTACAGATGCTGGCCTGGGCCGGAGTCGGTGTAGCCATGAACCACGGAAGTCAAGCGGCCATCGCTGCGGCCAAGCGGGTTAGTCCCAAAGGCCCACCAGAGACCGCCTTCTCGCGGGCAGTAGCTGCTTTATTTGCGGACGCCGGTCTGAAATAACCATTGTTGATTAACCTGATCATTGGTCACGGTCTTCAATCACTTCTCACCTCTGAGCGACTATCGATCGTCGATTTACCACTAAACAATTGAACCGGAGACCTCGCTATGCCGCCCTCGAACAAAGCTAAGGCTCCCGCTGAACTACGCGGGATGGATCTGCTGGATACGCCCATTTGGAACAAAGGAACGGCGTTCAACGATAACGAGCGAGCCGTTTTCGGTTTGCATGGACTCCTGCCGCCGCGGGTCGAGTCACTGGAAGAACAGGTGGCCCGAGCTTACGAAGCCTTTGGTTTCAAGGGAACTGACCTCGAGCGCCACATCTATTTGCGGCAATTACAGGATACCAATGAGACCCTCTTCTATCGATTGCTGCTCGACCACACTGAGGAGATGATGCCGCTGGTCTACACCCCGACCGTCGGCCTGGCCTGCCAGCAATTCAGTCATATCTATCGTCGGCCTCGCGGTCTTTTCGTCTCTTATCCACTGCGCGACTCGATCGACAAAATCTTACGCAACCGGCCTAATCGAGAAGTCGATGTCATTGTGGTCACTGATGGTGAACGCATCCTCGGACTGGGGGATCAGGGAGTAGGCGGTCTTGGTATCCCGATTGGCAAGCTCTCGCTTTACTCGTTGATTGGAGGGATTCATCCGTCACGAACACTTCCAATCGTTCTGGATGCCGGCACCAATAATCAACCGAAATTAAAAGACTCGGAGTACCTGGGCTGGCGCCACGAAAGAATCGGCGGCCAGGAGTATTTTGATTTTGTGGATCGCTTCGTTCAAGCAGTCAAAAAGGAGCTACCGCAAACCTGTCTACAATGGGAGGATTTTGCGACCCGGCATGCTCGTCCGTTGTTGGTGCGCTATCAAAACGAGCTCCTCACATTCAATGACGACATCCAAGGGACGGCCGCCGTGGTGCTGGGAGCCATTGTGGGCGCTTCCAAGGTTGCCGGCAAAAGTATCAAAGAGCATAAAGTGGTCTTTGTCGGTGCCGGTTCGGCTGCCATCGGCGTAGCTGACTATCTCCACGCCGCCATGGTTGAAGAAGGTCTTTCGGAAAAAGAAGCCTATGCCCGCTTTTGGATCGTCGACAAAGACGGGTTACTACAGCGCAATCGGCAGGATCTTGCCAGCGAGCAAAGGGCCTATGCTCGCTCGCTTGAGGAAGTTTCAAGTTGGCCAAAAAATCAGCACGGCCAGATTGGCTTGCCGGAAGTAATCAGCCAGATCGATGCGACCGTACTTATAGGCCTGTCAACAGTTAAAGGAGTCTTTAGCGAGGCGATAGTGCGAGCCATGGCGAAGAAAACGGAGCGACCAATTATCTTTCCTTTATCGAATCCAACCAGTCACTCTGAAGCAGAACCTGCAGACCTCATCGCCTGGACGGAAGGTCGAGCGCTGGTCGCCACCGGATCACCGTTTGCACCCGTTACCTACAACGGGAAAACCATCGAGATCGCTCAATGCAACAATGTGTTCATTTTTCCGGCAGTCGGGCTTGGAGTGGTCGGTTCCGGCGCACGCCGGGTCACTGATAAGATGCTGCTCGCCGCAGCCAGAACCCT
>DASTDH010000393.1:0-2998 GCA_035710445.1 Chthoniobacterales bacterium
TAGCCAGGCGGGAAAGTACGAGCCAAACACATCAATACTTGGAGCGTGTACGCCCACCGGCATACAACCTGATAGTAAAAATGGTGAGAAGCTCCATTTAAGCGGGAGTTTTTGGTCGAACATCGGGCTTCTCATCGGCGGTTGCGCGTCGCGGGTTTATTAGCGTCAGGCTTAGTGGCGCCAGGTTTTGCTAAATCGCCTAATGCCAAGGCCAGAGCAGTAGCCGCGGTATGGATGGCGGATCGACTTTGGAAGAGAGCGTTCCGTGCACTGGTCAACCTGGTCTCGCTGGTTACGAGTTCGGTGTACGTCGACAGCCCCTGTTTGTAGGAACTAAGCACGGAATCATAAGCGTCCCCCGAAGCTTTCACCAGCGCTTCGGCAGCGCTTTCACTGCTGATGGCAGTATGAAGATCTGTATAGGCTTGCCAAACTTCGCGGCTTGCCCGATCACCGCTTTGCTGCAACTGACTGTTCGCCTCACCTAGTTCTGATTCTGCCGCTAATAACTCATAGTGACGAAAGAATCCGTCAAAAATGGGAAATTCGACGGCTAACCCGCCCCCGAAGGTGGGAGCCCCCTGATCGAACGTGCCGAGACCGCCAAGACTTAGCCGGTCCTGACCATAACCGACGCTTCCCACGGCGCTGATTTTCGGGTAATAGCTCGCTTTAATCTGGCTGATCTTGGCTTCCTTTGAACGGATGTTGGCGAAGGCGGCAACCATATCGGGACGCTGAACGAACGCGTGTTCGACTAATTGATTGACCGGTGTTTCGATATCAGTCGGGAGCGAGCCCGCGAAACTGTCCGCGACCTGAATTTTTACGGACGGCGAGAGGCCGATGCTGACCAGCAAATCGACCAGTGAATCCGTCTGGCTACCCAGAGCCTTCTCCCGATCAAATCGTGACTGCGCAAGCTGCTGCCTGGCTTGCAGCAATTCGGGCTGAGTGGCTAAACCGGTATTGAATCGCGCCTCCACTGCTTCGCTCACGGTAGTAGCCGTTTCCAAGGCGGACTGAGCAACGCGGACCGCGTCGCGCTGAGTGTTGTAAGCGTAAAAGTTCTTACTCACCTCGAAGACCAATTTTTGGTGGGTCGCATTAAAGGCCAGGTTGGCGACCAGCAGTTCCTCGCGCGAGGACCGGACCGAGGCTTCTCTCTCTCCAAAATCGAAGAGCAGCCATTTCACAGAGAGCGTCGTCTGGGCGAGCACATCAAGGTGGAGGACCCCATCATTCTGAAGGCTAATGGCTGATTGCGCGGATCCGCCGGTCTGGATCGCGCGCACCAACGCGGCTCGGTCGATCTTCAGCGCTGGGAGGGGAGCAAAGAGCCGAGTATATCCGGCGGCGGCCGCCGCCGACAAAATCGGATAGTAGGTAACCTCTTTCAGGCCGATTGCTGCGAGTGCTTGCTTCGCTCTTTGCCAGGCGATCTTCGTTTCGGGATTGAGTCTTTGGGCGATATCGATCAGGTCCGGCAACAGATAAATCTTGCGAGGATCAATCACGATGTTGCTCGGGAGCTCTATCCGGTGGTTCCGCAACCCTTCCTGGTGTGCCGGAAGATCCGGTGGTGACCAGGCCTGATCGGGCGAGGGCGGCGCGCTGTCTTTCGTGCGACCGGCAGCCGCGACAATCAGACAGAGAAAGCTAAGGCCGAGACTCATCCCAATCCTGAAAAAAAGAGGCAGCTGTCCGCCATAGTCTCTACGAGCACCAGGGTGGATGCTAAAAACCAGGCGATGGCGGAACCAAGTTTCTATAGACGTCGCCTCCGTCTCTTGTATGCGTTTTCGTTTCACGGTCCTTTCGCCAAGTGTTTCCCGCCGGCCTGCGAAAGTCTCCATATTCTTTCGTATGCTTCCTTGGTACTCCTCGTTCGGCCTGTTTCACATTACTCTTTCGAAGGGGTACTGCGTTCGGCAGTAGCTGCAGTCGCCCTGAATCTCGCTGCACTTGCGGCGGACTGTTACGCCAGATGTGCAAGCGTCCAAATACCGCTCAAAAAGTGGTTCATTGTGGTGTGGGTTGCGCCTTGGATTCGTGGTCATCGTGCATGTTTTTGGCGTTAAAAAGATCAATCTCAACCGAATATTTATTGTACCGCAATCGCTCCAGATCAGCTTGCGTCGCCAAACCTTCCTTGACCCGCTTCTCGAGATTTGCTTCTGCCTCAATATAAACATCCAGTTGACTTTCCAGGACTTGAGCCTTTTGGTCGCCTTTGTCGTAAAGGTCTATCTCGGCGCCAAACAGCCTTTCACCCGCCTCGATCAGCTCTGGTAGCCGGGTCAAACCGCGGGCATAAAGATCAATCCGCGCCTTGGCTTCCCTCAATGCTGCGTTGAATCGTTCCTTCTTAAGGCGAAGAAGTGGAGGGTCATCGTCTTTTAACTCCGCCAGCGGCACGTTCACTATAGCCATCACCTTAGGACTCAGCTTAGTCGGCTGCTGGGCGTACAAAGCGACCTGAAGGCCGCTTGCGCACAGGATTATCGCCAATGCGCAGCTCCATCCCAACTTTGGTTCGATTGTACGCATTTGCGTGAAGACTATACTTTCGGTGGCAGCGATTTGTCCCGCAAAAAGCAGTGTTTGGTAGTCCTCGTCCTGACCGGTTCCCACCAGCCCTTTCGAGGGGGCACTAGTTCTCCAATCTTTGTTGAGGTCCTTGCCTCTGAGGTATCGCGAGATTCTCTAGAATCCGCTTAATCTCGAGTACAGCAGCTTGGTTTGAAAAAAGGGTATGGCCGGCAGGCACGATCTTTTCGGACTCCGCTCCATCCAAATGTGAGCTGCTGTACGCCACGACGCCGTCGGAACTTCGCGTTCCGCCGTCAAGCCCCCGATCACCAATGATGCTGTGATACGGGACTCTGATCGGCAAAGAAGCCAAACGATCCAACAGTGGGTTCGGGGCCAGCGAGAATAAACTGGTCGGGCCACCTCGCACATTCACTCTGGCGAAATAGCGATTCAAAGCCCCAGG
>DASTDH010000394.1:0-3273 GCA_035710445.1 Chthoniobacterales bacterium
TCAAAGCGCGAAACCTGATCTGCGTTTCGTTCGCTGGCATAACAAAGAGGTTTTTCACGAGCCGGTCAGTGATTGGGTTACCTCAGGAAAGTAGTCGTAGACCTGCGCTAGGGCCGGCAGGCGGGTTCACCGCTGCGAAGCTCTCGGCTTCTCGAATCGATTAGAGCTTTGCGGTAGCGGTCCCTGAGAAGGACCCGTAAACCGGCGGGCGAGCTTGGCGTACCGATTTAACCGGCTAACATAACTCTGATGAAATCTCCATTCACATTAGGAACAGTTGGTCATTTTGGATTGGCTGTAGCTAATCCCAAACGCAGCGCCAAATGGTTCGAACGTGCGCTCGGCTTATCCGTTGAATTTGAATTCGAAGATGGAGTTGCAGTGGGCAACGAAAACGTGACGATCGCTTTGTTTAAAGGCAAACCGTCGCCGGGAACGATCGGCCATATGTCGTTTCATTTGCCTAGCATGGCCAAATTGCGTCAAGCGCTCGAACACCTTAAAAAGGAGAGGGTTGATATCGAAGATCCCGGCGACGAAATCGGACCGGAAGCTCCTGGGTCGCCTAACATGAGTCTGTGGTTCCATGACCCCGACGGGTATCGATGGGAACTCTCGGTCTTAGGTGGGCGGAAGTAAGCAAGATTAAGGAAACTGCCCGGTTACGCGCATGCGGGGAACCAGAAATTTCGAGAAAAGCAGCGGATTCTGAACTAGTCTCAAAGGCGAACCATCATGAGCGAACAAAACCCTCCAGCCGAGTTCCTGGTTATTTGCCGCGGACAATGGGATAGCACCCTCTCGCGGAATGAAAAACAGAACGTGCTCGACCGATTCTATACCTGGGTTGATGAATTGGTTGACCAGGGCAAAATGAAACCCGGGCAACGGCTCACCCACGAAGGCAAAACAATCGGTCGAAAAGGCGCGATAACCGACGGCCCTTTCGGTGAATCCAAAGAAGCGATCGGCGGTTATTGGTCCATCCTTGCTCACAATCTCGAGGAAGCAGTGCAGATCGCCAAAGGCGATCCCTGTCTGGACCATGGGATGCTTGTCGAAATCAGGCCGATCGATCCGCAGATTGCAACTCCGGACAACACAGGGTAGCGCCGCTAACGCCGAATATACTACCCTCTTCAAGATTCCGGCAGCCGACCTGTTCCAACTGCCGTATGACCGTTACAGCCAGTTGTTGAGCACGGAGGTTCACGCTCAAGCTGACCTGGCGCGCCAGCTCAGTTTCGAGACGGACTGGGTGTGGCAAGGGGCAGGATCCGCTGGCCGCGCCGATAGCAGATAGCGGCTGTTCGAAGGAGGAAAATGCCGGGGTCCGAAAGCAGTACGCTCGGTTCAGGTTCCTCGACTCAAAACAATCCAGCCCGCCCAGCTAATGAACAAAAAACCACTGAGACGGCTCACCCAACGGTTCGCCGTTATTTTCTCCAATAAAACAAAGATGGAGAGACCGGCGACCCATAGCAGGTTCATCACCCCGAAGGCAAAAAGAAGACCCATCAACGCCCAACAGCAGCCGAGACAATGCGCGCCGTGCTTCAATCCCATCTTGAAAGCGCCCCAACTGTCCGATCGCCATTCCGTAGCGAAAAAACCAATGGGCGATCGGCAATGAGCGAGACAGGCATATTTCAGGCGGCTGAACTGAAAGAGGCCGGCGATAAGCAGCAATCCTGCGCCTAACATTCGGTTCGTGCTCTCCATCATCGGCGAAACCAATGTCGCGGTGAGCAGGCCCCATTGGGCCAGCGTGGCGACCGCGCTGAAGCCGGTCCAGACTGTCAGATAGCCGAACAGAAATTGTGCGGTTGCTATGAACGTGTCTTTCTCCTGGGTACGGCGCCGCCGATTGATCTCAGCAAAAAGCAGAATTACCGGGCCGGCAGTAGGGACCATCATCGCAACCATCATGATCGCCCACATCAGAAATACGAGAAAGAGATCCCAAGCGTTCCAGTGCTGCATCGCGGGCATGATTAACATGTCCATTCCAACATCCATATGGCGCATTCCCCAGTCCATACAGATCAAGTACGCCCATGACAGAACCACGAGCCCGGCAAGACCAAAGACGACGATCGCACGGTCCCGCTTGAGAATGTCTGCCAGGATCGTGTTCACCGAGGCGCCGGTTCATGCAGACTGGTAACTGAAAGGCGAAAAGAATCCGCTCTTATTCGACACTTCGCACTTCAGGCCGTGATCGCTGAATCTCATTTGCTTGGATTTAGCCACAACCGCTGGAAAGCCTGGGACCGCAGTGAAAGGATGGCCAGAGAGAGTCACATCTCCGCCTTCTTGCCCCGACAATCCCTCAATCTCCATCTCGCCAACGTCTCCGAGGCGCAAGCTCCGCCGTTTTCCTTCAGAACGATATTCGATCTGTGTCTTCTTAATCCCCAGGACTTCGCCAATGAGCGGTGCAAGACCCGCCAGATGTCCCCCGGCTTGCCCGGAGAAGATTTGGGTCAACGCGCCTTGTTGACTTTGGTTTGCCCGCTCGTCCACATAGAGTGCCACTTTCCATTTGACCTCCATCATGTGGCCAGGTGAATGGGCAGCAAGCGCGGCGTTCAATCCATCCAGATCGATCTGCCCAAAGCGACCCTGATCGATGTGCCAAGCCAACAAGACGGTGCATTCTCCAGTGGTAGGTGGGCTGAGAAAAACACATGGACAGGCAACTTCGCAATTACAGGCTTCAAAGTAGTGCCCGGAAATTTTCCAAGACTCAGGCATAATAAGGGGGTCCGTTGTAGGCGAAACTTTTGCAGAGGGGGGAGATTAAGCTCAAGAACCGCAAGGGTTAGGTAACAATTGGTCAGTCGAGCGAGCAACCAAAATCTCTTTCCAGCAATCGCCTTTGCAAGGGCAGAAGCAAGGGGCTGCGGTAGGGCGATCCGTCCCGGAGCGCCGTATTATCACGGTTACTGCAAAGACGCCAAGGTAAGAAGCCAGAAGCCGGAAGCTGGAATCCAGCATACCGAACACTCGCCGGACGTCACAGTGAAGGGTGACGTCGAGCGAGACTCGCGTCGATGATCCCGGAGCGTAATATCATGAGATGGCGCGAGGCCAACTTCTATCTTCTAAATTCCGGCTTCCGGCTTCTTACCTTTGCAGTGCCATCTCTGAAAATCGCTCAATTTTTGGAAGATTTTTTAGGCCGCCATGGCAGTAAGTTGATCGACATCAGCGCGGTGGGCGGCCCGTAAAGCGGTGAGAATGAGGCGACCGGTTGGGGTTAGGACATAA
>DASTDH010000395.1:0-4078 GCA_035710445.1 Chthoniobacterales bacterium
CTAATTCGTCATGAAAAAGAACCCCACTTCGCAATCCGGCCTTCTTAACCTGCGTGCGCTCTCCGCGCTCGCACTCTGCTCCATCGGCATCATGCTCGGCGCACTCAGTTTTGCCTCATCGCCTGATCATGGAACTCTGGATCCAGTAAACGGGCCGACCACGACCAGCTACACAGCTGGCCCGTTTTTTGTGGCTAATCCGACGCCGGTAATCGAAGTCGACAGTGGACCAGAATGTTTCAATCCGTTTCAGCCGTGCGACGATTACACGCTCACGGTCAGCTTGCCTCCGGGTTACACGGGCCCCACGGGCGCACATCCAAATGCCTCCGTGAAGGTCACGCTAAGCTGGACCGACAACGGCAGCGGTGCCTCGGACTACGATCTTTACATCTACAAGACGCCGCGCACCGACTGTAATCCGCAGGATTGCACCGAGACAACCGGCGGCGAGGCCGCTAACTATCAGTCGGCTAGCAGCAATAACCCGGAGGTCGCGACGATTTTTCCGCTGCAGGATGGTTCCCAGACCTACACAATCGTGGTGGTTCCCTACACGCCGAGCGGCGAAACAGTTAATGTCACAGCCGAACTAGTCCCAGGCCCGAGCGGTGGTGGGGTGCCAGGTTTCGGTGGCCCCGACCCGACCACACCAGGTGTGCCGCGTTATCAGAATTTCTATGCGCCCTCCGGGAGCTCAGCAGAAAGCAGCCAAGGTGAGTTCAATATTGGCTTCAACCCCAAGAGCGGCCGAATCATGACAATGAATCTCGGCCCGATCTGGCGTATTACTCCACCGGAACTCCTTACGCCAGTGAAGCCAGAATGTTGCGAAGGCTTGTGGGAGGATGTGACGAACCCCAGCACGATCACCGGTGTCGATCCGATCCTCTTCACCGATCAGAAGACCGGGCGCACCTTTGCGTCGAATTCCACCGCTGGAGCTAACGCTCTCTATGGTTTCAGCGACAACGACGGCGATCTCTGGGTACCACTAGCTGCTTCACCAGCAAGTGGCGGCACCGATCACGAAACTATCGGCTCTGGTCCATATCCGGCTTCTTTGAGCGCCTTATCAACCCCTGCGAATCAGGGTGAAGCTGTTTACTACTGCTCGCAGACCTTTCCGCTAGGTCCCGCTACCTGCCAGCGTAGCGATACTCTCGGCGCGAGCTATGGCCCGGGCGTGTTTGCTTACTATGGCAATGGCCTCACCAAATGCCATGGTTTGCACGGCCACGTGCACGTCGCGCCGGATGGCACCGTCTGGTTACCAGTGAACCAATGCGGTGGTCAACAGGGCGGCGCGTTCAGCACCGATGGCGGCGTTACCTGGCATGAGTTTCTCGTGCCCAATAGTAAATCCCAGGCGCAAGGAGCCGATCCTTCGATTGCCATCGATAGCAACAGCCAGATCTACTACGCGTATGTGAATAACCAACCGGTTCCCACCGGTAGCCCCCTGGAAGGACATGCGCGCGTGGCGGTTGGCACGCTTAACAAATCTACGAATACCATCGCGTGGACGAGTGACATCGATATCGGAGCTTCGCATGGCATCGTTAACGCTGCGGAAATTGAAGCTGCAGGTGGCACGGCGGGCCGCGCGGCCGTAGGTTTCCTCGGCACGGACCGCGCCGGAGATTACCAGGCAATAGGCTTCCCAGGATCATGGTATGCCTTTATTGCAAGCACCTACGACAACGGCCAACACTGGGTAACAGTTAACGCTACGCCTAACGACCCAGTACAAAGAGCAACTGGTATCTGGCAGCAAGGTGGCAGCCATGAGGATCGCAACCTTCTCGACTTCAACGAAATTACTGTCGATTCAAAGGGCCGCGCGCTCTATGGCTACAGCGACGGGTGCGTCAGCGACGGTTGTATTGGAGGCACAGCAGCCAACGACTTCGTCGCCTTCATGCGTGTGGCGCGACAGAGTGGCGGTAAGCCTTTGTTCGCCAGCTTCGACTCGACCGAGCCGACACTGCCCAAGCCGCCATGTCTCTCTGGGATTCGTTTCGCAAACGTATCGCACCTCACATGGAAAGCTCCGGATAACGGCGGCTCCGATATCCTTTACTACGAGATCTGGCGAGGCACTGCTTCCGGTGCTGAAACACTATTAGCTCAGACTGGCTCGGCAGCCTTCCCAAGTGACAAGACAAGCTATGACGACATAACTGTCGATCCATCAGTGGTGCGTTATTATTATTTCGTCAAAGCAATCAATGGCATTGGAACCGGGCCGCAGAGTAATGAGATCAATCTCCCGGTGACGCCGCAGCCGCCGCCTGAGACGCCCTGCACACCGCCTGGTCTGACCAAACTCACAGATGCTCAGGGCGATACGCAGGCCCTCATCGGCGTTACCTCTCCAGCGCCACCTGGAGCGGATCTCAAGTCGTTCCAGCTTGCGCAGCCGTATGCCGCCGACAACGTGATCAGACTTGTATTCACCATTAACACGTGGGATAACGGTCAATCGCCGCAACCAGTCGGTTCGTCCTGGTATGTCGCGATGAAGATCCCTGACTCTCCGGGAGCAACGACGTTCCATTACAAGGCGGTGCACATGACTTGGAATGGTACGACCCCAACGTTCGAGTCTTACACGCCAGGTCCTAACAGCGGCGGTGGAGTCGATGGACGATTTGTGGTCAGTGGATCGCAAAAGCCAGCCGAAGCTGGACAGTATGAGCCACCGTTCAACAAGATCGTCATCGTGGTAAAGGCGAGCGACCTCGGCCTCAACCCCGGCGACACGATCGCGGGCTTCGTCTCCGGCGTGTCCCAGACAGTTGGGGGTTTTGTTACCGGGTTGTGGGATCAGATGCCCGAAAGTCTCGCGTTCACCGGCAGCTACACAGTGAACAGTAACCAGTTCTGTCGGCCGAATAATCCACCAGTAGCGGTGTTAACGGCGAGTCCGACTTCGGGCAATGCGCCGCTGACGGTTCACTTCGACGGCTCGGGCTCGTACGATCCTGATACTGCACCGCCGCCGGACACGATCGCGTCCTACACGTTCAAGTTCGGTGACGGAACATCAGCCACTTGCCCTGGCAACGCCGCCTGCACCGGTACTGGCAAAGTTGATCACACCTACAACAACATTGGAACCTATGCGGCGAGTCTGACCGTAACTGATTCGCGCGGTGCAGAGAGCCAGAACGCAGCGGTGGTGGAGATTACGGTTAATGCGCCCGATCTGATTGCTTCCCGTCTCACGGCGAGTAACAATCAGGCACCACAAGGCGCCAAAATTCCGATAACCGCGACGATCAGTAACATTGGTCAGGTGAACGCAGGCGCGTCTAAGACTGGGTTCTTGCTGGATGGCAGCAAGAGCATCGGTCTGGTTGACACTCCGCCGGTCGGCGCTCAGCAATCCGTGACCGCGACGTTGAATTGGAACACCGCCGGTGTGCCAAAAGGCAACCACACCATACAAGCAATCGCCGACGCGACTCAGGTAGTCACTGAAAGCGACGAAACCAATAATAAGAGCGGCGCGATCACCATCAATATCCAGGGTAACAAGAAGAGGTAATACACGCGCTTAGAAAACGTGATCTGGAGTCTGAAACATGCCGCGCCAAAAGCGCGGCATGTTTTTCGTCCGACAGCGGATGGTGGCTCGCGATCTCCGAGCGCGATGGTGAAAGTATTTGCGGCTCCGCCGCCTAGATTAACATCGAGCTCGGAGAGCTCGATCCACCTAGCCGCGCAAAACCAGCATCGAGCTGAGCAAGCTCGATCCCTTCCTTGGAATTTTCCGGCGAAAATCGGTGGTGGCGCGACCGCGCTGCCGCGCTGTTCCGAATCTTCTTATAAGAGTCTTCCATAAACACCAACCCCACTCTCTCATGAAAAAAAACCGCGCATCCCAATCCGGCCTCCTCACCTGGCGCATCACGATCGCGCTCGCGCTTTGCTCAGCTTGCGCGTGGCTGGTGGCAATTAGCTTCGCGCCTGCCTCGGCGAGCCCTGCCACCTTCTCCGCACCGATAGAACTAACGGGTCATCCTCCGAGCCCCGCCTTCTTCCAGGCGGATGCCGAGCCGGAGATCAAGAT
>DASTDH010000396.1:0-37479 GCA_035710445.1 Chthoniobacterales bacterium
CAGCCCTTCAGTTCGTGGTTCGTTTGGCCGTCGAGAATGAGAAATTTCTCGTGATGATAAGTGGGATCGGTTCGGATGGTCAGCCGGCCGGCGTATTTTCGCTCAATTTCAACCAGCAATTCTTCGTCTTCGGTCTTCAAACGATTGAGGATCTCCGGGTTCACAATGACACGAACATCATGAGTTTCTGGATGCTTTCGGAGCACAGCGT
Organism: Chthoniobacterales bacterium; assembly: GCA_035710445.1. Lineage (GTDB taxonomy): Bacteria > Verrucomicrobiota > Verrucomicrobiia > Chthoniobacterales > JAFAMB01 > DASTDH01. The sequence goes on from DASTDH010000396.1 coordinate 212, forward strand.
GGAGGGTGCGCTGGATTTCGACGCTCATCGTCATCGGGCTCTTAACGACGGCCCTTCCGTTACAATATGGACAGATCACAAAAAGCGAGCCGGTGAGACTTTCCTGCGCCCGTTGTCGAGTCATCTCGATTAGGCCTAAAGGCGAAATCGGCAGGACATGGGTCTTTGCTTTGTCCCGCTTCAGGCGGTCCTTCATTCGATTATAAACCAGTTGCTGATCCTTGCGATTCTTCATATCGATGAAGTCGCTGATGATCAAACCGCCGATGTTGCGCAATCGCAGCTGTCGAGCAATTTCATCGGCCGCCTCCAGATTGGTTTGCAAGATTGTCTTTTCGACATCTCTTCCCCCTTTGTTGCGCCCGGTATTCACGTCGATCGCAATCAACGCCTCGGTTTCATCGATGACGATATAGCCCCCGCATTTAAGCCAGACTTGACGATGGAATGCGTCGTCGATTTGCTTTTGGATACCAAAACGGTCGAAAATCGGGGTTGATTCGGTGTAAGGAACGATGCGGCGCTTAGAGCGCTTCGATATTTGGCCAACCTGTTCTTGCATCCTGGTGACGGCCGACTCGTCGTCGCAGTACACGACATCGATGTCCTCCGTCAGAAAATCTCGTACGGTTCGATCGATTAGATCCGGCTCCTGGAATAAGACAGCCGGCGCCGGACGAGATTTAAATGCAGCCTCGATTTGACGCCATTGTTCAAGGAGCAGCCCCAGATCACGCACGAAATAGCGCGAACGCTGACCTTCCCCGATCGTTCGGATAATCACACCCATTCCCTCGGGAATTTCAAGTTTCTGCAGGATCAAGCGAAGGCGTTCGCGCTCTTTCGGGTCTTCGATCTTACGGGAAATGCCGCTTTGATCATTGTGCGGCATCAGGACCAAGTACCGGCCAGCGAGGCTGATGTTGGTGGTAATTCGCGGACCTTTATTGCTGATTGGTCCTTTGGTGACCTGCACCATGACCTCGGAGCCGACCGGATAGATTTCGGGAACGTCTTTGGCGGTGATCTTTTTCCGATGTTTGCGTCCGGCTCGACTGACTTCCTCAACGCTGCTGTCTAAGCCGGGCAAGGCATCCCAGAAATGAAGGAAAGCATTCTTCTCAAAACCAATGTCCACGAACATTGCTTTGAGACCTTGTTCGATGTTCTTTACTTTGCCCTTAAAGATGCTGCCGACAATGTTACGATCGGTGTCTCGCTCGATGTTGTATTCTTCCAGAACACCGTCTTCCAGGAGTGCGACTCTGCGTTCCAGTTTTTCGCAACTGATAACAATTTGATTGCCAACTTTCTTCGGATTGAATCCGAGAAATTGCTTCACTTTTTCTAACATTTTTCCCAGTCAAAAGAGGTTTTGCGGCTATCCGCTAAATCAGAAAAATAGGAAACGCTTTTTCTTTTCGGTTTGCTGCGGTTGCTGTTGTTGTTGGCCCGAGTTGTCCTCTTTCGGTTTTCTGCGGAAAAAATCGAAGAAGCTCTTGTGTTTTTCCTGTTGCTGAGCCGTTTTACTAACAGTTGAAGAATGATTGTCTGCTTCCGGGCGAATGTCCGGTTCGGAAGTTTTGCTCCGGGACGAGCTCTTGGTGGTGTCTTCTGCCACTGGGTGCGTATCCGCCGTTTCTTCGTCATTTGCCGCAAATTGTGCCGGCACACCGCTGTCTTTGAAGTTGATGGTCTCGACGAATTTAAAATTTCCGATCGCAGGATCGAGCGGCTTGACTCCCGGATCAAAGCCTTTGTCGAGTGCAAGAATCTCTTCGATCAACTTCGCGGCGATAGGGGCAGGGACTTGTCCGCCCGCTTGCGCCCCCTGCACCAATACTGCCAGCGCGATCTTTGGATTGTCATATGGGGCAAACGCGAGAAACCAGGTATGATTATCTTTCTGACCATCGCGCCAGAATTGAGCGGTTCCAGTTTTTCCGGCAACAACCACACCTGGAATTTTGGCGCGAGACCCAGTTCCACCCGAATCATTGACGACTCGCCACATCCCGCGGCGAACCAGCTCAATTTCGTCCTTGCTCAGGTTATTATCTTTGCGGAGATCACCGCGGATTTTCTCCGGGCGCCTTATCATCGTACCGTCCGGCTCCTGGACCTGATAGATGATGCTGGGTTTATACACAGTACCGCCGTTGGCTATTGTCGCCGCGACCATCGCCATCTGGAGAGGACTGGCAAGAACATAGCCTTGACCAATCGAGGTGTTCGCGGTCTGTCCTTGGCTCCATTTTTCGTTATGATTGATCCTTAGCCACTCTGGTGACGGCAGCAAACCGGGATCCTCGCCGCTGAGCTCAATGCCGGAGGATTGACCGAGCCCGAGGGTGGTTCCAACCTTGTCGATTGCATCGATACCGGCGGCGTTCCCATACTGATAAAAATAGGCGTTGCAGGAGTTCTTGATCGCCTCCGTCAGGGTTTGAGTTCCGTGCGAGCCGCCTTTTGCAGCAATCCAGCATTTCATGTAGGTGTTTCCGTAGGTCACACCGCCGCTACAGGTAAATTGGGCTTTAGCTAAACCGCGGGTTAAACCAGCTAATGATGTTGCCAGTTTGTAGGTCGATCCTGGGGCGAAAGCGCTGATTGCACGGTTAGTCAAAGGATCAGCATCTGCGTCTTTGATCGCAGCCCAGTCTCGTGCCGAAATCGATGGTATAAATTTGTTGGGATCGTAGGACGGAACCGATGCCATCGCCAGAATTTGGCCGTTGTTGGGATCCACCACAACACAGGCAGCTCGACCGACCGAACGAAGCGTCGCCTCGACGATGTACTGGATGCGTGCATCAATCGTAAGATAGACATTCGCTCCGGGCGTCGGCTGAACGACCTCTTTCTCGCCCTCTATCTTATTTTTTGCGTTTTTCTTCAGAATTCGCTTGCCGGGCTTACCTCGCAACTCGTCATCTAAATAATACTCGATGTTGGTGCGCCCTTGAACATCGGGCTCGTAAAAATTAAAATCTCTGATATCCGGCAGTTTATTGATGTCCTTGGGAGCTCCGACGTAGCCTAGAATCTGGCCTGCCATAGCGTTGTAAACGTATTTGCGTACCGGCCGAACGTTCACTTGCACTCCGGGTAACCCGAGATCCTTTTCCGCAAACTTGGAGAAAGTCGCAAAGTCCAGATCCTCACGGTAGGTGAAAGGAACCAGGGTATTGTTTCGATAGTGAGTGCGTAGGCGCTCCGAGTTGTAGGGTTCCGCGACCTTCAGTTCTTCTAGACGCGGGATGATTGTCTTGTCGACAATTTGCACGATGTCTTCGACTTTACGGTCGTGCAGCATTCCCTCTGAATCCCGAGCGCGGTAATCCAGCGTCGGCGGTTGGCCAAACTGTTTTTTGTAGCCGGTGACGAGATCCGGCAGATAAAAATCGACCTCATAGCTTGGACGGTTCGTGACTAACGCGACCCCATTTCGATCTCGAATCTCACCGCGCACCGAGGGAATACGGACTGTCACTTCGGACGAGCCTTGGATCCGCGACTTGTAGGTGGAATAGAGTTTAATCTGTACCCACCAAAGCCGGAGGCCGATAGCGGTAAGCGCAACCAGAAAGAGTCCAGCCAGAAAAAGAATACGGAAATCGAGCAGGGAAGAAGATCTCGAACGTGCCATAACGTCAACTGAGCTTCACCACCTCCGCTTGCGGTCGGAATCCGACCAAGTGAGACAAGGAGGATAGAAAGAGAAAAACAAAGGGCGTAGTGACCATAGCAATCAAACCGGGACCTAAAATGCGCCATACTATGACATCACTAAAGAAAAAATCACTCCGTTCAAAGCTGAGGATCGCATATTGCGCCAACAGGCAAAACGGAGTCAAAATCGCGGCGATCTCTGCCAGGACCAGGTGAACGCCCCACCTTTTCTTAAGGAAGAGGGGACGAAAACCATGGATGACCAGCGCCGGAATGAGGTAGATGACGATCGAGGCACCGATCACGTAATCAGGGTGGCCGGAGCTGCGGGGAATAGTTAATAGGTCATTGCAAAAGCCGGTCAGAAACACCAAAACGAGCATTAGAGGAAAAGGGAAGCTCAGACAGCCGTAAAAGAGCACCGGAGGTACGAAAAGGATAGCCGCTCCTTTAAGGAAAATCATCGGGGGAATATAAAGCTGGAGTATGAATGAAAGGAAAATCAACAGAACCAGAACGAGGAAAAACCTTATCATTTGATTCCGCTAATTACGAAAACATCTTGAACCTTGCTGAGGTCCACGGCTGGTTGCACGATCGCCACCCCCTCTAGTTCTTTAACCGTAAACTGCTTAATAGTACCAACCACGACTCCGGAAGGGAACACTCCACCGGTTCCGGATGTGGTGACTCGCATGCCGGGTTTGATCTCGGCAGTTTTGGTCAGAAAACGGATCCGCAGATCGGGAGCAAAATTGGAGGAGGCACGGGTTCCGCTGATAATGCCTTGTTCGTTGGTCCCCTCAATCGAAACTGAAACCCTGAGGCTTTCGTCCGAAAGCAGGACGACGCTCGAGATATTCTTCGCGACCGTTGCGATTTTCCCGACCAGTCCAGCCTCGGTGACTACTGCCATATCCACGGCTAGACCGTCGTCGCTGCCCCGGTCAATGGAGCAGGTGTTCCACCAGCTCGAGTTGTCTCGGGCAATCACTCGGGCTGGAATCAATCGAAAAGGTGACCGTTCGCGAAACCCGAGTACCTGGTTGAGGCGGTTGACCTCGGTTTCGAGGGTTTTGAGAAGATTATTCGTTGTCCGAAGCTGCTCATTTTGTTGGCGGAGCTGACGATTTTCCTTTTCCAGTTCGTCAAGTTTTTTTAAGCCGCCACTGACCCCGCCGAGCCCTTGCTGAAATGAGGAGCTGGTTTTCAGAATCGGTGAGACAAACTGGAGGAAGCTGGCTTGAATCTGCTGTTTGCAACCACCGGGGAGGAAAATGAGAACAACAACCAATACGACGAAAACTACCAACGTCGCGATCGATGGGCCCCTCATGAGAGCGGAGATCTGCTATCGGGTTGGTTTGTCAGAAGAGGCAACCTGTCGCAGAAATTTGATTTCGGTCAATGCACGACCGGTCCCTTCGGCCACCGCGCTGAGCGGGTCTTCGGCCACGTGAACCGGAAGCCCGGTCTCTTCCTGCAACAGTTTATCCAGTCCTCGCAAGAGAGCACCTCCGCCGGCCAAAACCAGACCGCGATCAACCAGGTCTGCGGAAAGCTCTGGTGGGCAGCGTTCCAGGGTGACGCGGACCGACTCTACTATAGTCGAAATCGGTTCGAGCAGAGCCTCACGAACTTCCTGAGACGTAATGGTCAAAGTCTTCGGCAATCCCGCCACCAAATCCCGACCCTTTACTTCCATGCTGGTCTCTTTTTCCATTGGGTAAGCACTGCCAATTTTGATCTTGATTTCCTCGGCCGTACGTTCGCCGATCATCAAGTTATAAGCTCGCTTCATGTATCCGGCGACGGCTTCATCCAGTTCATCGCCGGCCACACGTACACTTCGGCTAAACACAATTCCGGAAAGTGAGATTAAGGCGACCTCGGTAGTGCCGCCGCCGATATCTATAATCATGTTGCCGGCAGCATCTTGAACCGGCAAGCCGACACCGATGGCCGCCGCCATCGGTTCTTCGATGAGATAGACCTCGCGTGCGCCGGCGTGAGCTGCCGATTCTTTCACCGCGCGCTTTTCCACCTCAGTAATTCCGGAGGGCACTGCGATTACGACTCGAGGTCGAACCCATTTGCTGCTATGGACCTTCGTGATGAAATGCCGGAGCATTGCTTCGGTCATTTCAAAATCGGCGATGACACCATCTTTCAATGGGCGCACTGCAACAATATTACCCGGTGTACGGCCAAGCATGCGCTTCGCCTCATCGCCGACCGCTAAGACATGGCTACTACCGGATCGAACCGCAACTACTGATGGCTCCCGTAAAACGATGCCCTGATCCTTTACGTACACCAGGGTATTGGCTGTCCCTAGATCAATGCCGATATCGTTAGAGAATAAGCCGAAAATGCCATTAAACATGCAAACTCTGCCTTTTTTATTTACAATTTTTGCTTCAGTCCAGGGCCGGATGAGCAAGCTTTTGCGCTACGTCAGTATTCAAGAGTGTCTGCGAGCCATCTTTATGATAGCCAGCCTGTATCTAGGTAGAGGGAGACGGGTCGTCAAGGAAACAATCTGACTTAAAATCGGCCAGTTAAATAGAACTCTTCGTTGGATAGATACCGATCACATTTTCAATTCCTGTTAACTTTCTGCAGGGACATTTACCTGCTGGAAATTTTTGGAGCATTGTCGGTATCGGCCTTGGGTTGGGCCGCTTGCCAATGCTCCGGTACGCCAGCGTATCCTTCTGCTCCACTTTGGTTTGCGGGATATCTCGTCGTCTATAATTTAGATCGACTCTATCCAGATCCAGCCGACGCCCTGAATACGCCATTGCGATTCCGATACTGGGATCGGCTTCGGGGGAAAAGAGTTGCAGTGATAGTCTTTGGATTGGCGATCTTGATAGCTTGGCCGATAGTGAGTGGACAACCTCTGCTTGTCCCTGGGCTCCTCGCCGTAGCCGCGGGCTTTCAGTTCTATTCGCGCCCATTACCCGGATCCGGTGTCCGGTTGAAAGATTTCCCAGGAATGAAGAGCTTTTTTGTTCCGGCCTTTATCGCGACGATTCTGGTGATCTGGCCCATTCTGCAAACCGGCGCGAGGTTATCCTGGTTGGATCTGATTATCTTCACCTGGTGCTTCTTGGTTCTGGGAATCAATAGTCTGGTGTTTGATCTTCGCGATGTGGCGGGAGACCGTCTGCACGGCACGCCGACAATTCCAGCTCGGCTGGGCGGCCGGCTAACCAACCTTTTGCTGCTGACCCTGGGTACCGGCGCGGTTTTGCTAAGCGCCTGCCTGGGATTGCCGGGTGATTTGCCGTGGACTCTGGCCGTCGCGCTGGCCTGCGTTCATGGTGCGATCATGGTTGCGATTCAATGCCGCGCTCAACCGATATTGTTGAGCTTCCTGGCCGATCTGCTTCTCTTGGCTCCAGCCTTTTCGATTGGGCTATTTCGGTAGCGGTACGGCAGGCGACCGATCGATCTCATGAGACACATGAATCCCATTCGATCAGTTAGCACGAGGTGGGCAATCCTTGCGCGACCTTCACCGCGTGCGGGATCGCGGCGGCAACAAACCTCAAGCAATCAACTGCTCCGGCCGGTTTGCCCGGTAGAGCGATAACCAGTGATCGATCGACGATCGCGGCCAAACTTCGCGAAAGAATTGCATTCGGCGTCAGCTTCATCGATTCGGCTCGCATGATTTCGCCGAAGCCGGGAAGTTCAACCCGCATGATTGCCCGGATCGCGTCCGGTGTCCGGTCACGCGGCGCGATACCGGTGCCACCAGTCGTGAGAACAACCTGGCATCCTTGTGTCGCGAGCGCCCGAATGACATCTTGGATTCGCGCCATTTCGTCCGGTACGATTACTTCGGCCTGAACGCTCCAGCCGAATTCCTTAGCCTGGCTCACTAAGGCTGGACCTCCAAGATCCTCATAGACGCCGGCGGAAGCGCGATCTGAAACTGTGACGATTCCGACAGTAATCGGGTTCACAATGGCTCCTTGGTTTTAGACACCAGATGGATGTCGGTGACCTCCATCGTCTTATCCACGGCTTTGCACATATCGTAAATGGTGAGAGCACCAACCGTAACACCGGTTAGAGCTTCCATTTCGACTCCAGTCTGAGCGTTGGTTGTCACCGTGCAGCGAATGCGGATTCCTTGGGCCAGCTGTTCAAATGTTACTTCGACGTTCTGAATTGGCAGAGTGTGGCAAAGGGGAATCAGTTCGTCTGTGCGTTTGGCCGCCAGGATGGCGGCAACCTGTGCCACCGCCAGAACGTTGCCCTTGGCGATTTGCGATTGATTGATCTTCGCCAGAGTGGTTGGTTGCAGGCGGATGATGCCATCCGCCACCGCGACGCGACGCGTGACCGGTTTGGCTGACACATCGACCATCGATATTTGGCCTTCACTGGTTAGATGTGTCAATTCCATCCGATACGGTGTGGTGAAGTACTACCCGCCGATAGCGACCATCTTGCGGCCGGGACGGTAACTCGAACGAAACTCGTGCATTTCTGGTTTCTGATCTACAACCTGCCGGAAAAATCGCCGAAGATCTTCGTCCGACGCCCCTGCACGCAACGGTTCCTTAATGTCGAATTCAAGGTGGCTGCCTAGACAGGGACGAAGTTTGCCCTCGCAAGTGAGCCGGAGCTTATTACAGGTCTCGCAAAAGTGAAGGTTGGTGAGCGCACCAATGAATCCGATCCGTTGGGGATGTCCCGGAAATTGGTAATAAACGGCGGGGCCATTCGTCCGGTATTGGGGATCTGGAATCAAAGATCCGAATTCCGACTCAACGCGGCGCTTAGCTTCCGCGATCGGAAGAAAATTCTCGTCATCGAGAACGGCCACGGTACTGACCGGCATCAACTCGATAAAGCGGATCAAGAAGTCATGTCGCCGGGCAAATCGGACGAGGTCGGCAAGCTCGTGCTCGTTCCGGCCGCGCATCAGGACCGTATTCAGCCGGATGTTGGTAAAGCCGGCCTGTTTCGCCGCCTCGAGGCCAGCCAAGGTTTGCCCCAAAAAATCTCGGCCGGTAATGGCCGCATAAGTCTCAGTCTGAAGTGTATCGAGTGAGACATTGAGACTGGATACTCGTAGCCGGTGCAAAGCTTGGGCCATCGTGACGCCGGGTGCCACATCTTTAGCGAGCAAGGAGCCGTTGGTTGATACCCCAATCTCTTGAATCTTCGGCAGCACGCTGATCTGCCGGAACAATTCAAGGACGTTTCTTCGAGTGAGCGGCTCGCCACCAGTGATCCGCACTTTTCTAACTCCTAGATCGGAAGCAACTCGAACCAGGCGCTGAATCTCCTGGTAAGTTAGAATTTCGTGATGGGGAAGCCACTCCTGAAGCTCCTGCGGCATGCAGTAGACGCACCGCTCGTTGCAACGGTCGGTAACCGACACGCGGAGATAGCTGATGCGGTGTCCGAATCGATCCTCCATTGAGCCAACTCTAGTCAGGCAAGCAGACAGTGCAAGAGTACCTGCGAATCAGCTCGTCCGATTCCTAATCGCCAAACTCGGGTTTTCCACTCTCCAGAGCGGAATGGAACAAGGATTCCCTTTGAATGGCTATAAATTCGCGATACCCTTGAATTTGTGAAACGGCGATTAGCTTTCGCTCTGGTTCTATTGCTTCTCGCCGGCTGTTCGACGGTCGAAGACCGGATCAAGGAAAAACCGTATGCCTATGCACAGCTTTCAGCTGCCGATCAAGCTTTGGTGCGCTCCGGACAGGTCCGAAACGGCTTTACCCGAGATCAGGTTTTCCTGGCCTGGGGGTCAGCCGACCGGGCGATAAGCGGATTTCGCCAGGGCGACCCGTATGAGGCTTGGGTTTATACAACCTACCGCACGGTCTATACCGGTTACTACTATCCGGTTTACGCTCGGTTCGGGTTCTACCATTATTACCATTATTGGCCCGGCTGGCATTATCGCTACGGCTTTTACGATCCGTTCTACGGTCCTTACGACGATTTTACAGCGGTGGAGGTTCCCTATAAGACGGCGTTTTTTGAAGGGAACCGTCTGACTGGCTGGGAATATCTTCGATAGGCTTCGCGACTGCGTGCAGCCGGTGTTACCCTTATTCCTTAGGAATCTCCATTTGTTGCCAGACCCGTTACTTCAGATCGGAAACGACTGCCGGCCGCCCATTTGTTAATTCATGGCTTACACTTCTCTTGAACAGTTTGTGACCGAGCTAGATCGCCGCGGTGAACTCGTTCGTCTATCTCAACCGATCGCGACCGAGCTGGAGATCACGGACATAGCCGATCGTGAAATGAAGAAAAGGGGGGGAGGTAAAGCACTTCTATTCGAGAAACCGACGATTGATGGATCCTCCTCACGGTTCCCACTTGCCATCAATATGTTTGGCTCGCATCGTCGAATGGCTTGCGCGCTCGGCCTGGATTCCGTTGAGGAACTGGCCCATCAAGTCCAGCTGATCTTGAAGGCAAAGCCGCCTACTTCGGTGAGCGAAGGGTGGAATCTGCTCCGGCAGGGATTGGATTTGGTGCATACGCGTCCGAAAAAAGTAACCGACGGCCCGTGCAAAGAGGTTATCCATCGGTTTCAGCCGGGCGATTCCTTCTCGCTTCGAGATCTACCGATTTTGCATTGCTGGCCAAAAGACGGCGGGCGTTTTATTACCTTGCCGAATGTCTACACCCGTGACCCGGAGAGTGGTCAAAGGAATGTAGGGATGTATCGTATGCAACTTTACGATGGGCAGACGACCGGCATGCATTGGCAAGTTCACAAAGTCGGCGCGCGTCATGGCCGGCTTTACTACGAACGCAATGAACCGATGCCGGTAGCCGTCTGTCTGGGAGGTGATCCTGCCTACACATTTGCAGCAACCGCGCCTCTACCGGACGGCCTCGATGAGGTTTTATTTGCCGGATTCGTTCGGAAAAAATCAGTTGGACTGATCAAATGCGAGTCCAACGACATCGAGGTTCCAGCCGATGTCGACTTTGTGTTGGAAGGGTACGTACAACCGGGCGAGCTAAGAGATGAGGGTCCTTTTGGCGATCACACCGGATTCTACACCCCGGTCGATCCGTATCCGGTTTTTCATCTGACAGCGATTACTCACCGCCGGCGAGCGATTTACCCAGCCACCATTGTCGGGGTTCCGCCAATGGAGGATTTTTACATCGGTGATGCGAGTGTTCGGATTTTTCTCCCGGTCTTTAAGATGAATTTTCCGGAAATCGTCGATATGGCTTTGCCGGCGGAGGGGGTCTTTCACAATCTGGTCTTTGTGAGCATTCGCAAACAGTATCCATACCAAGCTTACAAGATCATGCATGGGCTTTGGGGAATGGGCCAAATGATGTTTTCGAAATATATCGTGGTCGTCGATGCGGATTGCGATGTGAGAAACCTGAGCGAAGTGCTCTTTCGGCTCTGTGCAAATACGGATCCTCAGCGCGATACAACCTTTATTAAGAACCCGTCGGATAGCCTGGATCATGCGCCGACATGGCCAAACATTGGATCTCATATGGGATTCGACGCGACCCGCAAGCTCGCCGGGGAAGGTTACCATCGAGCATGGCCCGAGCTGGTCCGCATGGATGAAGCAACCCAGCGGCGGGTCGATGAAAAGTTGCAAGAATGGGAGATCGGTTAGGAACGCCGAGAAGCGCCGCCGTTCCCGGCGTTTCTCGGCGTTATTCCGCGTGGCGTGGCTCCCAAACCTGGAATACGGTCTAACGCAGTGGACCTGATCTGGTTAGAAGATTTCCTGAGCCTCGCCAGCACGCATAGCTTCTCGAAATCCGCTGCGCAGCGTCACGTCACCCAATCGGCCTTCAGCCGACGGATTCAGGCGCTGGAAATGTGGATCGGAACGCCCCTGGTTGATCGCAGCACCTATCCAACCTCACTTACTCCCGCTGGACGACAGTTCCGAGCGGTCGCAGAAGAAGTGGTGAGGATGTTGCAAGAGGAGCGCGGCCGATTGCAAAGCCAGGACAAGCTGACCGGCTCAACCGTGAAGATCGCCGCTCTCCATGCGCTCTCCCTGCAGTTCTTGCCCGCATGGCTGAAGAAGGTGGAGCGCTCCTTTGGCACGATCGGGGTGAGCTTATTTGCTGACGATTTCCAGGTTTCGATTCAACGATTGGTTGAAGGTGAATGCGATTTTTTGTTTACCTATTATCACCCCATGGTGCCGGTATTTCTGGACCCGGCGAAATTCCCCCACGTTGCTCTTGGTTCGGATCGGCTGGTCCTGGTCACAGGTGTGGATGTGAACGGTCATCCCTATTTTCCTCTCTCCCAATTCGTCGGTACTCCGATTCCGTTCCTAGGCTATACTTCGGAGTCCTTCCTGGGGAGATTGTGCCGCGTCGTTTTGTCCGAGTCGTCCAATCGGCTCCAGTTAAGAAAGGTTTACGAAAATGGAATGGCAGAAGCGGTTAAGGCCATGGTATTGGCCGGGCATGGAATCGCCTGGTTACCGGAAAGCTCGGTGCGAAACGAGCTGAGCCGATGCACGGTCCAAGTCATCGATATCCCTGACGCTGGGCCTATGGAGGTGCGCATCTATCGATCTTTGGAGAGAACTCGACCTTTGGTCGAGCGATTTTGGGCTTTTCTCACCGCCAACCCCTCTCTGGAGAGCATCGCCTAGAAGTTACAAGTTGCAGGTCACACGGGCTAAACTTGCAACTTGTAACCTGCAACCTGTAGCTTCTAGCTTCTGGCCTCGAGCAACGCCGCTACCTCAATTTCCGCCGTCTGCGGAAACATATCGAATGGCTGCACTTCCCTAAGACTGAATCTCGAGCCCAGGCGATTAAGGTCGCGAGCGAAGGTCGCGGGATTGCAGGAGATGTATATCACGATCCCGGGCGGATACTCGCCAATCGCTGTGCATACTTCTTTGGTCAAACCTTGTGCTGGGGGGTCGAGAAGGAGCGTGGAAACACGATTCTTCTGCAAAACCAACGGCAACAGATCGGCAACGTCGCCACAATAATATTCTTCGTGAGCCAGAGCTGATCGAGTCGCTAAATCACAGGCCGGCTGATTCCATTCAATGCCGATTACCGTTTCAAAGTTCGAAGCAAGCTGGTGAGCGAAAAAACCCGAACCGCAATAGGCGTCGAGCAGGATCGAGCCTTGCGCACGGAGTCGGATATAGTCGACGATTTTTCGAGCAACTTCGTCGTTGGTTTGGGTAAACGTGGTGATGGTGTCATCGTCCCGTACCGTGGCATGACTGCCTGCCGGCAATCCCTTGCGTCGCAGCTCGGCCAGCTTGGCATTAACCGTATCTGAGGCAAGCGCGCAGCGGACAATGTCAACGATCCGCCGGCTTCTTTTTCGAAAAAAACCAACCGCGCGCCCATCAGAGTGAATGGTTATGCGATTGCGAAAGCCGTAGCTTTTGGAGCCAGGGATGACGGGGGGGACAACTATTTCCGGCATTTTGCCAATTCGGCGAAGTGCCTGTTCGACTTGGAGGCGTTTCAATTCCAGCTGATGCGCGTATTGAATGTGCTGGTAGTCACACCCGCCACAAGTCTGGTAGTAGGGACAGGGTGGTTTGTCGCGGTAGGGTGACGCTTGCAGGATCGCTTGGACCGACGCCACACTGAAGGTCTTATGCGATTCGGTGATCCGGACCTTAGCCAGCTCGCCATCGATGGTGAAAGGTACGAAGATCACTTTGCCATCCGCTTTTCCGACACCACTGCCGCCGAATGCGATCTCGTTAATTCGAATGGTCAATTCCATTTTGGGACAGTCTGCTCGTAGTCTTGTGGGAATGCAGGGAGGGAATGGATCATTCCGAAATGGTCTTGGATCGCATTTTGCAAAATAGTACGATCGAAAGCGAGGGACCAGACCGCATGAGCGATACCACGCTTGGCACGAGAAACACGCAAAACCAAGGCATTGTCTCCTGGGTGGAAAAGATGGCCCATATGTGCCGACCGGAACAGGTTTTTTGGTGCGACGGATCGGTGCAGGAAAAGGATTTTCTAACTCGCCTCGCAGTGGAGCGAGGGATCTTGAATCCGCTGGATCAGCAAAAGTGGCCAGGCTGTTTTTACCACCGGTCGGAAACAAACGATGTCGCCCGGGTCGAACAATGCACGTATATCTGCACACCAAGCGCCGATGAGGCTGGACCCACGAACAATTGGGCTGCCCCAGCGGAGATGTATGGCAAGCTGTATGGTCTGGCGCAAGGCGCGATGCGTGGCCGGCAGATGTATGTGGTGCCTTACTTAATGGGGCCTCCGGGCTCGAGCTTGGCCAAGGTCGGAATCGAACTTACCGATTCGATCTACGTCGTGCTGAGCATGCGAATTATGACTCGCATGGGCGAGATAGCTTATCGCCAGCTCGGCGAGAGCGAAGATTTCAACCGCGGCCTTCATTGTATGCTCGATGTGAATCCGGAGCGAAGATACATTGCCCACTTTCCGCAAGATAACATGATCATTTCAGTCGGATCGAATTATGGCGGAAATGTGCTTTTAGGGAAGAAGTGCCTCAGTCTGCGGATCGGCTCCTATTTAGGCCGGCAGGAAGGCTGGATGGCAGAACATATGTTAATCCTGGGGGTAGAGGATCCTCACGGCGAAAAGACATACGTGGCAGCGGCTTTTCCGAGCGCCTGCGGCAAAACGAATTTTGCAATGTTGATCCCGCCCAAGCGATTCGCGGGATGGAAAGTATGGACGGTTGGGGACGACATCGCCTGGATGAAGCCGGGAGTGGATGGACGTCTTTATGCGATCAACCCGGAGAACGGATACTTTGGAGTGGTTCCTGGTACGAGCAGCCGGTCCAATTTAAACGCAATGGAATCGATGAAACGCGATACGATTTTTACCAACGTCGCGCACGCTTCCGACGGGGACATTTGGTGGGAAGGCAAAGACACTCCGGCACCCGCAAATCTTTTGGATTGGCGAGGACGCCCATGGAACCCTTCTTCCGGGGAGAAAGCGGCCCACCCCAACAGCCGCTTTTGTTCGCCCGCAATCAATAACCCCGCTTTGGATCAAAAAGTGGATGATCCAGAGGGAGTGCCGATCAGCGGAATCATCTTTGGCGGCCGGCGCGCGACGGTTTTTCCACTCGTTTTTCAGGCCTTTAACTGGATTCACGGGGTGTATTTGGGCGCTACCATGGGTTCTGAAACCACGGCTGCGGCAGCCGGAGCGGTGGGCCAAGTGAGGCGAGATCCGATGGCGATGCTGCCCTTTTGTGGCTACAATATGGGCGCGTATTTTGGCCACTGGCTCAAAATGCGGAAAATCATTAAACGCCCTCCCAAAATTTTCCACGTCAATTGGTTTCGGAAAGATGGGAACGGCCAATTTTTGTGGCCCGGATTCGGAGACAACATGCGCGTTCTGAAGTGGATCGTTGACCGCTGCCGGGGGCGGGTAGGCGCGGATGAGACGCCGTTGGGTTGGATGCCTGCGGCTACTGACATCGATCTGGAGGGTATGGACTACGATCGTGCAAGATTAGAGGAAGCCCTTGGTATCGATGTGGCAGAGTGGAAAAAAGAGATACTAGCTCAGGACGAACTTTTTCTTCGCCTTCATAGCGATCTTCCCTCGGAGCTGCACTATCAGAGGGAATTACTGATTTCCAGGCTGTAGGGCCGGCGCTCCCGGCGTTATTAGTTGCGGATCTTAGGATTCAAGGTACTGGATACCGGAATCGATTATGGTTGAGACTACCCTTGTACTTCTCAAGCCCGACTGCATTGCTGCTAAACACTGCGGTGATGTATTGAAGCGGTTTGAGCAGGCCGGACTGGAAATCGTCGGATGTAAGATGGTGGAGTTAAGCGACGCGCTTTTGGCCGAGCATTATGCGCATATTGCGGATAAGCCCTTTTATCCGGCGCTGCGCGAGTTCATGCAATCGTCGCCAGTCATTGCGCTGGCGCTGAGCGGCGAAGGTGCCATTCTGCGAGTACGCGAACTCATCGGACCCACGGACTCACGCAAGGCGGCCAAAGGAACTATTCGCGGCGATTACGGTAAGGATTCAATGCTGAACATGGTTCATGCATCTGATAGTTCGCAGACCGCGGCGATCGAATTGAAGCGGTTCTTTACCGAGCTAGAGCTTTTTGAACCGGCCCTGAAGCGATAGCAGCCCCTTTAGAAGATCGTTTACTTGCCGGTTGAATTCACTAGCCATCATGGCGCTCAATTCCCAGGCCGACGGGCGGCTGCCGCGATGACTCTCCAAGCGATCGTTTTCGATTTCGACGGATTAATCGTCGACACCGAAGGACCCGGCTTCGTGAGCTGGTCTGAATTATACGAAAAATTTGGACAGAAATTGACGTTGGACGATTGGCGGCACGCGACCGGCTATGTCGGAGGTTTTGATCCCGGTTTGCACTTGGAGAGGCTGGTGGGCCATAAGCTCGATTGGAGCGTTCTTGCTCCCGGTCGGGAAAGTCGAAACTGGGAATTGACACTCCGGCAGTGCACGCTCCCCGGAATCGCACGATTAATGGCTGATGCGCGCAATCGATCGATCAAGATTGGAGTTGCCAGCAACTCTGGGTTCGGCTGGGTTGACCAGGGGCTCGAGCGACTGGGTTTGCGGCATTTGGTTGAGGTGATTGTGACTCGGGATATGGTCCTGAACCCTAAGCCCGCGCCTGATGTCTATCTTAAGGCGATTCAAACCCTGCAGGCCGATCCCCATCACAGTGTGGCATTGGAGGATTCTGAGCCCGGGTCTCGTGCGGCCAAAGCGGCCGCTATGTGTGTCGTCGCGATCCCCAATCAATTCAGCGAGCGGCAGGATCTCTCTATAGCCGACCTGATTGTGCGCAGCGCCGAGGATTTATCGATCGAACGACTGGTCGAGCTGGTGGTCAGTCGCTAGCCTGCAGGTCTCTTTGAGAGATATACAGGCTCAGCTGTCTCGTCTGCAATCAGCGCGCCGATTCTGGATAAGGGATTTGATTTTGCGGGCTAGCCCTTCACTTGCCATGCCTTCTATGAGTACTTAAGATCGCACTTTGTGGTTGCCAATGAAATTGCCTGAACTTCGGGGTATTCTGCAGTACGTCACGCGCTTCCGTGACAAGATCTTTGTCATTGCTCTCGACGGTGAGATCGTGGCTTCGGACAATTTCCCTAACATCCTTCTTGATATTGCGGTTCTGCGATCACTCAATATTAAGGTGGTACTCGTCCATGGGGCGGGCTCCCAGATCGAGCGGGCTGCTGTCGAGCAAGACATCGCGATCTCCAACTCCGATGGGAGCGGTGTGGTCGATGCTCGAACCTTACAGCTCTCGATCAATGTGGCGATCCGCTTGACCAATGAGATCATGGAGGGCCTGACCCAGGTGGATCTGCGGGCTGCCTATGCCAATTGCATCATCGCTCATCCGGCCGGTATTATTGGCGGGATTGATTACCAGTTCTCTGGCAAAGTTGAAAAAGTCGACACTCGATGCCTGGAGCTCTTTCTAAGAGAGCAGATTGTCCCGGTCATTCCGCCGCTTGGGTTCGATGGGGAAGGCCGGACATTTCGGGTCAACTCCGATTTAGTCGCACTCGAAGTAGCTTCGGCGCTGCACGCCACCAAGTTGATCTTTCTTTCTACGCATGATGGTCTGGTGCTGGACGGGCAAAGGATCGGGCAACTTGTCGCTGCCGAGGTGGACGAAGTACTGAAAAAACAGCGGAATCAGCTGGCGCCCAATCTGGCCTCAAAACTTGAGCATGCCGCGGAGGCTTGCCGGTACGGAATTCCGAGAGTGCATCTGCTGAATGGAACGGTCAACGAAGCATTGCTGGCGGAGGTCTTCAGCAACGGCGGCATCGGAACGATGATCTATTCCAATGAGTACGAGCAAATTCGTCGGGTGTACAAGAAGGATGTTCGGGCGGTAATTTCTCTCATTCAACAATCGATTCGGAACGAGGAGCTGATTCGCCGGACTCGGGCCGAAATTTTGGCCGATATCGACGACTACTGGGTTCTGGAGATCGACCGGCACATTGTCGGTTGCGTTGCGATGTATCCTTACCCGGAGCAAAAGATGGCGGAGCTGGCCTGTCTCTATGTCAGCCGCTCAACCGAAAACCAGGGCTTAGGAAGAAAACTCATGTCATTTGTCGAGACCTTGGCCAAACAGCGTGGCTTCGATCGTCTTTTCGCCTTATCGACTCAGGCCTTTGTCTATCTCCAGCAGAAAGGCGGGTTTATGGAGGCCGACCCCGATGTTCTTCCGCCGGAACGGAGAGCCAAATATGAAGCCAGTGGGCGAAATTCGAGGATTCTGGTCAAAAATCTTAGTCCAGCGCCTTCGCCGAAAAGCATTCTGACTTCACTGCATTCTTCCTAACCGGTCACTTGGATGCCAAATTCCCCTCACGATCTTGGCTCGCTATTGATCGATCTGTTGGTTCTCTGCCTCTATTTTTTTGGCATTGTCGGGATCGGACTCTGGGCAGGTCGCCGCAATCGGACCCTGACTGAATTCGCTCTCGGTGGCCGCTCGATCCCCTGGTGGGCGGTGCTGGCGTCGATCATCGCCGCGGAAACCAGTGCGGCCACATTTTTAGGTGCTCCGACCGAGGGTTTTAAGACGCGCAGCTTCATTTATGGCCAGCTCGCGATCGGAACGGTTCTGGCGCGCATCATTGTCGCGTTTACTTTTATCCGGCCGTATTATCGTTACGGGGTTCAAAGCATCTATGAGTTTCTCGATATCCGTTTTGGTCCATTGACCAAGAACCTCGCCAGTGCGCTATTTTTGTTTACTCGTGTGCTCGGTATCGGGGTGCGGGTCTATCTGGGTGGAGTAATTATCAAAGTTCTCTGGCAGTATTTATTTCCCTACTCACCGATCCATCTGTGGATTTACTTCTGGGGGATTCTATTTGTAACCGTATTAACTACGATCTATACGACGGCTGGCGGAATCAAGGCAGTAGTCTGGACGGACATGATCCAGGCCTGCTTAATGGTTAGTTCGGTGGCGATCGCCATATGGTTAATTGTTAGTCATATTCCGGGGGGATTTGCTGCCGTTAGCCGGGAGCTCGGCGGTATTCCTCCTTTTTTCCAAATCGGGTTCAACCCGGCTAACGGATTTTGGAATGCAATCAGGAGTTTGTTAGAAGAACCCTATACGATCGCGTCTGCCTTAATCGCTTCCACCTTCATTACCATGTCGACCCATGGAACCGATCAAGACATGGTGCAAAGAATGTTAACTGCGACGGACTTCCGGAAATCGCGACTATCTCTTATACTGAGCGGACTAGCCGACCTGCCAATCGCCACGAGCTTTCTATTGGTAGGGATTCTTCTGTCGGTTTATTACCACGTTAATCCCGATGGGAATGTCCCCGCCGCCGAGAACGAAATCTTTGCCTACTATATCGTCACGCAGATGCCGGTGGGTTTGCGTGGCCTGATCGTGGCGGGAGTTTTCGCGACCATGATGGGATCGACGTCTGCGGCGTTAAATGCTCTGGCGACGAGCTTTACGAAAGATTTCTTCCTTCCGTATTTCCCGCACGGCGACTCGCAAAGGAGCGCGATTTGGGCCGCTCGGATCGCGACCATGATATTTGGCGGAGCGGTCATTGGTGTCGCCATGGTGGCGGCAGCCGCGGTCATGAACGATCCCAAGCTCACGATCATCACGATCGTATTGCAAAGTGTGGGCTATACCTACGGAGCGTTGCTCGGTGTGTTTCTGGTTGGAATGTTAACCAAGAGCCGGGGTAACGATCGAATGAATATCTTTGCTATGTTGTTAGCTATTCTAGCGGTTTTAATTGTCGCTCGGGTAAAATTACCTGGTGTCGATTTGGTTAGTTTATTTAGTCAGGGCCGCTGGCACTGGGCCGATTGGAACCTGGGCGCCTGGCTTCCTGCCAGTTGGCCGTCGATCGCCGGACCGTGGTGGGTTTTTATCGGCTGTGTCGTTTGCTTCGCGGTGAGTATCAGTTTTAAGACTCCAGGAGAGCAAATTTTGCGGAGCGAAGGACGTTTGCGAGCGGCCGAACAGCTAGCTTTGGGTGGCGAAGATGTCAGTTCTGCGATAGTCAAGTAAAGAGTGACCGAGGTAGCAGAATTTATTAAGCGATAGTATCGAGTTTTTGCTTGCTGCTCAGGCCGGGTCTTCTTTATTCTCCACGACGCTCGACGGAAAAAAGGCGGGTCGTTGTGAATAACTTGTGAACAAAATATGTTGGGCAAATTTTGGTTCCGTGGAAGTGCCATTTGGCATACTGGTGACGAAATCATCACGATGAACCAAGTACGATTTAGATGTACACCTGCTCAACGATTGTAACCCCTTCACTCGCTGCTGGTTCGATCGCCTCCGCATCTTCTTTTCTCGTCTAGTGGCTATTTGGATATCGATGTCGTTTCGGGACATGGATTGTGGGCGACAGTGCGAGTAAAAGATCATCGGCTGCATGCGAACTGTGGATAATGTAACTATGGAACAGAGCTTCCGAGGGATTTGGGAAGAGATCGCGGGCAATATCCGGCCTCATGTCAGCACTGACGCTTTCAACCGATGGTTTTCCGAGATCGAGTTGGTCCAAACCGACGAATGCATGCTCACCTTCCAGGTACCGAATACGATTCACCAGCTCTGGATTGAGAGTAATTATCTACCACTTGTCCAATCTGCGACATTGGCGGTGCTGGCCGGCCCTCGAGAGATCAAGTTTCGGGTCGCTGACCAGGATAAGGTGAGGGCACTCGTTCCCGACCCGGAACCGAAGCCGGAAGAGATGCCTCCAGCCAAGACCTCAGAAAAGGAGGCTGAAGGGGCCGCAGTGCACGGGATGAACCCGCGAAACACCTTTGAGACGTTTGTAGTGGGTTCAAACAATCAATTCGCGCATGCCGCCGGTCTGGCGGTAGCTCAGTCACCGGCAAAGACTTACAATCCTCTTTTTATCTATGGCGGAGTGGGTTTAGGCAAGACGCACCTGATGCAGGCGATCGGCCAGCACGTAACAGACCGGAAAAAGAACTTCAAGGTGATGTATCTTTCGAGTGAGCGGTTCACCAATGAGTTCATTGATGCGATTCAGCACAACACCCTGGTGAAATTTCGCAAACGCTATCGTCAGGCCGACCTCTTACTAATAGACGATATCCATTTCTTGGCCGGCAAGGAGCGCTCGCAGGAGGAGTTCTTTCATACCTTCAATACCCTATTCGACGGCCGCAAACAGATCGTTTTGTCGAGTGATCGTCCGGCGAGCGAGATTTCCAACCTGGAGCATCGACTGGTTTCGCGGTTTGAGTGGGGATTAACCGCTGAACTTCAGCCGCCCGATATCGAGACTCGGATGGCGATTCTGCGAAAAAAGGCGCAGTCTCTGCACGTTCAGCTGGCGCCGGACGTGCTCGAATTTTTAGCACAACGGGTTCGGACAAACGTACGCCGGCTGGAGGGCGCGCTTATGCGCGTTGCTTCGTTCGCCTCGCTGAGCGGGCGCGAGGTATCACGGGATGCGGTTGAACATCTCCTGCGGGACATTCTTCAGGAGGAAGCGAAGAAGACAGTAACGATTGATCAGATCCAACGGAAAGTTGCCGAGCACTTTGACGTGAGACTGGCTGACATGACTAGTAAGCGACGTCCAGCCAACATTGCGTTTCCTCGTCAGGTAGCGATGTATCTGGCGCGGCGTCATACCAAGGCCTCTTTAAACGAGATCGGAGATGCATTCGGAGGGCGCGACCACGGCACGGTGTTACACGCCTGCAAGACCGTTAAGGATCGCATGACTAAAGAAGACCAGGTCCGGCAGTTGGTCTTCTTGCTGGATAGCCAGCTCGAGCGCTAAGAAGTGTCGCGGCTGGAGACTAAAACTCGAGGGGCGTGTTCGCCCCGGATCGCCCGCTCGTTCGCCTCATCCGAGAGCGTTGCCCTGTAGTGAGCCATTTCCATGGTTGGACTGCGATGATGCGATTCCTGATTTTCCGATGGCGGGTTTCGGGCTAACAGAATCCAACCGCCATGGATTCAGCGGTCCGGGGCGGACACTCCCTCCCTCCGGTTTTGCCTGTGGTCGTTGACCGCATCAGGCCGTTTCCGAAGTAAACGGCAGCCAAAACATCATCCGTCGCGACGCAATCATTGACCGAAAGAAAGATTTTATTTAAGCAGCGAAAGGTGATTCACTGGTCGAATCTGCTTGACGTTCGCTTTTGCCCTCCTCTCAGCGACTTGCCGAGGGAAGAGGCACATGATTTTATATCCCATACACCATGAAATTTAGTGTCAGTAAGGACAAGCTGCTTGAAGGTCTATCAACCGTACAGAATGTGGTCAGTACCAGAACTACTCTACCGATTCTGTCCAATGTGTTACTACAAGCAGCCGACGGAAAAATCCGGCTGACTACAACCGATTTGGACGTGGGAGTGCAGGGAAGCGTAGAAGCACAAGTCGAACGAAGCGGGGCAACCACTTTGCCCGCCCGGCGGTTGTTTTCAATCGTTCGAGAGCTGCCGGCGTCGGAGATCTACTTTGATGTGGATACAAAGAATTTGGCTGCGATCCGAAGTGGCTCGAGTTATTTTAAGATCCTCGGGCTGCCGGAAGAAGAGTTTCCGCCGCTGGCGCGATTCGAAGACGCGAGGGTGTTCACCATTGGGCAAAAATCGCTCAAGGATGGGCTAAAAAAGACCTCGTACGCGATCTCGACCGATGAAACGCGTTACGTGCTGAACGGGATACTCTTCTCATTCAAAGAAAACATGCTGACGTTAGTGGCCACCGACGGCCGCAGGTTGGCTTTGGTAGATCTCGATCTGGAGTTTCCCAAGAGCCAGGAAGTCGATCTGATTGTTCCGACTAAAGCGGTGATCGAACTGCAGCGCCTGCTGCGTGAAGAAGGAGACATGAAGGTCAGCGTGGGAGAGAACCAGATTGCGTTTGAGTTGAACGAGTCTTTCCTCGTTTCCAAGCTGATCGAAGGTAATTATCCCAACTACCGCCAAGTTATTCCGAGTGAAGCAAAAGAGCGGGTGACGCTGGAGCGTGAGACCTTCTTGAATGCGACTCGCCGCGTTTCATTGCTTGCCAGTGAAAAATCGAATTCAGTAAAGCTGATATTTACTAAGGGGAACATTGATATAGTGGCCAACACGCCGGATGTAGGCGAGGCCAAGGAATCGCTGCCGGTAATGTACAAAGGCAAGGATTTTTCCATTGCCTTCAATCCGGAATTCCTGATGGCGCCGCTGCGCAATCTTTCAGAGGACGAGATCTATTTAGACCTCATCGATGAAATGAGCCCGGGGGTGATCAAGATCTCTGGCCCGTTCTTGTATGTCCTTATGCCGATGCGATTGAGTTGATGGCCCTTCGGGCCAATAGCAAATAGCCGATAGCAAAGCGCAGACGAAACCTAGTTTGGGAATCACATGATCGTGAAGGTCAGCGCTTAATCGCCCGTCGCGATCGAAGAGATGCTCCGAACTGACCCTAGTGCTTGCGCCGCCCCTCCAGGACCGCCTCGATGACATTTGCTATTGGCTATTTGCTATTTGCTATCGGCCTGAAGGGTCGTATGATCTCACCTCCACAACGCTCACGTGGCGGAATTGGCAGACGCGTACGGCTCAGGACCGTATGGGGCAACCCGTGGAGGTTCGAGTCCTCTCGTGAGCAGGCGCGCTAGCATGCAGACAGATTTCTCTGCGACAGATCCATTGTCGATCCGGGAGATGTTCGGACGCGTCGCCGGGCGCTACGATCGCGCCAACCAAATCCTCAGCTTCGGAATCGATAATCGCTGGCGGCGAGCCGTTGGCAATCTGGTAGCCGGCTGGAACCCTCGGCGAATCCTTGATCTGGCGACGGGGAGCGGAATCCTGGCGCAAGAGCTTCGGCGCCAGAATCCGGAAGCCTATCTGGTTTGCGCCGATTTCTGTGCGCCCATGCTTCAGGTCGCCAAGCACCGCGGCTTAAGTAATCTGATTGTTGCCGATGGGATGGCCTTGCCCTTTGCCGAAGAAGCATTCGATGTGGTTACCATCGCTTTTGGTTTGCGGAACATGGAATCGTTAGAGCGGGCGCTCGAAGGAATCTCGCGGATTTTGCGACCGGGAGGGCACGTGGTCATTCTCGACTTTTCCCTTCCGGCCGGGCCGCTCCGACCCTTTTACCGCTTCTACCTCCACTACGTACTACCGCGATTGGCAGGGTGGATCACCGGTCACGCCGCGGCTTACCAATATCTGGGAGAAAGTATCGAGCGCTTTCCGCGAGGGTCGGGGATGTTGGATCTATTGGCTCGCACCTGTTTTCAGAATGCACAGCTGCGTAGTCTCACCGGCGGAATTGTGACCATCTATTATGCGGATAAAAGCGACCGTCAACCAGCGACAACGAACACCAACCAACGACAGTGAATTTGCTGGCGTTCGTTCACTTGGCTAACGGCGCACTTAGTTGCTGATAATCGTTCGCCCCGATCACAAAGACGCGATTTGCGAACATCGCGTAACGATCACCTCGATCGTTGGTCCCCCCAATTTGTAGTTCGAATTGATCAGTCTTCGTTCGTATTCGGATCACCTCAGTCGGATGATCTAATCCGTAGGCTGGTTGAGGCGGGCCCACCCAGGCGAGTGCACGAATGTGCGAGACCGCATTGAGAAAAGTCTGTAGCGCCGCTTCATCCTGGGACCCGGCTTTTTCTCTGACGAACCATTTTCCTCGATCGTCACGATGCAATTCGACTTTACCCGTGTCGTGGTCTATCTCGATCGACCTGAGATCGCTTCGTTCCATACTAAGGACATCAAGCGCCCAAAAGTCGAAATCATGGGTGGGAAGCGACTCCACCGTTTGTTTCGACAGGGAGAAAACATAGGGCTCTTCTTGGATTCGAGCGAAATAGGCGTCTTTATCCAGTTTGCCCACAGCCAGAGTGGCGATCGGCTCCTCTCCAGCTCCACTTTCTGCGGTATTATCGGAGGCGTAGGAGCTAAATCCAATCCGTAAAGCCGGCGAATCGAGTCCGTAGCGGTTGAGATCAGTGGCTGTGTCGGAAACAAACTCCTGAACGTCGGTACTATCGAGGGCGGCAATCAGTCGATTTACGGTTTCAGCATTGGCGGGAGCGTTTTGCTGGCTGGCAATTTCCCAACGATCTTCGTGCCGGGCCAGCAACAGGCCAGGGCTTCCGGCGTAATCGATTCTGATGCGATCAATGATATCTGAATTGAGCCGAGCAATTCTTCGATCTCTTAGTTGGTTCGGTTTTACGTTGATCGTCTGAGCAAAAGAGTCGTTGACCACGAGCAACGATGGTCGGGAAGGCACTCGTAGGTAGATCTTATCCGGTTGATTCGGCACAGCCGAGCCACAGAAGATTTCCACCTTCTCATCACCAGAGAACAGCGAGATCGAACGACCGGAATTTTCGGTCTCGGTGTTCGGTATTTTTTCGTTTTCTGCAAAATCCAGAATCGGAGTGGTGTTAATTTTCTCCAAAGCAGCATTGACTATATCGTCATCCGCTCGTGCCTTGATCGGTCGCACAATTTGCCAGCCGTTCGCTTGGCGTGCGAGTTCGATGTCACCAGCCGGCTGATGCACAATAACGCGGTCGATCTGGGTGGTAAGAAAAGGCGTGATCTGATGATCGCGAAATGCATTCGAGCGCTTGGATATCAAATTTTTCAGCTCATTTCCGGTAACGAAAACCGCATCACTCCCTTCGACGTGGACGTAGCAGGTTCCTTCGACGGCAGTGTCAGCGCCGAATTCAATCGAGGAGTGTCGTTTTTTGGTTTGCCAAACCAACTTGAGATGCGGTTTCTGCAGACCAAAGTCCTTGAGCCGCTTCTGTTTCTTGTCGCCCTTGCCCAGGTTCGAAATCGTATCGTTACATCGAAGAAACTGAATATCGTCGAGAAGCGAATCCACCACCCGGACGTCCGCCCGATCATTCACCGGAGCGGTGATTTGCCATCCGGTCGCGGTCTTATTCAATACGGTACCGGCGTTTTCGTTCGTTATTTCAAGGCGAGTGACCTCGTTACGATCTAAGTCAACTACATATCCGGTCCGGCTTTGGCGCGTGCTCGGGCTGCGGCGGTCGAGAATCCAAATGAAAAGTCCGAGGCCAATGGCAATGACCAGCAAAGCAAGGGTGGTCCGCAGATTCATTGGGTTCTATCGGCGTCGTATCGCCCAAACCGCGGTACCGAGAAGCGCGATCAATAGGGGAATACCGATAACCGTCAAAAACAAAATCCGCTCCATTTGAATCGGTGCCAGATCCAACATGTACGGGCGGGGAGCTTTTGGTGCAATCGCCAACAGCTGCTCGCGATCGGTCAACCAATTCACACACAACAACAGGAAATCGACATCCGGAGCGGCGCGCGTCAGGGATTCGTCACTGATAAAATCAACATTCCCGATCACTACCAGACGAGATGAGGATCGAACCTGGACACGCTGATCTTCGATTGAGCCTTTCTCTAGCGCCCAGCCTAAAAAGAGCGGCGGCGATAGATCGGTGCCGGGGTGAAAAGTTGGATTGGTGTTGGAATGGAGAAAATCGTCCTTCTCGCCCCAATAGTCCGAAATGGCCGGAGTGAGCATCTTAGACGCGCGGATGCCGAGTTGCTTGAGTCGTTGTTCGTCGATTGCAATAGACCGGCTTCCGCCCGGAAAGTAGGCCAGCACCTGGTTGAGTGATTTGAGAAACGGTGCGCTCCCCAGCATCTGAGCATAAACGTCCAGTGTAATTGATTCTTCTTGGATTCCGGTTTTTGCGCGGGTGACAATGAGATCAACGTCGGGATGAAGTCCCAGCTCTTTCAGGAAAGTGTCGAGCGTCGGCGTGTGGGCTCGACCATTCAACAATATGAAAAGCCGTCCGTCTTCCTTCCAATACCGCCGGAGTAAGCTGATCTCTGGCATGCTCAGGTCGTATTCTGGCCCGGCCAGGATTACCGCAGCGTAGTCGGTTGGAATCCTTTCGATACCGCTTAAACTAACTTCCTGAAGCTGCAGATGCGCTCCTTCGAGTAGCTCGCGAAAACGACTAAGGCCTGTACTGTCTGAGGAGAGTTCACGATGACCGACGATCAGGCCGAGCTTTGGTGTTTTGTCCTGAGTCAATTCGATCAACGCGCCGGTCAGTACCTGTTCGCCTTTAAAGCTCTTGATCTCGGGAGCCTGATTATCATCAAACATTTCCGAAGATCCGTAGTCGGCCAGGTCGACAGCTCGGATCGTTTTCTGGCGGCCGTCGCAATCGATAATGATGATATTGTCGTTGCTGCCAAACCGGAATTTTTCCTGTAGCTCTCTTGCCCGAGTGATATCCCGATAAGGATCAATGGTTTCGACCCGGACGTGCCGCTTTCCGGCATACTCATACTCTTTGAGTAGATTCTCGACGTCGTTGTAGAGTTCTGCGCCGGGCGATTTGGTAGCGGTACTCGAAAAGAACACATACACTTTGACCTCCTTCTTCAGCGAACCGAGGAATTTGCGGGTAAGTCCGGACAGCGCATATTTGCTGTTCCGGGAAAGGTCCCAGCGACCGAACCGGTTAAAGCTCAGATAGTTCAGCATTAACACGATCAAAGTCGCGAGTGCGATCTGCACCGCTACATTGATGGCGGTGCGGACTCGCAATGCGCGAAGAGAGGAAGCGACTTTTCGAGCCATGACGTCTGGCAGCTATAGTTTCCAGCGCCGGTACTGGAATACGTGATAAGTCATGACTAAAACGAGAAGAGCAAAACTCGGATAAAAAACCAACGGGCGTGTATCGATGATTCCACGCGAGAAAGATTCCATGTGGTCAAGCTGAGCGACGTACGCGGTTAAATCGCGCACCAGGGCCGACGAGCTGTTGATGATATAGTTGATCATCGTCAAAAAAAAGATTCCGAGCACAAAGACCAGCCCGATCATGGCGGCAATTATCTGATTGGAAGTAAGCGACGAAGCCAAACAGCCAAGGGATACATTAAACATGCCCATGACCAGCAACAGAAGGTATGGCCCCCAAATTTGCGCACTGCTACCCACGACGCTGCGATTGCCGAGCCAGCTGAAAGTCAAAAAATAGAGCACGCTCGGCAACCACATGCTCAAATAAAAGGTCAACGCGGCGAGAAATTTCGACACGACGACTTCCCAATCTCGAACCGGGGCAGTCATCAAGGTTTCGATTGTTCCAAGCTTAAATTCCTCGGAGAACAACCGCATCGTGATAATGGGGAATACCAGAAGATAAGCGATCCAAAAGAACAGGGTGTTGAAAAAGGCCTGGACCAGGGTCAGCTCGGAGGGTCCTCGACTGAGAAGCGCCACTGCGAACCAAAACGAAAGTCCGTTTAAGATCAGAAAGAAAAAAAGGACAACGTAGGCGATGGGCGAAAAGTAGAACGCGGAAAGTTCTCTCGCCAGCAAAGTGAAAAATCTTCTCATTAGCAGCCCGCCGGACTTAAGAATAGAGCGGCATGGGTGGATAGCAGCTTTGGTGACAAAACAGCTGGCCATGACGACGAGCTCGCTTCGCGAGAGGGAATAACAATCATAACTTCGGCCGTGGCTCCATAAAATAAAAGGGCAATTCGGCCTCCGCGAAGCGGAGTTTGAGCGGCCTGTCCTGGCAGTACGTACTTTTGCTCATTAAACCACAAATGGTCCTTACGCTTTACCTCTAAGTCGGACAGGCTGCTAACGGTCGGTGTGGGTAAGTTCAACAAAGGCGTCTTCCAACGTTGCGCGCTCTTTACTTAGTTCTCTGATCACCCACTGGCGTCTGACGGCTAACCGAAAAATCTGCTCGCGCGGATCGCTGTTAGCCTCAACTCGGATCTCAAAGGAGCGCCACTCGCCGTCCGAGACAGCTCGGACCCCTCGTACGCCGGGTACCGCAGAAAGGTGAGAGACGGGATCTTCCGCCCCACATTTTACTTCCAGGCGCAACAAGCCGGAAGTGCGAAGTTGGTTTACTAAATTCTCGGGAGTATCGGAGGCTTCAATTCGCCCTCGGTTGATAATAATCACTCGAGAACAAGTCGCTTCCACCTCCGACAGGATGTGAGTTGAGAGCAAGATGGTGTGACGTTCTCCTAACGATTTGATGAGTTCACGGACTTGGCGAATTTGGTTTGGATCGAGGCCGATCGTCGGTTCATCTAGTATTAGTAAATCGGGTTCATGAATCATGGCTTCGGCCAAGCCGACTCGTTGGCGGAACCCTTTGGAGAGCCCGGCGATCTTCTTTCGTCCAACTTCACGCAACCCGCACAGCTCCTTAATAGTGCCGATACGATTCTTCAACCGTTTTCCGGAGAGTGCCTTGAGTGCTCCACGATAGCGAAGATATTCGTTTACCCGCATATCGTGATAGAGGGGTACGTTTTCCGGGAGATAGCCGAGATGTCGCCGTGCCTGGAGCGACTCCGAAAATACGTCGAATCCGGCCACGGTCGCTCGGCCCGAACTGGCCGGCATGTAACTGGCCAAAATTCGCATCGTCGTAGTTTTGCCAGCGCCGTTCGGTCCCAAGAATCCAACGATTTCTCCTTTCCCGACTTCAAAACTAATCTGGTCGATGCCGGTAACACCAGCGTACTTCTTGGTGAGCTGCTCGACTTTGATCATGTGAACTAATTACAAAAACTGACTTAGCAGCATCAGCGAAGACGCCGGAATGCATGAAAACCACCACCGACCGTCGATGAGGAAAGAATGACCGCTTTTCATCCGGGGAGCGAATCGCTCACGCAAGTTTGGTATCGTCACCGACCAGCGGTGTCAAACAGTGTCTGTTAAACGATCGCGAAAGCGTGCCAAAATTGTACAAAAATTCGTTTGGGTCCTTTTCAAGTTCATTTAAATTGCTGGTCCGCTGCTCACGATGAGCAAAAAAATGAGAACTTCGTATTTGAACGATTGGAATGCGGATCTTCTAGACGAGTACCATCAACGTTGGAAAAGAGATCCGGCATCGGTTGATTCGAGTTGGTCAGCGTTTTTCGAGGGTTTTGAACTTGGGCTTGCCCCAACACGCAACGGTAAAGGAACTGTAGAGGTTCCTGCTGCCACGGCTGTGGACGCCCAGCTAAGGAATCGGATCGACAGCCTGGTTAACAATTATCGCATACTTGGACATACCCAGGCCAGGCTCGATCCGTTGAGCGATGTGCCCTCGGAACAGCCGGCATTGGCACTCAAAGAGTTCGGTTTGGAAGAAGCCTCACCCAACACCATCGTTTCGTCGCGCTATTTCCGTGATGCTACGCCGCTGCCATTTGGCGAGTTGTTGAAGAACCTTCGTGCGACCTACTCCGACACGATTGGTATCGAGTTCATGCACATACAGGACCGACCAAAGCGGGAATGGCTTCGGCAAAAAATGGAGGCACGAGTGATGGCTCCTGCGCCCGATCCGAGTCTCCAGAAGCAATACCTGCGATGGCTGATGGAGGCCGAAACTTTTGAGCAGTTTGTGCACACCAAGTTCATTGGTCAAAAGCGATTCTCGCTGCAGGGGAGCGAGAGTCTGATAGTCGTTTTGGAGACGATCTTAAACGAGTGTCCTGCAGTCGGTGTGCAGGAGATTGTGATGGGCATGGCTCATCGCGGTCGGCTCACTGTACTCGCGAACTTTTTGAAGAAATCGTACGATATCATCTTCAAGGAATTTTCGGAGAACTACGTTCCCGATTTAGTGGCGGGAGACGGTGACGTGAAGTACCACCTCGGGTACGAAAGTGTTAGAAAAATTGGGTCCGCCGAAATTGGTATCCGGCTAGCGGCAAATCCCAGTCATCTCGAGATTGTAAACCCGGTCGTAGAGGGCAATGCGCGCGCTCGTCAGCGTATACTGGGAGACACCGAAGAGAGAAGAAAGGTGTTGCCGCTTTTGCTTCATGGAGACGCGGCTTTTGCCGGTCAGGGTATCGTGGCAGAGGTATTAAATCTCTCGCAGCTTGCCGGCTATGAAACGGGCGGGACAGTACACGTGATCGTTAACAATCAGATTGGCTTTACCACGCTTCCCGCCGATGCGCGCTCAACCATGTACTGCACGGATGTGGCGAAAATGATCGAAGCGCCGATCTTTCATGTCAATGGCGATGATCCGCTGGCGGTGGCGTTCGTCGCTCAGACCGCGTTTGAGTTTCGCCAGAAGTATGGCTGCGACGTCGTGGTCGATATGTACTGTTATCGCCGGTACGGGCACAATGAAACCGATGAACCGAGCTTCACTCAACCCAAGCTTTATAAGACGATCCACAGCCATCCGGCGGTGACCAAGATATTTAAGGATCGAATGCTGCAATCGGGTGTGCTGACCACGGAAGAAGCGGAGGCTCTGGAACAAGAGTTTCGCGGTCGATTGGAGAGTGCGTTGACCGAAGTTCGGAGTGCGGACACAAAGTCGAAAACTGACCTCCAGCGACGCTTCGAAGAGTCCAGCGCGGTTTTCCAGCCGCCGTACAGTCATGAAGAGCCGGATACACGGGTTTCAGCCAAAGAGATCAGTCATATAGTCGATCATATTACGCAGGTCCCAGATGGATTTCGGGTGCAACCGCAGATCCGGAAGATGCTATTGGAACGCAGAAGAAAGCAGCATGCCGAAGCAGGACCATTCGATTGGTCGTATGCTGAGGCGCTGGCTTTTGGGTCGCTTCTGATCGAAGGCACACCAGTACGTCTTTCCGGTCAGGATAGTCGACGCGGTACTTTCAGCCAGAGACACTCCGTCCTCTACGATGTGGAGACTCGAGAACGCTATATCCCTTTAACCAATCTAAGTCCGAATCAGGCCCGGTTTTGTGTTTACAACAGCATGCTGTCGGAGGCCGCGGTTCTTGGATTCGATTACGGCTATTCGTTGGATTTTCCGGAAATGCTTTGCCTATGGGAAGCGCAATTCGGAGATTTTGCCAATGGCGCTCAAGTGATTATTGACCAATTCATTGCCAGCTCAGAATCAAAATGGCAGCGGCCCAGCGGAATCGTTTTGTTACTTCCTCACGGCTATGAAGGCCAGGGCCCGGAACATTCGAGCGCCCGTCTCGAGCGTTATCTGCAACTTTGTGCAGAGGAAAATATCCAGGTTTGTAATCTGACTACCCCTTCGCAATATTTCCACGTCTTGCGGCGGCAAGTGAAGCGCGATTTTCGGAAGCCGCTCATTTTAATGACTCCGAAGTCCTTGTTGCGCAGCGAACGAGCGGTTTCTCGACTGGCAGATTTTACTGACTCCAGTTTCCAGCCGATTCTGCCACCCACCTTGCTAGGCCAAGAGACGGAAGTTGAGCGGCTGATTTTCAGTAGTGGGAAGGTCTACTATGATTTGTTGACGTACCTGGAGACCAATCAGGTTAGGAATACGG
This sequence comes from Chthoniobacterales bacterium, assembly GCA_035710445.1. GTDB lineage: Bacteria > Verrucomicrobiota > Verrucomicrobiia > Chthoniobacterales > JAFAMB01 > DASTDH01. The sequence goes on from DASTDH010000396.1 coordinate 32,304, forward strand.
CTTTGGTTAGAATCGAACAGCTTTATCCTTTGCGCCTCGAGACCCTGACCAAAGCAGTCGAACCGTTTCCGGCTGCATCGAAATGGATTTGGTGCCAGGAGGAACCGAAGAATATGGGTGCCTGGAGCTATATCTCGGCGTTGTTCTGTTCTCTCGACCAATTGCGGATTAATTACGCCGGACGCGCTGCCGCCGCCAGTCCGGCGGTTGGTTCTAAAGCTTGGCATGATCACCAGCAGAAGGAACTTGTACAACACGCTTTCACCCTTTAAGCAAGGCTAATTCGCATGGCCATAGAAGTGAAGATTCCCGCAGTCGGTGAGTCGATTACCTCAGGATTGCTTTCCGCCTGGCTCAAGAAAGATGGTGAAATAGTCAAAGACGGTGAACCAATTCTAACGCTGGAAACCGATAAAATCTCAACCGAAATCCCGGCGCCCGGAACCGGGGCTATCCGAATCCAAGTTGATGCTGGCCAGGAAGTGAAAATCGGTCAGGTGGTGGCGACGATCGACCAGACGGCTCAGCGAGGGTCACCTCCTGCGATCCAGGGAACTGGGCCAGGAGCTGCAATCAAAGCGGCTACCGCTCCGGTCGTTTCTGAGCGTGCGACTCCATCTCAGGAATCCGAAGACGGTGCCACGATTGAATTGTCCCCGGCTGTCCGGCGCCTGGTGGAGGAAGAAAAAATTCCTCTGGAAAAGGTACAGGGTACCGGGAAGCACGGACAGGTCACAAAAGAAGATATTCTCAATTACCTGGAACGCCGCAAGCCGACGGAACAAGAGAAAGGTCTTGCGCCGGTCGAGCAACTGGCTTCGCCACCTCAACATTTGCCGCCACCGGCTTCTATTGAGCCGACTAAGGATTTGCCTTCACCGAAAACGGATGAACGATTCACCCGTCGAAAAATGTCGCCGTTGCGGAAGAAGATCGCGGCGCAGCTGGTCATGGCGCAACAAAGCGCCGCGATGCTTACCACCTTTAACGAAGTCGATATGTCGGCAGTAATGCAGCTCCGAGCGCGGTATCAGGAGAACTTCCAAAAGCGGCATGGGATCAAACTCGGATTTATGTCGTTCTTCGTAAAGGCGGTGGTCGATGCGCTGCAGAGCGTGCCCGCGATCAATGCACGACTGGATGGAGATGACCTGATCGAGAATCATTTCTTTGATATCGGTGTTGCGGTCGGTACCGAACGTGGATTAGTCGTGCCGGTGATTCGCGATGCGGAGAAGAAGAGTTTCGCTCAGGTGGAGCAAGATGTAGCCAAATTCGCGAGCAAAGCCCGAGACGGAAAACTGCAGCTCGACGAACTAACCGGCGGTGTTTTCACCATCACCAATGGCGGTATTTATGGCTCCCTCTTGAGCACTCCGATTCTCAATCCACCGCAAAGCGGTATTCTCGGAATGCATAAGATTCAGAACCGGCCCGTAGCGGTAGGAGAAAAGGTCGAGATAAGACCGATGATGTATCTCGCGCTCAGTTATGATCATCGGGTCGTAGACGGCCAAGAAGCGGTTACTTTTTTGGTCCGGGTCAAAGAGTGTATCGAAGATCCATCGCGCCTGTTGCTTCAGGGATAGATCATTTCTTCCAAAGGTGTTCCACGCGTACACTCAGACGTGCGACAAAACGGATGAACCTCGTTTTGAAAGTTAGTGTTCCGGGGGAGCGAAAAAGAAAACCGATCGCCAAGCGAAGCATGAGAATCGTGATCGCAGTGACGATCAGGCCCGGAAACAACGAACTAAACATTGGGTTAGAATAGTCGATCGTTAGTAGCCGACGGAAGGAGAGCTACGAACGGTCGATTGCCAGCCGATCGCCGATAACTTGCCGTCAATCGAAAAGTGTCGAGCTGTGCGGATCATTCCACGCGCGAACACAGATCGCGATTTGATCAGGGGTGACGCGTCCGATGGACAAAGCAGGAAGGTGGTTCGGATCAAAGAATTTCACCTCGGATGTTTCGCTTGAAGGCCGGGCGCTACCAGCCAGCAATTCGCAAGCGATGAATAGCTTATATACGTGAAAAGGGAAGGGCGGTTGATGTGGATGCTTTGAGCGGTCAAAGAGGGCGAGCAGCCGAGTGGCACGAGTTACGAACCCGCTCTCTTCGCGCACTTCGCGCACGACCGCCTCGGAAGGCGAGTCATTCACATCCGCCCAACCGCCAGGTAAGGTCCAGAGACCATCGCTGCTTTCGCGAACCAGCAATACTCGGCCGTCCTTGAGCACGACTCCTCGAACGTCGACTTTGGGCGTCGCATAGCCGGTTTGGGCGGCAAAACTAGCGCGAATCAATGACTCAGTAGCATCCGATCCCTTGGCGAACATCTCGATTGCGATGTCCCGGAGGCGTTCGTAGCGTTCTCGGTCGTAGATGCTCTCAGAGAAGTGTAGACCCGTTTGGGCAATCGCTTGAATTTCTCGCGCCCAGCGTATCCAGTCCGGTTCTTTGTTCACCCCGTGATTCAATCACGATCTGGCGCTGATCCAACTGTTTTTGCGATAGTCACGCCAGGACGCCAGAGGAAGGAGTCACGCCAAGAGACCAAGGCGCAAAGAAAGACAGTTTCAGCGGCGACTGCGTTCTTAGGTGTGCCACACGAATTCCTTCGTTCGACAGTTTTGCCATGGAACGCGAGGGGCCTAACGGGGACAGTCGCCACTACCGGAATTGCTTTTCTGTGCGTCTTGGCGTGAGATCCTTTCCCGTTTCTGGCGTCCGGGTGGGTGCCAAATTTGCATGTCCGAAAACGGCGAGACAATGGATCCAAAGGGATCAATACTGTTGGAAGCAATGAATTCGCAACAGTACTACGAGGCACTCATCGCCAGAGATCAGCGGTTCGACGGTGTCTTTTTTGTGGGGGTGAAGACCACCGGAATCTACTGCCGTCCGATTTGCCCCTCGCGCCGTCCGCAAATGCGACATTGCGAATTCTTTCGGCTGGCTGCGGCCGCCGAGGTCGCCGGTTATCGGCCTTGCCTGCGTTGCCGGCCCGAGTTGGCTCCCGGCAATGCGCCGATCGATAACGAACAGAAACTGGTCGGCGCGGCCTTGCGATATTTGGATCGCGTCGAAGAGGCCGACCAGACCATCCCCGAATTAGCCAGTACGTTCCGGATTTCTGATCGCCACTTTCGCCGGCTGTTGACGAAGCAGCTCGGAGTCTCGCCCATCCAATTCATGCAAACTCGGCGGCTGCTGCTGGCCAAACAGCTCCTCACCGACACAAATCTCAGCGTCAACGATGTTGCTCTGGCCAGCGGTTTCAAGAGTTTGCGTCGATTCAACAGCTTGTTCAAAGAGCGCTATCGTCTTTCCCCGACCGGCCTGAGGAATGGTTCGAGAAAAACGACGGCACCGGGGTCCGCATACACATTCTGTCTTAGTTATCGTTCACCGTTTAGCTGGGAGACGGTACTGCGATACTTTCATCGACGCTCTTACCGAGGAGCCGAGCAGATCAGCGAGACCCAATACGCTCGAACGGTCCAGATCGGTGCGCTCCGAGGGTGGTTGATTGTTGAAAACGACTCCACAGCTCATTCGTTGAGGGTCCAGGTCGCGGCGGAATTGCTACCTGCATTGCTGACTCTGGTGAGCCGGCTGCGGCGGTTATTCGATTTGGATGCCTCCCCCGATCGAATCGCGGCGACACTCGGCCCGCTCGGGGTCAAGAATCCAGGAATTAGAGTGCCTGGCGCCTTTGACGGCTTCGAGATTGCTTTGCGCGCCGTGCTCGGTCAACAGATCAGCGTGCCGGCCGCAACCACGATTGCCGCCAGGATCGTTGAGCGGTTCGGAGAGAAGATGGATACGCCTTTCTCGGGTCTGAGATTTGTGGTGCCAACCGCAGCCCAAATCGCTGCGATACCGCTCGACGACCTGCGAAAACTCGGGTTGACCGGTGCCAGAGCGTCGACGGTGGCTGCATTGGCGAAGGCGGTTGCGAGCGGTCAAATCAATTTTCTGAATACAACATCCTGGGAAGAGAGCGTTAAGCAACTGATCGAGCTACCCGGGGTTGGTCCCTGGACGGCCAGTTACGTAGCAATGCGCGTGCTCGGATGGCCGGACGCTTTTCCTCACCAAGATCTAGGTTTGCGGAAAGCACTTTCGGTTAAGAAAGCGTCAGACGCTCTGGCTCTTTCCGAAAAGTGGCGACCTTGGCGAGCTTATGCTGCCATGCAGCTGTGGAATTCATTGGAGGAACATCATGCAATATCGAACCATCTATAACAGCCCGGTGGGCAATCTGAAATTAGTGTCCGACGGCCATTCTTTGATCGGTCTACATTTTGCTACCGATCGAAATAATGGATCGGAGGGCACTGCAGCTCCGGCACCGAGCGCTAGACCGTTCTCAGAGGTTATTCGACAACTCGACGAGTACTTTTGCGGGACGCGAACGGTGTTTGAGATTCCGATTCGGTTTATTGGATCGCCGTTTCAGGTTCGTGCTTGGCACGCGCTGCGGAGCATTCCTTTTGGCGAGACTATCTCGTACAAGAAGCAGGCTGAACGGGTCGGCAGCGTTCCTCGCGCGGTGGGTCTGGCGAATGGACAGAACCCGATTGCGATTATCGTCCCATGTCACCGAGTGATCGGCGCAGACGGCCATTTGGTGGGCTATGGCGGCGGCCTCAATCTCAAAAAAGCGCTGCTGAACTTCGAAGCGACAGTTCGCGATTTCGGACCACAGCCGTTTTCGTTCGTGCCCGCATAAGGGAGAGATCGAAGTACCTGGAGTAGGGTAGCGGTCCGTTGACGTCGGGTTGGATACCTCGTTCTGGTTCCGCGAGACCGTGGCGCTATGACTACGAGCCTTCATATCGATGCGCGGTGATGCGGTCGCGACAACGATTGCGGCAGCCGGGACAAGAAACCGCTCGTCTCTCAAATCCTGGGGTCGATTACCGCGAACTCGGCGGACGATACCGGTGAGAGTTCATTTGGCCCGGAACTCAACGGAATCGAGCTGACTTTGTCAAACCTAGCAAGCTGGGACGACCTTAGCTGCCTTTTGCTTATCCGGTTGTTTCAGCAAACCCCAAGGGGTAGTTTGATGGGGTGGCTCGCCCGACGTTTCCGAAAACCTTGCGCGAATTTCAGTCACAGTTCGCCACCGAAGAGGCTTGCCAAAAATACTTAGCCGCCTGC
>DASTDH010000397.1:0-3501 GCA_035710445.1 Chthoniobacterales bacterium
GTTGGAATTTTGTCGCTCTATAATATGACCGCTGCTACCAGTCGTCACTTTATACAGTGTCGCCATGCCACAGCATGTCATCTTATAACTTGACACTAACACTCTGTCTGTCATATTATATTGTGACGGAGTACTTATGAACCGGCAATTCAGAAGCTTACGAATATCCCAGCTCGACCGCAGCTTCGCGGGAGCCAAAAGCCTGCCCCCTCGTCCCTCCGGGGGATGGATCGCCGCGATTCGCCAAGCCCTCGGTCTCAGTCTAGCCGACATCGGTCGACGTCTGCACGTGCCGAGGCAAAATGTTCAAATGTTCGAGCGCGCGGAAGCCACCGACCGCATCACGTTGGCGACCCTGCGTAAGGTCGCCGAAGCCATGGGCTGCGACCTTATCTATGGCTTTGTCCCGAAGTCCGGCTCGTTCGAGGAACTCGCAGAACGCCGGGCGCGCGACAGCGCTACTCGCGATGTGCAACGCGTCGTCCACACGATGGCGCTCGAGGACCAGAAACCTGAAAACACCAGTCAACTGATTGAGGATGAAGCTCAGCGGCGCTTGCATCACGGTAAAACAAAATGAACTTCATCCTCAATCACCAATACTCCGATGGGAACACCCCGATCCGCCCGGAAGAAGCCGAACAGCTGATTCCGAAAATCAGCACGATGAAAGAACTCAACGAATATGAGGCGTTGAACATTCTCGAAGCGCAAAGGTGGGCGTTCAGCAATCGCACGATGAACTCAACAAACCCGCTGGACGAGTCTTACGTCCGCACGCTGCACGCCAAAATGTTCGACCAAGTCTGGAAGTGGGCGGGAACTTATCGCAAGCATGAACTGAACATTGGCTGTGATCCCCGCGACATTCTGCAACGCGTTCCACAACTCCTCGGCAACGTTCAGTATTGGCTGGAACACAAGACATTCCTGCTCGACGAATGCTTCGTCCGATTTCATCACCAGCTTGTTTCGAAAATCCATCCGTTTCCCAACGGAAACGGCCGCCACGCGCGCATGATGACCGACGTACTCGCTGTAAAGTACGGTCAGCCGGAATTCACCTGGGGAGCAGGAGCAAACCTCGTTGCGGAAGGTGACGCGCGCGCACAGTATCTCGCCGCGCTCCGTGCGTTCGACGCCAATGAAAACGACGCGAAGGCGCTCCTCCATTTCGCGCGCTCGTAGCCGCGGCTGTTGCGACGGTCTTCCGCTTCAATGATCGTCTTGTGATTGCGTATCAGCGGCGCATTGTCTTCTGAACGTCTTCGGAGCCGTCCTGCTCTTCCAGACGAAATTCTTTCTGAAGGACACCGGACGAAAGCTTTCGCACCTCGACCAGCAGTTTCATGTCGGCCAGATCGAATTGCCGATAGCGCCGCAGGGAACGGAGGACGAACCGCATGTCGAGAGGTAGTTCTCCTTCAATCCGAGAAAAGCCGATTCGCCCCTCGACCGTGCCCATAGACCGATCGACTCCGCGCAGGTGTGCGGCCAAGGTAGGACTAGCTTACGCTGCGGAGCTGGACAAGCCCGGACAGTTCTCGAACAAGCAAGCTATGGTAGTCCCATCGTAAGTCTATCGGAGAGCGGGTTTTACGGTTCTCGGGTTCGTGGGATTCGAACCATCGAACACGTGAATCGCACCAGGAGGTCATTGCCTTGATCAAGCGTCGTAAGTTATTGACTTTACGAGAATTGGTCGGGGCGAAAGGATTTGAACCTTCGACCTCCTGGTCCCGAACCAGGGCAGTGAAATACACATAAGTCGTTTCGGTGGTGTCGCATACAGCCGAAATCCACTTCTTCTCCATGTCCTTCAAGTGAACCTAAGTTGAACCTAAGCTCGGGCTCCGAACAGACATCATCGACGTGGAAACTATCCATCAGGGCGATCGTCGGATCGTCGCAAAGAGCTGGCGTTCGAAAGATACAAGTTTTGTCAGCTGCAACCGGTCGGCAGGCGCGGAGCGCGAGTCCGTCGGGCAAAATTGCCTGCCTCTCGCTTCGCGACTGAAAAAGCCGCGCCCGTCGTTCCTGTCCGAGATCGCCGCACGCAGAATTCGCCGAACAGAAGGTGCGGCGAGCAGTGATTGGCGGAGCGGCTCGTAGGGCGCGAACATCCTCTCTACGCTGCCAAAACCGCGGCGAATCCTCCCGTGTTGGCTTGCACCCACGGCTCAAACGTCTGCATCGATGGATACAGCCGCCGGCACTGTGCGATTTCCATGTGTCGGCTAGGAAGGTGAACACGTAGGAACTCAAACATGTCTGCCAAGTCGCGTGCGCTCGGAAATCCCAGAGCGGCATACGTGTCCCGAGGGATATGGCTGTACGTCACGCTCCGTCCCAGCACACGCGACATAATTTGGGCAAACTCCTGAGCGGTCATCTGGTCGCCGACAATTTCCACGGTTTCTCCGAGGAACTCGGCCCGGTTTTCAAAAATCGCGGTAACCACACCACCAGTGTCGTCGACCGCTAGAGCTGCGAGCCGCGCATCAGCCAGCGGGAAGCCGAATCCGTAGTTCCCGTCGGCCTGCCTCTGCGGCGGGAAATAATTGATGAAATTCTCGAAGTAGAAGGCAACGTGAACAAACGTGAACGGCACGCCGCGCAGGCGCACATGCCCCTCCATGCGGGCCTTGGTTTCGAAATGTGGTACAGCAATGGCTCCGTTGCTTATCTTCGCAGCACTGGGCAGAGTGCTGAGCACGAGGTGCCCGACTCCCGCTTCAGATGCGGCATCAATGAGGTTTACACCCTGGTCGTATTCTCGCAGAAAGGCTTCCCAAAAATCAGTGACGCCGAAAACGCCCGTGCAGCCTCTCAGTACCGACTTGAGGCTGGCAGGATCATCCAGGTCAGCTTTTACTACTTCCGCGCCCAGCTGCTTGAACGTTTTCGCCGCTTCCGAATCAGGACGTCGCGTGAGGCAGCGCACCTCAGGCTTGCCTAGTTTCAAGAGATGACGAGCCACAGCGCCGCCTTGCAGGCCCGTTGCCCCCGTGACCAGGATTCTGTCAGACATAGGTAACTGCTTTGAGAGTTTAACCGGGGCCGTGGCCATGTCCGCGGTGCCGCCACTTCTCAGTTTCTCCCGCAGTCCTCCGTTTCGAGGATCCTCAACAGACCGCTCTCTTGTTTGCCGACGCGCCGAGGACGCGAGCAATAGGGGGAGCGGAAAGAAATGACGCGCGCAGCGGCTCGTCCCTTGCGAAAGAATTCGCAATTTTGAGGATGCAGGCTTCGGCGCGCTCACGATTTGCTTCAGCTGGTTTGTCATCCCTTGCGTGCAGGTACAATTGCCACGCCGTAGCGTGGACTTGCCAGGCCGCCACAAGAACTTCAAACTTCTCCACAATCGCGAGGGCCTGCTGAACATATTCCCGTGCGCCCATCCAATCCTGCTCGGACATCGCCACTCGCGTCTTCATCTCCCAGGCAAGTGCCTGCAGATGAGGATCGGCGGTGGATAGGGCGGACTCCAGAAAAAGGTCA
>DASTDH010000398.1:0-9169 GCA_035710445.1 Chthoniobacterales bacterium
CCAGCAGTCTCGGAAAAGTAAAGAAATCCAATGAGCCCGGATCGCGCACAATCCTCAGAGATTTGCGCGCGAGTTCCGGCAGCAGAATTCTCCGGTTCATCGCATAGAACAAGTTGTCGAGGAGTGACGGTCTGACATGCACTACCGGCATTCTCCGGCGAGAAAATCAACCGGCAGTTTTGTCGCCCACCACTCTTTTGGCGTTCCCGACTTCCCACAGAATCGCTCTAAACAAATGGTTCGAGTTCGACCTTGACTGGCTTGGCATTCCAGATCTTCTCGCAGTACTCTCGAATCGCCCGATCAGATGAAAATTTGCCCATGCGGGCCGTATTGAGAATGGACTTCCTAGTCCAGTTGTCTCTATCCTAATAGGCCTCACTAACCTGCTCTTGCGAATTTACATACGCTTGGTAATCCGCCGGAAACGAGATACGGATCGTATTTCATCAGAGAATCTACCAGCGGCTTAAACAAGTCGGTGTCACCTCGAGAAAATCGTCCGGAATTTAACTGGTCGATCACTTCGCGCAGATGCGGGTTAGAGCTGTAGTAATCCCGCGGAGTTCCTGCCAATCTAATTTCGGCTCGGCCACTCACAGAGAGCTCGATTGAACGCTCGCCGCGAGTGGTGGATCGCAGAAATTACTAAACCTCGCATCATCCGCATAAGACCAGCGCGAGGATCTGTACCGAAAGGATGCGTAGCAACATGATCAGCGGATACACCGTGGCGTAGGAGACCATTGGACCATCCGAGCGGCTGATATTCGAAGCAAACGCGAGCGCCGGTGGATCGGTCATGCTGCCCGCCACCAAACCACTGAGCGTCGTGAAGTTCATTTTCAGCACGGCACGCGCAAACACACCGACCAACAGGAGAGGCAAGACGGTGATGACGAATCCGGCAAACAACCAAAGCGCACCTACAGAGCTAAAGACGGTGGAAAAGAACTTCGCTCCGGCAGTCAGCCCCACGGCCGCCAAGAACAGGGCAATGCCAAACTCACGAAAGGCCAAGTTCACGTTGGCTGGCATATGCCAGACCACCCGCCCGATTCGCCCCAGGCGACCGAGCACGAGCGCGACGATGAGGACTCCGCCCGCTAAACCGAGTCGCAGCGGCTGCGGTAAGCCGGGCATTGCGATGGGCACGGTTCCCAGTGCAATGCCGAATGCGATGCCCAGGAACAACGGAATGAAGTGCATCTCATTGAGTTCTTTGAGCGAATTCCCGAGAAAAGCCGCTGCCTTCTCGATGCTCGCCTGGTCACCCACCAACTGGAGTACGTCGCCGAAGTGCAGGCGTAGGCTAGGCACAGCGCTCATTTCAAGATCGGCCCTCGTCACCCGCGTAGTAACCACCCCGTGCAAATGATCGAGCCCCAATTCGGCGACAGTTTTTCCGAGCGCGCGATTGCTGGTGACCACGACTGCTTGGGCGGTGATGCTGCCGGGCGCCTGGAGCAAATCTTCGTCGCTTCGATGTCCCACGACCCTCTGAAATTGGTCCAACATCGCTCCGGTGCCCACGGCAACAATTCGGTCGGCTCTCTTCAAAACAGTGTCGCTGGTGGCAAGGCGTACCTCGGCTTCGTCGCCGCGGCGAATGCGCGACACCGTCACGCCCATCTCCAGCCGCCCAGGAATGGCCTCGACCGCCAAGCCTTCCAAGTTTGGGTTGTCGACGATCAAGGTCCGCCGTTCAAGGGATTCGGTCTCGCTCCGCTGCTCAGCAGCAGATACCTCCGCCTCCTTGACTGGGTCTACGCGAAAAAGGGCTTTCAGCGCGAGCAGTGCGCCGATAATGCCGGCAATCGCTACGGGATACGAGACCGCATAGGCCAGTGCCGGCAATTCCTGCCGGTCGAGCGAAACGCCTGGAAGAATCGATAGGGTCTGTTGTGCGGCGCCCAAGGATGGAGTGTTAGTGGTTGCGCCGGAGAGAAGGCCGAGCGCTGCGGCCGGATCCATGCCCAGCAGCCAACCCAGCGTTGAAGCCGTAAGTGCGCCGAGGGCGACCACTGTCGCGGCGAGCGCATTAAGCCCAAGGCCCTGCTGGCGTAAGGCGGCCAAGAAACCGGGCCCGAGCTGCAGGCCGATGGTGAAAATGAATAGGACCAGACCAAACTCCTTTACGAACTCCAGCGTCGCGTGATCAACTGGGTTGCTAAAGTACCCAGTGAGGATGCCGGCAAACAGTACGCCTGCGGTCCCTAGGCCGATGCCGCGCACCTTTACGCTTCCAAGCGCTATTCCGACCAAACAAACCAGGGCGAGGATGCCAATCGCGTGCGCAACTGCATGGGTCGCGTGGATCTGCAGCAGCCAGTTCATCGGGCTACTGTGCCGTCTTCATCCTAGGATCCTGCCGGCTCCGCACCCTTCACCTCGATACTCGCGCCACCTTCATATGCCTTGAAATTCTCTCGGAACAAAGTGGCAAGCTTCGCCGCACCGGCGTCGTACGCTGCCGGGTCGCTCCACGTCTCGCGCGGTAGCAAGAGCTGCGGCGGAACGCCCGGGCACTCCGCGACCATTTCAAAACCAAAAACGGGATCGCGTTGCCTCTTTGTCTGAGCCAGGGCACCGTCGTGGATGGCATCGATGATAGCACGGGTGTAGCTCAACTTGATGCGTTTACCGGTGCCATAAGCACCACCGATCCAACCGGTGTTAACCAGCCACACCCGCGTATTGTGGCGCTGCATCTTAGCGGCCAACAACGCGGCGTACTTGCTCGGATGCCATACCAGAAACGGCCCCCCAAAGCACGGCGAAAAGGTAGCCTGGGGCTCGGTTACCCCCATCTCAGTTCCCGCTACTTTAGCTGTGTAGCCGCTGATGAAATGGTACATGGCGTGTGCAGGCGATAGAGAACTGACTGGCGGCAGCACGCCAAAGGCATCACAAGTCAGGAAAATGATATCCGTCGGGTGGCCAGCCACGCAGGGAATCTTCGCGCTTCGGATAAACTCGATGGGATATGCGCCGCGCGTGTTCTGCGTGATGCTCGTATCGGCGAAGTCCACCGTGTGATCCTCTTCGAGTACCACGTTTTCGAGCACTGCACCAAAGCGCAAGGCTTGAAAAATGTCGGGCTCGGACTCGGGGGTAAGATTGATGGCCTTCGCATAGCATCCGCCTTCGATATTGAAGATGCCCTCATCACTCCAGCAATGCTCGTCGTCACCGATCAGGTGGCGCTTGGGGTCAGCCGACAGCGTCGTCTTGCCCGTCCCCGAAAGGCCAAACAGGAGCGACGAACGTCCGGTCTGTTTGTCGGCGGTGGCCGAGCAGTGCATCGAGAGGATGCCCCGCTCTGGTGCAAAATAATTCGCCACCGTAAAGACCCCCTTCTTCATTTCGCCCGCGTACTCGGTACCAAGGATGATGAGTTCACGGTCTTCCAGGCTAAGATCAATGCTGGTTTTGGACCCCATGCCCGCCGTGAGCCGGTTAGCAGGAAAGGCGCCCGCGTTGAAGATGACGAAGTCCGGTTTACCAAAGTTCGCAAGCTCCTTGTCAGTGGGTCGGATGAGCATGGTATGCATGAAAAGCGCGTGATATGGCCGCGAGCATATGACCCGGACCTTGATCTGGTAATTGGGATCCCAGCCGCCGAAACCATCAAAGCAGTAAAGCCGCTCGCGGGTATTGAGGTAATCGCACGCGCGCTCTCGATTGATGGCGAATGTATGTCGCTCCAGGGCGATGTTGACGGGCCCCCACCAGACTTCGTTTTCGGAAGCCTGATGCTTGACCACCCGCTTGTCCTTGGGCGAGCGACCCGTCTTAACGCCCGAGTACGCTACCAAAGCCCCATTGTCGGCAATGCTCGATTCTTTCTCGTGGCGGATGGCGTGTTCGTAAAGTGCGCCGCATGAGAGGTTGTGGTGAACCTCGCTCACTGTCAGTCCGTATTCCTTCAGGTCAATGGCGGTCATAGGAAGCTTTTATTTAGACAATTTGAAAGCGGACGGGATCGCTAGCTGGATATGCTGCTTCTTGCTCTTGCGCTCGCAGCAAATATAATTCTCGGGGACGACCAGCTAACAGCTGCCCGTACTAAGCCTAAAGATAACTGTCAGGCATACAGCGAAAATGAGACCTTAGTGCCACGAAGTTTCCCTTGTGCAACGCAAACGGCGGCAACTGACGAGAATGCTTGTGAATTCCAGCTCAAAGTGTCATTTTCACCTGGGCACCAGTCTGGTTTCCTTGATCACTCCCTGAAGGCCGGATTGGGACAAGCAGGGTGAATAAATTGTTAAGCGACCAATATCATGATTGACCCAGCTGGATTCGCCGAGAACCTCGCACTCCGGAAGGAGTCTGCGCGGAGTACGCTCCGCCAAGCTTCCAGGGAGGAATTACAAGGATTAATTTCGGATCTGTTTTCCGATACGGTGCACCCGTTCTATGAACCGTTTTCGCAGTTCGTAGAAGAACATCGTTCAGAAACGGCCGTTCGAGGCGAGACGTCAGATGGTATCTGTTTCGTTTACTATCCTCGTTCTAATCGAGGCATGTGGTACACGCACACTGGGAAACGGTTGAGCGTTGGTCTTCCTGGACCGAACAGCCTCAAAGCACTTTCTGAGCTCAGCGCGGAGGCGGGATTTTTTTAATATCCTTGCGATCTGGCTTGTTGCGCAGGTTAAAACGCGAACCTCGCGCCAAAATTGACCTGCAGGAAATTGTTCTTAGGTCCGTCAACGACATTCCAGGTCGCTTCGGAAAACACTCCGAGGTGGGGAGTGAAGCGATACTCGAGTCCCCCGCCAAAGTCGCCCAGCACCCGGTTACCGCAGCGCAGGCTTCCATTCGAGCGTACCCCTTCGTACCCGGAGAATAGGCTCGCGGCTGCTCAATACGTCTGAGAAAGTCCGTCGCGTAGGTCGATTCGAGCTGTACGATGAGCCCAGAGTGCGCTCGATCCAGGAAGCTCCCAGGCGTAGCTCCGGAGATCCTGAGGCTTTCAGATCAAGCACCCAGGTCCCGCTGAAATCGGTCGACCCGACCGCCTAGGAACCGATAAGAAAACCAATCCGGCAACGAAGAACAGTGATGGAAGCAATAGTAAGCCCGCTTTCAGAGAGTTCGGGATTCTTTCTCACCTTTCGACCTTTGAGCGCCCAATTGCAAGCGAAAGAGAGCGCGACGCCACGTTCTGCTCGACGCGGCAAGGGCGGACCGGCGGCGTCAACGAATCGGCATGGCACCAAGGGACAATTTTCAACGAATACCATATTTGCAATAATCCCATCCGGTTAGCCAACAAAAGGTAAATGCAGGAGCCCGTTGGCTGTTCAAAGGAGGCATTCAATGGCAGTTTTGTTCCTAACGCCACGCTGACGGCCGAAGGCGGCACGATTCGAACTCTGGCTGCTCTCACGATCCCGAACAACGTGACGCTTGCCCAAGGTGGAGTGATTCTCGATTCCAATGGCTTCAATTCGACCTTTTCAGGCACGTTCACGGGCTCGGGCGGTCTGACCAAGATAAATGCGGGCACCGTGATCTTGACCGCCGACAATTCTTATTGCGGCGACACCGCCATCCAAGAGGGCACGCTGGTTGCGGGGACGCCAAACGCCGCCCAAAAGATTTCGACGGCCTTAGGAACAGGGAACGTTTTTTTAGGCGGTGGAACCCTGCGTACCACAAGCGCCAGAACCGGCAAGGCGCTGCAAATCAATGTCGGTGGCGCCTATACGCAAGATCCGGGAGGAACGCTGGCGCTCGGGATCGGCGGACTCCTGCTTGGGCAATACGATCACCTGTTTGCTCAAGGTAATGCAACCGTGCACGGAACCCTGGAGGTGAGTTCTCTGAATGGCTTTCGGCCTTCTGCCGGCAATGCATTTGCAGTTCTTCTCACTAAAGCCACGCGGACCGGCCTGTTCGACCATCTAAATGATTTTTTCAATAACAACCCCAACATTACAGCTCGCCTTCAGCCGGTCGAAGTCTACGCGCCAAATGGAGTAGCCCTGGTCTACGTGGCACCTGCGCCGGGGCCGAATCCGAATCCGATACCACCCATTATAGATGTGATCCCCACTCCACTTCCGCCGGTAGCTCTCGAAGAACCGCTGCCGCCCAGTTTCGTGGTTGCGGCTCTCAATCCGACCATCGAACAGCTAACCTCGATGTTTGAGATCCCCTTTTCGGGAGCCAACACCCAGCGGTTTAATCTGGATAATCGCCTGGCGGAGATCCAAAGAGGATCAACGGGATTTGTGTCTACGGTTCCAACGGTTCCACCGCCCGAGACCAAAGCGATTGTCCCTGAAGGGAAATCCGTGGTTGAGAAACAATCGCCGGTATTCCAGCCGACCGGGCAAAACCGCTGGGGAGTTTGGGTCAACGGCTGGGGCGATTGGGCCTCGGTCGATGATGATGCTTCCATAAAGGGTTATAATTTCACGACTGGCGGGGGCAGTGTCGGTATCGATTACCGCATCACCGACTGCCTGGCGGTTGGGCTTTTTGGCACCTATGTTCATACCTGGACGGGTGCCTGAGCCCCGGGACGTTGACGTCGATACCGGCCGCGGCGGGTTGTACGCCACCTATTGGAATCAAGGATTCTATGTCAACGGTGGGGTGTACGGCGGTTACAATAGCTACGATACGAGCCGGCAAACGTTGTTGCGGGGACGCTTCGCAAGCGGAAGCACCGAGGGCTACGAGTTCAGTACCTTCCTCGAAGCTGGATACGACTTTCATTTCGGAAATTTCACAGTTGGGCCAATTGGCGCCGTTCAATACACCAATGTACATATCGACGGCTACACGGAACGTGGTTCGTTTTTACCACTTCAGATCCATGACGATTCCGAAGAATCTTGGAGAACGGATTTGGGCCTACAGGCTTCTTACACCTGGCATGTTGGCAATGTCGTAGTGATCCCGATCGTCCAGGCTCTTTGGGAACACGAGTACAAGTACTCAGCCCTGCCGATAACGTTCGGCACCGCGATCTTTCCGGGAGCGACAGCGACGGTCTTCGGTCCGGACGAGGGCCACGACAGTTTTATCATAAACGCGGGTGCCGGCGTTCAATGGACGCCAAGAATTTCGACTTTTGTTGGTTATCAGGGACAGCTCGGCCGGACTAACTACAGCGCCAACAGTGTTACCGGCAGTATTAGCTTCAGTTTTTGAAGTTTCGTGGATTTCTGGCTATCCTTCGCCAACTCTCGGTTTGAGTAGCAAACCCGCGGGAATAGTGAGTCCGTCGGCAAATGCCACACCTGCAAAGTGATTTACCTGCCAGCGTTGAGTTCCCCATCGTTTTGATAGTTCTTGGCCGCGTTCATGCCACCCTGAGCCGCGATACTGTGCGCCCGGCGCGGACTATCCTGGAAACAGAAGCACTTCACGTTGTAGCCGACCTCCGCCAGCGTCGCTGCTGCCGAGGCTCCGGCCAGCCCACTCCCAACAACCAGAATATCAAACTTTCGCTTGTTGTTAGGACTTACTAACTTCGATTCGGCCCGATGGTGTTCCCACTTCTTTTCCACTGGGCCGGAAGGAACTTTTGAATCGAGGAGCGCAGGCATAGAACTATCTCACGAGACCCAACAAAACGGTCAGGGGGATTGAAACATAGCCGGCGAACACCAGCCAGGCCAAGATCTGGCCACCGCTTGAAATGAAGCTCTCTAATTTGCGATTATTGATCCCCAGTGTCTGCATAACACTGGCAAATCCATGGCTCAGGTGCAGGGTTAGTAAGGAGAGAGCCACAACATAAAAGAGCGAGATCCACGGCTGTCGGAAGCCGAGAATTACCATCCGGTATACGTCGTGGCGTCCTGAGGAATCCCGGAGCTCGTGAAACTCTGGGTTAGTGGTCTGAACCGTGAACTGGAGAAGATGGTAGATTACGAAACAGAACAAGATCAGGCCGCTCACGATCATCGTCCGTGATGCGATTGTCGACCTCTGGTATGCAGCCACCGCGTATTTCTGTGGCTTCGCGTGGCGGTTCTCGACGGTCAGCTGAATCGTCGCCACGATGTGGGCGATGAAAGCAGCGAGTAGAAAGACCCGTATCAGCCAAAGCAACGGGCCAAGAGAATGCAGAAACTCCGCGTAAATGTTCAGGCGATCCGCACTCCAATAGATTTGCAGGTTCCCCAGTAAATGGCCTAACACATAGACAATCAGGATCAGTCCCGTGACCGCTACGATGATTTTCTTGCCGATTGAAGACTGATAAAAGGCGAGCAGCGGATGAGGATACAACTTCCGTGCTGGCGCGGCTGAAACAGTCGCAGCGTGCCGTGAGTTTCATTCTTTCGCCACTGGCGCTTTCTCGAACGACCCACCTGCTGAATGTTCCGACTCGAGGGTGGTCGCAACCGGGATAGCCGGCTCAACCACGAAAGTTCTTTTGTGCTGCGCAGGCGGTGCGGCTCGTTGTCTCAGCCGATACACCCCAAAAGCAGCTATGAGGATCTGCGCAGTAATGATCGTGGACGACAGGCCTCTCTGCAAAAAGGACATAGCGAACCCGGCAACTAAGGGTCCCACCACAGCGCCGGCGCCCTGCACGATCAGCAACCCGCCCGAAGCGGCAACGAACTCGCCCTCTCCGACGGCGTCGTTCACGTGCGCCATGACCACACTGTAGGTCGGTACGATCGTACCGCCGAAAAGAGCAACACAGAGATAGACTATCCAGGGTGGCGCGTGCTTCGGTACAACCGCCACCAGAACGAGGAGCGTCACGGTGGCAGTGATCGCCGCCCCGATGATGGCCAGGCGCCGGTCGAGCCGGTCCGAAAGCAAACCGAGCGGGTAAGTCAACAGAAAGCCTCCGAGAGTGCCGGATGCCATAAATATCGCCACTCCGGTCGTATCGAGTCCTCGCCTTTGCGCGAAGATCGGGCCCAGCGTGAAGAATGCGCTCGTCGTCACTCCACACAAGAAGGCAGCCACCAGTCCGAAAGGCGATTGCCGATACAGCTCTCTGAGGCTAATCCGGATTTCCCCGCCTTCTTGGGTAGGAGCAACGGCCTGAGTCAAAGCGATTGGCACCAGGGCGATTGCGATAATGATCGCGATGATGCAGAAGGGTCTGAAGCCGGCCGGGTTGGCCGCCGGCAGAAGGAGCTGTCCCAGGATTCCAGCCAGGAGACCTGTCATGCCGTAG
>DASTDH010000399.1:0-30449 GCA_035710445.1 Chthoniobacterales bacterium
TGGCGGCAGTAGCGGAGCGCCGGATCAATTCTTTGGAAGCCTTCCAATCCAACCCCATCCCTCGTTGGGCGGTGTCCATCGCTTCGGCCACACCAAATCCTTGCGACCAAAGATATTCGCGGAACCGAAGGGTCGAATCCCAGTCGATTGCCGCTCCTATTCCCCATCCATTTTCCGCGAGCGGGTCGGCTACCACGTGCGCGGCCGCATAGGCTCTGCGGCGTTCGATTTTGGAAACAGTGGGAAAATCTTTGCCTGGCCCGATGGTGTATTTCTCTAACTCGCCGGGACCAACTGGGAGCCGAAGCGCGCTCCGTTTCATGATTCCAATGGCGCCAGGTCTATCCAGCGCCGTTCCTGCCAAGATTTGATTCCGGCTTCGGCCAACTGCACGCCCTTCGCTCCTTCCAACAAAGTGTAGGGAAAGGGCGTCCCTTCAATCACGTGCCGAAGGAATTCCTCCCACTGTACTTTAAATCCATTTTCGTAGTTCTGGTTTTCTGGGATCTCTTGCCAGTCGCCAAAAAAGTCGTGCGAATTGGCCAGGTCGGGATTCCAGACCGGTTTCGGCGTATTCACCCGGTGCTGCACTTTGCAACTACGCAGGCCGGCCACGGCGCTTCCATTTACGCCGTCGACTTGCAAGCTGAGGAGCTCGTCGCGATAGACGCGAACGCACCAGGACGAATTGATCTGCGCAATGACACCATCTTCAAGCCGGAAGATCGCATAGGCGGCGTCATCAGCGGTCGCCTCGTAACGGCGCCCCGCTTCATCGTAGCGTTCGGGAATGTGGTTGGCTCCCCACGCACACACGCTTCGAGTGGGACCGAACAGATTATCGAGCACGTACCGCCAATGACAGAACATGTCTAAGATGATTCCGCCTCCCGCTTCCGACCGATAGTTCCAGGAAGGGCGCTGTGCGGTTTGCCAATCTCCTTCAAAGACCCAGTAGCCAAACTCGCCGCGCACGGAGAGGATTTGCCCGAAGAATCCGCTCCTGATCAAGTGCTTCAGTTTGCGAAGGCCAGGCAGGAACAGCTTATCTTGCACCACTCCGTTCTTGATCCCGGCGTTGATGGCGAGGCGAGCAAGTTCAAGGGCGGTTGGCAGATCTTCGGCGATCGGTTTTTCGCAGTAGACGTGTTTGCCTGCGGCGATGGCCGCCTTGACCGCTGCCGCACGCTCGGAAGTGGCTTGAGCGTCGAAATAGATGGAGATGTCCGGATCAGCTAACGCGGACTCGAGATTGGTGGTCCAACGGTTGAGGCTAAGCTCGTCTGCTAGCGCACGCACTCGCGCTTCATTGCGACCGGCCAGGATTGGTTCCGGCCAGAGATACTCACCGTTAGCGAGCCGGAGACCGCCTTGCTCGCGGATGGCGAGGATTGATCGCACAAGATGCTGGTTACGGCCCATGCGTCCGGTGACGCCGTTCATCAGGATAAGGATGGGTTTAGCTTGCATGGGGAGGAAAAGGGACTTGACCATATATCATATATTGATTTAGGAACGCAAAGCGGTTATTTGATTCCGTTTCCCTCAATCCACATGACTAACCCCCTTCGAGTCGTCGTTGTCGGCTCCGGTATCGGTGCACAGCATATCCGCGCTTTTCGAGCCGCCCCGGATCTCTTCGAGGTCGCCGCTATTTGCGACATCGATCCTCAGCGTGCTAGCCCGATCGCCGAAGAACACGCCATCCCAGAGCTTCTTACCGACTTCGCAGCGGTGGTCCGTCGCACCGATTTCGATATCATTGATATCTGTACCCCGCCCAATCTGCATTTTGCTCAAATCCGCGCCGCAATCGAAGCCGGCAAACACGTGATTTGTGAGAAGCCGATTGTCGGAAGTTTAGCCGAACTGGATCAACTCGAGGATCTCACCAGAGCGTCCGGCCAACAGATCATGCCGATCTTCCAATACCGATTCGGCCGCGGACTGCAAAAGCTGAAGTATTTGGTAGATCGTCAACTCACGGGTGAAGCGTTCGTATTCAACGTTGATGTCGCGTGGTGGCGCTCGCGCGATTACTACTCCGTCCCCTGGCGCGGCAAACGCGCTACTGAACTCGGCGGCGCGCTGCTGAGCCAAGCCATTCACGCGGTCGACATGGTTTTTTATGTGCTAGGTCCGGCGCGAACGCTCTTTGCCAGGACCGCCACTCGAGTGAATCCGATTGAGGTTGAGGACTGCGTCGCCATCGCCATCGAAATGAGCGACGGTTCACTCGGTACGATCTCGGTTACTCTCGGTTCCGCGGCTCAGATTTCGCGCCACCGTTTTACGTTTCGCAACCTGAGTGCAGAAAGTAACACCGAGCCCTACGCCAATTCCGCAGAGCCTTGGGCGTTCTCTTCTCCGGAAGAAAAATCGGATGAACGAATCCAGCGCGCGCTTACGGAGTTTACACCGTCAGCGGAAGGGTATGAAGGACAATTCCGGCGCTTTTACGACTCTTTGAGCCGAGCGACTCCAGCGCCGGTAAGTTTGACGGACGCCCGCCGGGTTCTAGAATTCATCGCAGCCGTCTACTACTCCGCCGAGAAAGGGGAACGCGTTTCGCTTCCTTTGAGTAGGACCAACCCCAAGTATACCGAGCTTTAGACCAAGACCTGTGCCCGATGCCACCGAACGGCATCGGCAAACCAACGAAGACCTATGGACCAATCGCGATCAGTCACATCCGCACTCCCCGGTGGCATCAGTGTCACCCACCTTCGAGTCTACGATTTTCCCGGCCCGGACAAAATGTCCGGAGGCAGTCCCCATATGCACTTTGCTTGTACCGAGGCCTATTTCGTATTGGGCGGCGAAGGCGCCGTACAGACACTCAGCAGCCAGGGATATAGAGAAACGCCTTTACGCGCCGGCTCTGTCATATGGTTCACGCCCGGGGTCATTCACCGCCTGATCAATCTGGATGGCCATCTCGAGATTTATGTTGTCATGGAAAATGAAGGATTACCGGAGCACGGTGATTCTGTACTGACCTTCCCGGACGAATATCTACGGAGCGAACAGGAATATTTGCAGTTCGCTTCACTCAGTGACAAGGGATCGGTTTACGCAGACAATCGAGAGGCAGCTACCCGACGACGCGACCTGGCGGTAAACGGCTTTCTGGCGCTGCGCAAGAAGGTGGAGTCTGAAGGAGTCTCGGCATTACGGCCTTTCCATGAAATCGGCGTGAAACTGATGCAATCCAAGGAGCCGGCTTGGCGAAAGATCTGGCAGAGCGGGCCGGCCGCTACAATCCGACGAACTGAAAACTATCTCGATTCATTGGGAGCTGGATCGAGCAACTATCTTTCGAAATCGAATCTATTCGTGATGCCGATTAATCCAGAAGCAGAAACACGAAAGTTCGGATTTTGCGGCACGCTTCGTCCCTACCTGCCCGAGGGAGTGATTGCCGGCTGATCAGGTTTCCACCTCACTCGCAACATGAAGCCCTCCCTTTACCGGCTGCTTCTTGTTGGCTTGAGCCTCTCAGCCGTTCCTCTTCAAGCGAGAACTCTGAACATCCTGCTGCTGGCGAACGCCAGCACCCAAGATGTGATTCAGAAACTCATTCGAGAATATCAAAAGCAAAATCCGGAAACGGATTTCAACGTTTCTATTGTCCAATCCAATTCCATTATTGCGAAGTTAAACACGTTGGTAACTGCCGGCCAACCACCGGACATTGTCGAGATCACAACGGCTTACATTCAGAATTATGCGGCACAAGCATTGGATCTCGGCAAATACACCGATAGCCAGGAACTTCTCCAACGTTATCTACCGAGCTATCGTCCTTTCTTCACCTCTGGAAACAAGGTTCTGGGAGTGCCGATCGAGGCCACGGCGAATGGACTCTTCTACAACAAGAAGCTTTTCGAGAAAGCAAGAGTTCAAGTCCCGCGCAACGAGAACGAGATCTGGACTTGGGACCAATTTAAACAGGCGGTCGCGACGGTAATGAAGCTGCCGGAATGTCGTATGGGCGTCGCCTATGATTGCAGCGTTCAGCGCTGGTCAAATCTCTTGTATCAGGCCAGCGGCAGATGGATCTCGGCGGACGGCAAATCGTTCTTTCCGGATCGCCCGGCGGCGGAGCGAGCACTCGCTTTTTTCCGCGGTCTAGTTGAGGCAAAGCTGGTGCCTACCTCTGCCTGGCCAGGTAAAACCGATGCCGGACAGCTATTCAAGACTGGCGTAGCCGCGATGATGTGGTCAGGCAACTGGCAATTGAAAAGTCTGGTAGATGGGGGCACTGCCTTCGAGTTCGGAACGACCTATTTCCCGAAGGGCGTGATTCGGGCAACTTGTCCGGGTGGTGAATTCTTCTTCGGTTTCGAAAATTCGCCGAATAAGGACGACGCCGCCAAATTTTTGCTTTGGTGGGCGCGACCGGAAATCACGCGGCACTACCTGGAAAGCCTAGGAGGTTCGCTATTGAGCCCGATGAGCAACCTAAGTGTTAACTATGGGAAGTATACCGGGTATCTGGCTCCAATGTTGAGCGACCTCAATGCCACCCCGGATTGGGTTTCGGTCGATCTCGCCCGACCGGCCCTCAATCTGTTGCAGAATGATATTTTGACTGAACTGATATTGGCCGCAACCGGACGCCAACCGGCGCAACCAACGATTCTCAACCTTGAACGACTCGGTAGCGAAGCTCTGCGGTCTTCTAACCAAGCCCAACGATGAACGCCCTGCAGCCAGCGACCAGGACCGACCAAGCCCGACGGATCAAGGGATCGACCGGTTCGAACCAAGCCGGCTTTCGACTAACGCCCTACCTTTTCCTGTCACCCACCCTCGGACTGTTAATCGCGTTTAGCCTGATCCCATTGTTTTACGGCTTTTGGATGTCTCTCCAAAAGATCGACATTCTCCACGGCAAAGCTGAGTTCATCGGTTTAGAGAATTATTTCAGCCTGCTTCATGATCCAAAATTTGGGCTGAGCTTAGTAAATACTGCCGGCTACACGTTGGCGGTCGTTCCGTCGATCGTGGTGTTCAGTTTGGCCATCGCGATCTTCCTTCGGGAAAGCACTCCCGCGCGATTATTTGCTCGAGTCGGTTTCTATATTCCTTTTGTTCTCTCTCCGGTGGTGGTAGCGACTTCCTGGAAGTGGTTGCTGAATGAAGATCTCGGGGTCGTCGATGGCTTTCTCAAATGGGCCGGCCTCGCGACAGTTCCTTGGCTCACTGACGATACCGCAGCTCGGATCAGTGTCGTAGTCACCACCGTGTGGAATCTGGTTGGTTTCTATATGTTAATGGTCCTGGCCGGACTCAGCCAGATCAACGAAGAACTGTACGATGCCGCCCGAATCGCCGGCGCCAACGGGTGGCAACGCTTCTGGCGAGTCACTCTGCCCATGCTGCGGCCGACCTTGCTTTTGATCGTCGTCCTTGCCACCATTCACGCCACCCAGGCATTCGAAACCATCCTGCTCCTTACCGACGGCGGTCCCGCCAACGCAACCCGGTTGGTTGTGCAGAACATGTACGACTCGGCGTTTGTCCGTTTACAGCCGGGCTACGGAGTGACCCAATCGATTCTTCTGCTGCCATTGATAATTTTCATTGCCTGGCTGCAGATGCGCCTCTTTCGGGAGGAAAAAATTATTTGAGTATGGCGACTCGACATCATCAAAAGATTCGAACGTTGCACGACGTCGGCGCCGTCGTGGTCTGCCTGATATTTCTCGGACCGGTTCTCTGGGCCGCCTATTCTGCATTTCGGCCTTCTCGCGATCTGTTTACTTTCCCTCCCAACCTGTCGTTAAGCGGTTTTAGCCTGCAAAACTTTCAGGCCGTATTTGCCAGCGGCGATGTTGCTCGTTACGCATTCAACTCACTGTTTGTCGCCGCGATCAGCAGTTTGATCACGATCCTTGCCAGTTCGATGGCGGGATTCGCTCTCGCCAAATTCAAATTTCCCGGCCGCAGTCTGATCTTCATCGTCATTTTGACCACGTTGCTCATCCCATTGCAGGTACTCATGGTCCCGGTGTTTCTGGTGCTTAAGACCTTAGGTTGGGTAAATCAATTGATCGGCATCATTGTGCCGCCGGCGGCTACGCCGACCGGCACATTCATGATGAGGCAATTCATTCGCGGGATACCAGATGAGATGATCGAAGCGGCTCGCTTGGACGGTGCGTCAGACTGGGAGATTTATCGGCACATCATTCTTCCGCTTTGCGCCCCGATGTCGGCTGCACTTGGCATTATCAGTTTTACCTGGAGATGGAACGATTATTTGTGGCCGCTCATCGTCGTGAATAATCAGGATAAATTCACTCTGCAGCTGTCGCTCGCCAACCTGGTAGGAACGAACACGGTTGAATGGGGAACTCTCTTGGCCTACGCGATTCTTGTGCTGATACCGGTGTTGATTGTGTTTCTCCTTTTTCAACGCCTGTTCTTAAAGGGTCAGGTTGGAGCGGCAGTCAAAGGTTAAAGACATTTCTAAGGTCCGATCTGAAATGCACGGTTTGAACCCCGATCGATGAACGGAATGAGGTAGAGATGATCAAAAATTGGGACGACATTTTGAAAGATTCGCCGCGGCCGGGCGCGGCGTGCCGGCCCGGTCAGTTTCGCGTCGCCGCGGTCGGCTTGGATCACAATCACATTTTTGGAATGGCCCAAGGCTTGAGCGAGGCAGGCGCTTCCGTCGATTTCGTTTTTGATGCCGATGCGGCCAAGGTTCAAGCCTTCCGGGCCAAGTTCCCGTCAGCCAAACCGGCGAAATCGCTCGACGAAGTGCTCGAGTCCGAGGAGATCAAGTTAGTCGCCTGTGCATCGATTCCAAGCGACCGAATGAAGGTCGCAGCGCAGGTCCTCAAAGCCGGTAAGGATTTCTTCGTCGACAAACCGCCACTGACGACGCTCGCGCAACTCAGTGCGATTCGCGAAGTCGTTGCAAACTCGCAAAAGAAATTTTTGGTTTACTTCAGCGAGCGCCTGCACAACGAGAGCGCGACTGCAGCCGCGATATTGGTGGAGCGCGGCGCGATCGGCCGCGTATTGCAGGTCCTCGGATTGGGCCCGCACCGGCTAAATGCCGCCCATCGACCGGAATGGTTCTTCCATCGAGCGCGCTATGGAGGAATTCTCTGCGATATCGGCAGTCACCAGATCGAGCAATTCCTCCACTTTTCCGGGTCTAGAGATGCTACCATTCTGAGTGCAGCCGTTGCTAATTATCACCATCCGGAAACGCCGGAGTTGGAAGATTTTGGTGAAGCGAGCCTGGTTGGCAACAACGGATCAAGCCACTATTTCAGAGTCGATTGGTTCACGCCGGATGGACTATCGAGTTGGGGCGATGGTCGAACGATCATCCTCGGTACCGATGGATATATCGAGCTGCGCAAGAATGTGGATATCTGCCGTGACCAAGGCGACCAGGTCTATCTAGTGAACTCCCAAGGCGAGTTCCGTTTTTCGGTTGCCAGCAAGATCGGATATCCATTTTTTGGCCATCTGATTCGCGATTGTCTGGAGCGAACAGATCGAGCGATGAGCCAGGAGCATATCTTCAAAGCGGCCGAACTCGCTTTGCAGGCGCAAGAACAGGCCCTGCGTTTGTGGCCGGTGACGGAAACGCCGAAGGCGGCGGGAACAGTAAGCAGTGAGAAGTGAGAGGTGGGCCGGGTGTGGTCAGGAGGAATAGGACCTATACGACGTATACGTCCTATTAGACTTATCTGGAAAAGAAGCACGGAGCTCAGACCGGGTCAGTAGTCATTTCTCACAACTTTCCCGGCGGTACCGGCGATGTCGGCGTTCACGGCGTTCCCATCTACCGTCAGTTGCAACACCCCAGATGCAATGCGACATACAACGCCACCTCTATATTTCCGAACTGATGGCTCACATTCCTACTCGCGCTGAGATTGCCGTTGCCGACACCTGGAACCTCACTCTTCTCTTTCAAACCGAATCCGATTATCAGACCGTTTTGGCCGAACTACGCAAAGCGATTCCGCAATATGAGCAGTTCAAAGGTCGATTCACCGAGAGCGCAGAATCGCTTTACCGGTGCCTGGAATTCGATAAATCGGTCGATCTCATAGCTGAGCGACTCGGCCACTATGCCTCCCTCAAGTACGCGGAGGACGGTTCGGATCGCGAGCATTTGGCTCGTCGAACCGAATTGGCCAACGTGTTAACCAAGCGTCGAGAGGCAGCAGCGTTCATTACGCCTGAGATCCAGGCGATTCCAGACTCCGTTTTCGAAGGATTTTTAAATAGTCCGGTGCTGGCGGATTGGCGTCGAATGCTGATCCGGGTACGACGTTACCGGCCGCATACACTGTCCGAACCGGAAGAAAAAATTCTAGCAGCCGGTTCGACTGTGATTCGTGGGCATCAGGAGACTTTCTCCCAGCTCACCAATGTAGACATGAAGTTCGGAGTCATAGTCGGCGCCGAGGGAGAAGAAATCCCGCTCTCGCAAAGCTCCTACATTTCACTTCTGCAAAATCCGGACCGAGGAGTCCGTCACCGCGCTTTTGTTCAGTTCTACCAAGAGTTTTCCGATCATCGATACACCTTGGCCTCATCGTTAGCCGCTTCGATCCGGGGTGACGTTTTCTATGCTCGGATGCGGCGGTATCCGTCGGCTCTCGCAGCATCGCTGTTTGGTGACGACATCCCTTTAGCGGTCTATGACAATCTGATCTCTACGGTCCGCGCGCATTTGCCGGTGCTGCACGAATATTACGCGCTCCGCCGCGAGATACTTCAACTCGATAGAATCCACCAGTACGACACATTTGTCCCGCTAGTACCAAAGGTAGCGAAACATGTACCTTTTGACGAAGCAATCCAGTTGGTTACGGATTCGCTGCAACCGCTCGGGGATGAATACGTCGACACCTTACGCAAGGGATTGAACGCTCGCTGGGTCGACCGATACGAAACCAAAGGTAAGCGCAGCGGTGCCTTTTCGTCTTCTAGTTACGGGAACGCGCCCTATATCTTGATGAATTACCGCGCAGACGTCTTTTCCGATGTGTTTACTCTGGCCCACGAGAGCGGCCATTCGATGCATAGTTGGCACTCGCAGCGACACCAGTCCTTTCAGGACTATGGCTACCCGATCTTTCTTGCTGAGGTGGCTTCCACCTTTAACGAAGAACTCCTCACGCACTACCTGCTTGAGCGAGCCGATGAGACCAGTTTGCGCGCCTATCTCGTCGACCGTCAGATCGAAGACATCCGCTCGGTGCTATTTCGTCAGACGATGTTTGCTGAATTCGAAAAAGAAACGCACCAACGCGAAGAAGATGGGCGCCCGGTCACTCTGGATGTATTCGAATCGATTTATCTCGAACTGCTTCAGGCCTATTACGGACCAGATTTTGCCTTGGATCCGGAATTAAAAATCGAGTGTCTCCGGATTCCGCACTTCTATTCGGCCTTTTATGTTTACAAATACGCTACCGGAATCTCTGCTGCGATCGCTCTGGCCAAGCGGGTTCTAGAGGACGGCGACAAAGCTGTTTCCGACTATCTGACCTTTTTGCAATCCGGCGGATCGAAATTTCCAATCGAGACCTTGCAGGCGGCGGGCGTGGACATGTTGAATCCCGAACCGGTAGAACAGGCAATCGAGCTGTTTCGACAGCGCCTGACGGAACTGAGAGGGCTTCTGCTCCCATGAATCAGCCCAAAACCGGGATCACGACGGGCGGCGGCTGGCCACGCCAAAGTTGAGTGCTCCACGGGAACCGGGCCGGAGCATTATTTGTTCATGTCGAAGACGTTGCCTGGCCATATTTTGGCAGCAAGATCCAGGCGATTCCAATGACTGGTCACCGGGTCTGAATTTTTACCATACTTTGACAAAAATTCTGTAATTCTGCACTAGCCTTACTTCCCGCTCGGTGCTACAGGCTAAAAGCTACTTTCTGCACAGGGCGCCTTTAAGGAGGTCGTATGAGTAAAATCAAGACCGAGGGAGATCCAGAAAACCGCAAACGCAAAAAGGCAGTTGATATCACCAATGTCTCGAGCCTCACGGCCGCAAAGCTTTTCCAGCTGGCCGCCCAACTCGAAATTTGCTCCTCCAAGCCGAATCGTGTCACTCCTCAATATGGGGGTCCCTATCCGCGGTTCGAATAGCCGCTATCCCAAGAACAGCTCCATATAGACGTCCGCACGTCGATAAGGCGAAGGAGTTACCCGATCAGCAGGGAGATGATTAAACCCGAACGATTCGTATAGCCGGATCGCCGGCGTCAATTTGCTATTGGTTTCTAGATACAGTCTCTCGGCTCTGCGTCGTCGTGCCTCAGCAATGACATGCTCCAGCAGTTTCCTTCCCAACCCGCGTCCTTGCCAGGAAGGCGTGACTGCCGTTTTCGCTACTTCAAAGCTCGTATCGTCCAGACGAATAAGCGCACAGCAACCGACGGCGACTTTCTCGGCAACCGCCATCGCGATGTATCCGCCTGCTGCCAGAATGTGCTTTCCCGGGTCGTCCAGGGTCCGAGAATCCTTTTCCTCTAAACGAAAGTAACGGGTAATCCATTCCTCATTGAGGCGGCGAAAGTCGATTGTGTCTCCCGATCGGAAGGAGCGAATGAGTACCGGCGAGTGGTTACATCCGGAGTCCGCAGCAGTGGGGATTCGGTGTACCGACGGGTCATTACCCAGTCGTTTGCGCATGAAGATGGTGGCTTGGGGATTGCTGTTGTAACGGCGGCATCGTTTGTACCCATGCTGCTCATAAAACCGAATCGCGTGATCGAGATCATCTTTCGTGTCCAGATAGAGCCATTCGTAGGACCGTCGGATCGCATAATGTTCCAGCGCTCGGAGCAGGCTATCCGCCAATCCCTGTCTCCGGTGAGAAGCTCGAATGTAGAGACGCTTGATCTCTGCGCCGCCGGAAATGGAAGTGAGCCGATGGAGAACAACGCAGCCGACCGGCTGCTCTCCGGCCAACGCCAGCCACACACCGCCATCGCTGCTCCGGATATAGGCGGCAAATTCCCCTTTCGTATCACGAACGACAACATTGATTTCTTCGAAATATTCTTCCGCCAACGCAAAAGCGATCGCCACGTCCTCCGGTGTTGCCTGGCAGATTGAATACGCGGCTTGCATCGGGGCCGCCACAGTCTCTTCGGTTTGCATCGAAATTCCTCCTCGGAACCAATCAAGCTAGACGGCGCCCGTTAATACGTCCAATATCCCGTTATCCTTTATTGATACATTCTGCGTATGAATTCCGAAATTGAGTTGCGGCATCTTCGTTACTTTGTCGCGGTGGCGGAAGAGCTGCATTTTAGCCGGGCCGCCCGGCGGCTGCACATCGCCCAGCCACCGCTTTCGCAGCAGATTCGGAAGCTGGAACAGCATATCGGGCACACTTTGTTTAACCGAAACTCGCGCACAGTCACCTTGACCTATGCCGGGGAAACGCTGTTGGAGCGGGCCCGCCATATCCTCAAACGGATAGAGGAAGATATGGAAACCGTGCGCAGAGTGGGGCGCGGAGAGATGGGCTCTTTAACGATCGGCTTTATCGGTTCGGCCATGCTCACGGTCTTGCCAGCGCTTTTGGGCAAATATCGAATGAGATATCCACAGGTTGAGCTGCGTTTGCGCGAGCTAACTACTAGCAGGCTGATTGAGGCGATCCGACAAGGAGCAGTAGACATCGGCTTCTTGCGAGATGCCGGTCGAACTGAGGATCTATCGGTGGAAACTGTCCTGGCCGAGCGATTCGTTCTGGCTTTGCCGGAAACCCATCCGCTCACTGGCGGAAAGAAGATCAATTTGTCGGCAATGCAGCGCGAGCCGCTGGTCTTATTTCCGCGAGAGCTCGGACCGCGAGCCTGGGATAAAACCATCGAACTCTGTGCAACCGCCGGGTTTCGTCCGAAGATTGTGCAGGAAGCACCGGAATGGCTCACCGTGCTCAGACTGGTCAGCTCTGGGCTCGGCTTCTCGATTACGCCCGCGTGTGTCGCTACGATCAAAGCTCCGGGAACAGTCTGCCGCGAACTGGTCCATTGCCCAATCTCGACGGACATCGAGCTCGCCCATCGGAACGATCATCTCAACCCAACGATCGACGCATTCCTGATCGCGGCCCGAAAGGCGTTTCGAAGCCCGAATCCCAAGAGCTAAGCCCTTCAGGAAAGGGCTTATCGGACCGATCATGGTCCGGCGATTTCCGCACTCTAGTATGACGCCTGTGCGCCCGTAATATTCTTTCGATGGATCCAGGGCATGAGCGACCGCAGACGCTGGCCCACCTTTTCGACCGGATGTTTCTGGCCGTCTTTCAGTAACTTCTTATAAGTAGGCAGACCCTTTGCGTATTCGCCGATCCAGCCCTTCGCGAATTTTCCAGATTGGATCTCTTTCAAAGCGCGCTGCATTTTCTTTTTTACGGTGCTGTCAATGATAGTTGGTCCAACCGAAACGTCACCCCATTTGGCCGTTTCAGAAATCGAGAAGCGCATTCCCGCAATCCCTGATTCATACATCAGATCCACGATTAATTTAAGTTCGTGCAGACACTCGAAATACGCCATTTCGGGCTGGTAACCGGCTTCGACCAATGTCTCGAAGCCGTTTTGCACCAGAGCGGTCAGACCTCCGCATAAGACCGTCTGTTCGCCAAAGAGGTCAGTCTCGGTCTCTTCCTTGAAGGTCGTTTCGAGAACACCGGCTCGGGTGGCTCCGATTCCTTTGGCCCAAGCTAAGGCGACTTTTTTGGCTTGCTTGGATGGATTTTGATACACTGCGATCAAAGCGGGCACTCCTTTGCCCTCGAGATACTGTCGCCGAACGATATGACCGGGTCCTTTGGGAGCGACCATGATTACGTCGACGTTGGCCGGCGGTTTCACTGTCTGAAAATGAATCGCGAACCCATGGCTAAAAAGTAGCGTTTTTCTTGAATGAAGATGTGGAGCAACCTCCTTTTCATAGATCGCAGCCGTCTTCAGATCCGGTGTCGCAAAGAAAATGATATCAGCTTTCTGGGCTGCTTCCGCCACTGAGGAAACTTCAAAACCATGTTCTTTGGCCACTGGGATCGACTTGCTCTCCTCGTGCAAACCGATGATGACGTCCACTCCACTATCTTTGAGATTTAGTGCGTGGGCATGACCTTGTGATCCGAAGCCGATCACGGCACATACCTTTCCGTGCAGGAGGTTCAGATCCGCGTCTTTATCTGTGTAGACTTTTGCAGGCATAGAATGTTTCGAATTGCTTGTCGGCCGGGGCGCACTCACTCTGCTCGATCCATCGCGACCCGGCCGGTCCGGGTTAGATCGCTGATGCCGAAGTTCTCCATGAGTTTGAGAAACTTCGTGATCTTGCTCTCGTTGCCGGTGATCTCGATGGCCAGACGCTTCGGCTGAACATCGACGATCTTGGCCCTAAAAATATCACAGATCTGCATCACCTCGGAACGAGTCTGCGAATCCGCCTTCACCCGAAGCATCACCAATTCCCGATCTACAAATTGACCGTCCCGAAAGTCCTGAATTTCAATTACGTCCACCAGTTTGCTCAGCTGTCGAGTTACCTGTTCCAGCACAGTATCGTCTCCGCGCACAACGATCGTCATGCGCGAGGTTGAAGGATCGCTCGCCGGCGCAACATTCAAGCTGTCAATATTGAATCCGCGCCCACTGAACATTCCTGCGATTCGAGCAAGAACGCCGAATCGGTTCTCCACCAGGATAGAGATCGTGTGACGCATAGCTAAGGGGGGAAATCATCCGGCGAACCACCGCAAAATCAAATAAAGAATGTAGAATTTCAAAGCCACCAGCGAGAAGAACGTAGTCGAACCTGCCCCGATAGCCGGTATCGCCTGGTAGCGGCTGACGGCATTCGCCGGTTGTCTAGTCCAACCTTCCGTGCCATCGTCGCGCCGGGTATGACCATCTTCACGGCTCCGGAAAAACGCTATCAGGGATACATTTTTGATTGTGACGGCACTTTGGCAGACTCGATGCCGATTCATTATCTGGCTTGGAAAAAAGCAGTGGGCGAAGCCGGCGGCCAAATTCCCGAGGATCTTTTCTACAGTCTCGGCGGCGTCCCAAGCCGACAGATAGTTTCTTTCTTGAACGAGAAATTTGGCTCCAAAATGGACCCCGAAGCGTTGGCGACACTGAAGGAAGAATACTATGTCGATCTTTTAGCCGAAGTCACCCCGATCGAAGAAGTTGCCCGATTTGCGAGAGAAGCAACAACCTTTGCCAAGGTGGCGGTCGCGTCCGGTGGCATTTTGCCGGTTGTTCTGAAGACGTTGGACAGTATCGGCTTTGGTGGCTTCTTTTCCGTGATCGTGACCAGCGAACAAGTAGCGCGCGGCAAACCATATCCGGATATGTTTCTTGAAGCAGCTCGTCGGCTCGATGTTTCACCGGAGGCCTGCCTGGTGGTGGAAGATAGTCCGGCCGGTTTCGAGGCCGCCAAGGCCGCCGGTATGGATTACGCGGTAGTTGGCCGACCGGCATAGGAAAGCGCGGATTGCGGATCGCGGAATGCGGAACGGGTCATCGAGAGTGGCGCCCGTCCAACAGCGCCTTAAACCGTCCGCCGTGATTCTGTGCGATCAAGGGCATGCGCTCGTGATCCTCTGGGCGCACACTCGCCATGGCCCGCCGGCGCCGGTCGGAGCAATGGCCGAGCATTGGAAATGGAACTTATAGCTCGTATACGACCCATAGGCTATCTGCCTGGAAAATGGTGAGTGCGGCTTGCGATAGATACAATGGCTTCGCGGCGGACAGGGCAAGCGGCCGTAGGCCAGTCGTCGCTACCAAAGACCGTTGCGCATTCCCTGCTCAATTCGTCGCTATCGAGCTTCCACCCGAGGAACGATTCAGCCCCCACAATAACATCCGCTCAGCATCGTCAAAAATCGTATGATGGGTTCCTCCGAGCTGAACCAGGATGATCTCGCGAGATCCATTCGAAGCGCTTGAGATGAGACAGCGTCCACTCGGACCGGTATAACCGGTCTTCATCCCAGTGAACATTGGTGAGCGCCCGATCAACTTATTGGTTGCATCGAAATATCGGTGCCGACCGGAACTGTAAGTAAATGTGAAGCCCGGCATCCGCATGTACTCGCGCAACACTGGTACATGGTAAGCGGCGAACGCGATTCGAGCCATGTCCCGGGCAGTCGAGTATTGACCCGGCACCGGAAGACCATTCGGATTCACAAAATGACTCTGGGTTGCACCCAATGAAAACGCTTTCGCGTTCATTTGCTGCGCGAACGCGGCCACGCTGCCGGCTTGGTTACGGGCCAGGCAAACGGCCGCATCGTTGCAGCTGTGGATCAGCAATGCACCCAAAAGTTGGCGATTTGTATAAATGTCTCCGGGACGAAACCCTAGTTTGGTTGGTTCAACTTGACAGTCAGAGGCGATTACGCGGTCGGTTCGTTCCAAGCTTCCGCTTTGAACGATAAGCAGAGCCGTCAGCAATTTTTGCGTGCTTGCCACTGGCCGCCGCACATCGGGGTCCTTGAAATAAAGCACGGCTCCAGTGCGGGCGTCGATCATCATCGCGGAACCAGCGACGGTGTCGGGCGCATTGGCGGGATAAAGACGCAGACCGGTGGCACCGGACGGATCATCGGCCACGCCTCGTCGCAGGATCGGGCCCTGGGTGATCGGCTGTTGCTTGGAGGTGTCGGGAAAAGGCTGGACCGGTAATGCTCGACGGACTGGCGTGCCTTCACCGCGGGCATTTCCTCCGCCCGCCAGAAGAATACAACTCAAAACAACGGTGACTGTGTACCGCATCAGGTCCCAGTGATTTACCCAGAAATCAGATCAACGCAATCGATGGTTCACACAAATCTATTGTCCGGGAGCAGGGACTGCTCTGCAAACTCAGGCGACCAGGCCGGCGATTGGAT
Organism: Chthoniobacterales bacterium; assembly: GCA_035710445.1. GTDB lineage: Bacteria > Verrucomicrobiota > Verrucomicrobiia > Chthoniobacterales > JAFAMB01 > DASTDH01. Next base: position 15,935 of record DASTDH010000399.1, read on the forward strand.
CCGTCGTTGATCTTCTTCGCAGAAAAATTCAATTCAAATCACCATGCGAAACTGTTACACTGCGGTGCCAATGATGTTCCGTGTCGTCTCGTTGGCAGCACTCGCCACCTCACTCTTCCTCGTCGGCTGTGCTGAACGTTCGCTCCCTGAATACGAACCACCGCTGAAACGCAGCGCTTACATGAAGGTTCGCACCACTGCTTATACCCACACTGAAAGTGATCACGTGAAATACGCCGCTTCCAGTGCGGCCGGGACCCAGCTACAGTCCGGAGTAATCCGGAGTGCTGCTGGTGACTGGGCGCGATGGCCGGTGGGTACGAAGTTCATGATTCTGGCGACCGGCCAAATTTACCAGATCGATGATTATGGTTGGGCGCTGGCCGGAAGAAACACCATCGACCTCTATTGCCCTAGCCGTTCTGAGATGAACAACTGGGGAGTGCGCAGAGTAACGATCCAGATCTTGGAATGGGGAGATCCGTGGCGAAGCTATCACATACTCAAGCCGCGCTCGGTGAATCGGGACAATGCCCACGTCCGGCGGATGATCACCGAGATTAAGCGATTCTACGGAATGCTCGCCATTCATCGCGCGGATTTCCCGATTCTGCCTGGTCATGATGTGAGCGCTCGATAACGCTAGAAGTAGCGATGACCTCTGGACCCCAAGCTTGCGCCGGCGCGTCGCGGCTTGTGGTCCGCACCTGGAGGTCTCTCTACTGTCGATTTAGTCGCTACCGGACATTGTCCCACAAGAACGCTAACTGATCGGCGCGCTCTTCGATAATCTTCGCGATCGGCTTCCCTCCACCGTGGCCCGCTTTCGTGTCGACTCGAATCAAAATAGGGTTCTCGCAGCTTTGCGCCGCTTGCAGCGTCGCTGCGAATTTGAAGGAATGGCCTGGAACCACGCGATCGTCATGATCTGCGGTCGTAACTAAGGTCGGTGGATAACAAGTTCCGGAATGGATATTATGCAGCGGCGAGTACTTGATGAGGTACTTAAAATCCTCCGGACTATCGGAGCTTCCATAGTCCGAGATCCATGCAGAACCGATAGTGAAGTCCTGGTAACGCAGCATATCCAGAACGCCGACGGCGGGGACGGTCGCGCCGAAGAGATCCGGGCGCTGGGTTAGGCATGCGCCAATCAGCAAACCGCCGTTTGATCCGCCAAGAATTCCAAGATGTTTCGAACTGGTGTACTTTTTTGCAATCAAGGTTTCTGCCGCCGCAATAAAATCGTCGAAGACGTTCTGTTTGCGTTCTTTGGTTCCCGCTTGGTGCCAATCCTGACCATACTCGCCACCTCCGCGCAAATTCGGTGCCGCGAAGACCCCTCCTTTTTCCACCCAGGTAAAGTACGAATAGGAAAAGGTCGGCTTGATCGAAATATTGAACCCGCCGTAACCCGTCAATAAGCCAGGGTTGGTTCCGTCCAGTTTAATCCCTTTGCGGTGCACGATGAACATCGGCACTCGAGTGCCGTCTTTCGAATGGTAGAAGATTTGCTCAGTCTCGTAGTCGTCCGAAGAGATTGGCACGGATGGTTTGCGAAAAACCTCGTTCTTTCCGTTACTGACATCGTAGCGGTAGATGGTGGCCGGGAAGACAAATGAATCGAAGGAGTAAAACAGCTCGGCTCGATCTTGATCGCCAGAGAGCGCGGCAACCGAGCCGAGTGTCGGCAGCGGCACTTCCGCCTCCGGCTTGCCGTCGAGAGAAGCGATCTTTAGCTGGTTCTTTGCGTCCACCAGATAGCTGAGAACCAGCTTGCCACCAACCACCTCGGCTTGCTCCAATAAATCCTTCGACTCAGCGATCACGTCGTCCGCAACCGGTTGGTCCAGGTGCGACAAATCAACTGCGATTACTTTATACCTGGGAGCGTTCCGATCAGTGCGAAGAAACAAACGATCGCCTACGACGCTGAATCCTTCATACTGCGCGTCTAATTGCGCGAAAACCGGGCGCAACGGTGAATCCAATTGGGGATGGCTCGGATCGACCAGGTTCACCACGTACACCGCATTTCTCGGGACAGTGTTCTCCGAAGCCGTGATGATCAGGTAACGCCCATTCTTTGAGGTAGACGCATGCAGGAGCCACTCCGGGTGATCGGGTCGACCGTAAATGAGCCTGTCTTTGTCCTGTGAATCACCCAATTGGTGATAGTAAATTTTTGGATCGCGTAAGCTGTCCAGCTTTTGACCAGATGCACTGGTTGGGGCTGGATACCGAGTATAGAAAAATCCCCGATTGTCTTTGGTCCAGCTGATACCCGAAAACTTCACCCACCGTACCAGATCGGGCAGTTCCTGATCAGTTTGCAGGTCGCGCACATGAATTTCATTCCAGTCTGAGCCGCTTGATTCCAAGCCGTAAGCAAAGAACCTGCCGTCGCTGCTGAGAGCGGTCACGCTAACCGAGATCGTCCCGTCCGTCGCAAGCTTATTGGGATCGAGGACTACTTGGGGCGCATCAGTGAGTTCTTTGACCGTGTAAATGACATCTTGATTCTGCAGGCCGTCATTTTTTTCGTAGATGTATCGGCCACCTTCCCAATAGGGTGGTGAGTATCGCTCAAACTTCAGAAGCTTGGTTATTCTTTCCTGAAAATCGGGTCGGCTGGGCAATTTCTCCAGATAAGGCAATGAAATTGCATTTTCCTTTTTGATCCAGTCGACCGTCTCTGGAGAATCCGAGTTTTCCAGCCATCGGTACGGATCGGCGATCTTCGTACCGTGGTAATCGTCTACCTGGTTGCCCTTAGGTGCATCCGGATATCCATAGTTCTTTGCCATCACCGTACTGAGCAATAGTAACAGGAACAAAACCCCTCGAATCATGAGCCGAACGGAAGCACGAGAATCCATTTGACGCCAGCGCCGCAAAAAACCATGTGCCCGGATAAATCGCACTCCGAACTCCGGTTCCTGGGGTCGGATTAAAGTAACTCAGGAGGCCTCCTCGGCTCCTCGAGCCAGGGCGCACTCGCCAAGGAGATAGTGCCGCGCCATAGCGAAGCGACGACCGGGGCAGGCTACTCCCGCTTTACAACCTCACTCTAGCAGCACATAGTCCGCCCCTTATGTGGCTGTCGATTTTTATACCGATCCTACTAGTAATCCTAGTGGTCGTTTGCTTGCTTCTGGTACTCGTGGTGCTTATGCAGCGTCCACGCAGCGAGGGGCTGGGAGCAGCTTTCGGGTCCGGTATGACTGAAAACATATTCGGCGCTCAGACTTCTTCGGTATTGACGAAAGCCACCGTTTATCTCGGGGCGATCTTTTTCGGCGTGACCTTGATACTCACTTTCTTGACTGCGAAACAAAGCATTGAACGACGGGCAGGCGTTCTGGAAAGTGAAGCTAAAAACGCGAAGCCATTGCCAAGCGCAACTGGATCGGCAGTAGCGTCACCCAGTCCGGTAGCCTCCGCCTCGCAAAGCGCATCTCCATCCGCGACGACAACCACCAGCCCGACTGTTACTCCGGGAGCCACCCCAACCGCTACTCCGGAAGCGACGACAACCGCATCCCTCTCGCCGTCTCCCTCTGCCAATAACGCGGCAACCACCCCAACACCCTGACGTGTGATGAGTCCGGACAGGCTGATCGGATTTGCTCTTATCAGCCTCTTCGTCTGCCTTTCGCTGAATGGCTGCGATTCCTCAGGATCGCGCGCCGATCTGGTAATCTTAAATGGGGCCGAGCCGGAATCTATCGATCCGGCAGTGATCACCGGGCAATTGGATGGTCGAGTCGCCTATGCGCTTTTCGACGGCCTTGTCCACTTCGATCGACAGGGAGTTCCGCAGCCGGCGATCGCCCAATCGTGGGACATTTCTCCTGACGCGAAGACCTATACCTTCCGGCTTCGGACGAACGCCAAATGGAGCAACAACGAGCCGGTCACAGCCAACGACTTCGTCGAATCATGGAAGCGGACGCTCTCGCCCGAAACGGCCGCTGAGTACGCATACGTGATGTACCATATCAAAAATGCGGAAGCTTTTAACGAAGGTAAGATCAAAGACTTTTCGCTGGTCGGTGTCCATGCCCTCGACGTCCAGACGTTGCGAGTTGAACTCGAAGACCCAACCCCATACTTCCTCGATCTTCTCGCTTATGTTCCCTATCTGCCCGTTTATATCCCTTCGGTAAAACAGTTCGGAGACGACTGGATCAAGCCCGCTCACCTGGTCAACAATGGACCGTTCCTGATGCAGGAATGGCGGCTCAACTATCGAATACGACTCCGCAAAAACCCCAATTATTGGGATGCGCAAAATGTGCACCTGCAGACGGTCGATTTGCTACCGATCGAGAACGCCATCTCCGCCTACAATTTCTATGCATCGAAGGTGGCTGATTTAATCCTGGACAAAGGACTGACTCCGCCTTCGCTGATTCCCGAACTAAGACGGCGGCCCGATTTTCACGCTGCTCCTTTTCTCGGCGATTACTTCATTCGCTTCAATGTGACGCGTCCAGTCTTCCACGATGCAAGAGTGCGTCAGGCTTTCGCCATGGCGATCGACCGGGAACGAATCGTTCAAAAGATAACGCAGGCCGGCGAACCGCCCGCCTACTCCTTCACGCCGCCCGGCACGGCCGGTTACCAGCCTCCCAATATGTTTTATTTCGATCCGGGAAAGGCGCGCGCACTGTTGGCCGACGCCGGCTACCCTCAAGGACACGGATTTCCCACGGTCACGTATCTTTATGATAACAAGAAGTTGAATGAAGATATCGCGATAGAGATTCAGAGCATGCTCTGGCAGGAACTGGGCGTTCACGTCGAATTGCAAAAGCAAGAGTGGAAGGTGTACCTCAATTCGATGAATCGTCGAGACTATGACTTTTGCCGGTCAAGCTGGATCGGCGACTACAATGATCCCAACACTTTCCTGGATTGCTTCGTAACGAACGGTGGCAACAATCGCACTGGCTGGAGCAACCAAGAGTATGATCGATTGATCGAGGCCGCGGGCAAAGAAGCCGATCAGCGAAAGCGATTCGATTATTTCCGGCAAGCCGAAGAAATCTTGCTCAATCAAGCCACCCCCATCTGCCCGCTCTATTTTTACATGGGCATCCAAATCTACGACAACGCTAAGCTAGGCGGAATCGAAGCGAACCTGCTCGACGAGCATCCTTTTCGCGAGATGTATCGAAAGGAAGGCGGAGTCTTGGCGGTTGGACGCTGAAGCTAGGGGCTAGGAGCTAAATTAATTGATCCTGAGTTAATTCGATATTTGTTTGCAACACTATATTTATGTGTTCTTATTATTGGCAATGACCGCAAAATCGTTTGAAGATTTGTTGGTTTGCCAAAAAGCGCATGCTTTCGTGCCCGAGATCTACCGACTTACCGATACTTTTCCAAAGAGCGGGCTGTTCGCACCGACGTCACAAAATGCGCCGCGCAGCCATTTCTATTCCTGCCAATATCGCCGGAGGTTTCAAAAAACGCACTCGCCCAGACAAAATCCGCATCCTCAATGTCGCGCAAGGCTCTCTCGAAGAGTCTCAATTCTATCGCATTCTTACCAGAGATCTCCATTATGCAGACACTTCATTTCTCCGGCCACAACTCGACGAAGTGTCAAAGATGCCCGACGCCTATGTCCGTGCCATAGAACGCAATTTCCATTCTTCCCGATCTTCACCTTAGGATTGGTGTCCGCAGCAGTCGATTTTTCTTCTAGCTCCTAACTTCTGGCTCCTAGATTCTTCTGGTATGCACGACCACTTTGTCGGGGGCGAATGGGTCCGGGGTCAAGGGGAACCGCTTCTTTCAATAAACCCCTCGTCGGGCGAAGCAGTTTTCGGTACAAGGCACGCCTCTTCCCTGGAGGTGAACCGCGCTTTCAGCGCCGGTGCGGAAGCTTTTCCGAACTGGGCCGAACAAGCATTCGCCGAAAGGATTAAGATCGCACGACGGTTTGTCGAGATCGTACAGGCTCGACGAGAAGAATTCGCACAAGCCATTTCCATGGAGACCGGTAAGCCGCGCTGGGAGGCAAACCAGGAAGCCGACACGGTAGCGAGAAAAATCGATCTGAGCATCGAAGCCTATCATCAGCGAACCGGAAACAGATCCGAGAAATCAGGAAACAGCGCTTCCGAGCTTTCTCATGCGCCGCACGGTATCGTTGTCGTTCTCGGACCGTTCAATTTCCCGGCGCATCTCCCCAACGGCCACATAGCGCCCGCGCTAATCGCCGGCAACTGCGTAGTGTTTAAACCAAGCGAACTGACGCCGTTGGTGGGAGCGCTGATGGCGAACTTCTGGCAAGAGGCGGGACTTCCGCAGGGGTGTCTTAGCCTTCTTCAGGGTGGGCCAACTACTGCCGAACTGATCCTTGCCAATACCAAAGTGGCGGGGGTCTTTTTTACCGGCAGCGCTCGAACCGGTGTGGCTATTCACGAACGTTTCGCGGGTAGACCGGATATTATCCTAGCGCTCGAGATGGGCGGAAATAATCCAATGGTTGTGCTCCAGGGCGCCGACCCGGTTGCAGCTGCTCGGACAATTGCAACGTCGGCCTTCCTCAGCGCGGGGCAACGCTGTACCTGCAGCCGCCGCTTGATTTTGGTGGAGGACAACGTGCTGCCCGCACTCACGCGGATCACCGAGCAAATTCGCGTTGGATCGCCTGATGACGTACCGGAGCCATTTATCGGCCCGTTGATTAGCCAATCAGCTGCACAAAAGGTTCTCCAGGCCCAAGCAGAGCTGATCGAGCGTGGCGCAGAGATCCTGGTCAAATGTCAACCGACAAAGAAAGGACTCCCATTTGTGCAACCTGGTCTTTTGGATGTGACCTCCCTTTTGGACCCTCCAGACGAAGAAATCTTCGGACCGCTGTTGCTGGTGACCCGGGCGACAGATTTTGCCGCCGCGATCCGCAAAGCAAACTCAACCCGATACGGGCTCGCGGCCGGTCTGATCGGTGGGCGCACACAGGACTTTGAGCTATTTCGCCGCAAAGTTCGGGCGGGAATTATCAACTGGAATCGTCCAACGACCGGTGCGAGCAGCGCTGCCCCTTTTGGTGGGATTGGCCAATCCGGAAATCATCGCCCGACTGCGTTCTACGCCGCCGACTATTGCGCGTACCCAATCACAACGATGCAAAGCGAGGAGCTGATCGCAGCAGAGTGTCCAGGATTGCCTTGAGCGAACTAAACACATTCGTCCCGCGCCGTCTTTGATTGGGGGACTATCCCAACATGTCTTTGTCTCCATAATCAGATGGAGCCGGAGATAAGTCCTATGGGTCTTATATGTCCTATAGATCCTATGTTCTTTCTGCCAATTACCGTTTATCCCAACGGAAAATCCTTCAGCCTTGCTTCCAAACGACCGCGAAGGGCTTCGCGCGTATCGGCCACGCCCCTTGGCTCGGTGACAATGCTGACACACAAATCAATCAATCCTTCCAAATCCTTGAGGTCGACATACTCCGCGTCGATGCGGGAGTCCGGCGTGCAATTGTGATAATTGCCCAGTGCTATACTGAGTGCTGCCGAGCGATATCCGTAAAGCTGAAATGCGGTTGCCTCGCAAGTACCTCCATCCATTAAGCAGCGTTGATACAATAAATTCTTCGATTTGGCTGTTTCGACCACAAATGCGGTGACATCAGAATCAAAAATGGAGGTGCGATCGCCCACACGGATGATGGGTCCGGCTCCCATTTGCGCCGGTGGTCTTTCTGCGCTCGTCTCCAGCGAGATCACAGTCAATTTCGGATCGAGCCATTTCGTCTTGGCCAACTCGATTGCTCCGATAAAGCCCACTTCTTCCGCACGAGTGAAGATCCCAAGGACAGAAACGGGTGAGCGACTTGCTTCCAGAGAACAGAGAAGGCTGACGATCGCGCTGCAGCCGATCAAATCGTCGCATGCACGCGAATAGAGCCGTTCTCCCTGGACCATCACTTCGGGCAGGTCCCACATACCAAACTCGCCAAATGAGCGGATCTTCCCCGGGTCGCGTAGATCCGGGCTTATGCCGCCGAGAAATTCTTTGTTCGGATGAAGCCGCCACCCGGGGTGATCCATATGAGCGACGAATGCGAATCGCGCTGAGGCTGAACCGGATCGAACTACAATTAAATTGCCGAATTGATCCTTTTCGATTTGGATCCCGGTGCGCCCGCCCAACTGGCGGCAGATCTCATCAGCAACCGCTGCTTCGAAAGTCGGAGCGGTAGGACAATAGAGGAGAGGCTCGACAATTCGGAGAAGTTGATCACGGTTCATGGTGTTCCTGCGTTTATGAATGCTTTCTGTTGTTTGTGAAAAAACTTCGCTATTGGCTTGAATACATTGGGGTATCCGCAGCGATGCGTATAGTTCCATTACTGCCGATCGATTTTCTGCGCATACTAGCGGACGCAGCGGGGTGGCTCGTTTATCATCTCGACCGGAGAAACCAAAGAGTGGCATTAGCCAATTTGGAGGCAGCCTTCGGGGACAAATTCACTGCAAAGGAACGAGAACGCATCGCCCGGCGATCAGTCCAAGTATTCGGACGCAGCTTTCTCGAGCTCTTCTGGACGCCGCGGTTGACCGCCGACAACGTCGGCAACTACATCACAATCGAAGACGAAAGGCTGCTTCAGTCGATATTGTTAACCAAAGCATCTTGCCCGGTAGTGGGCGTAACTATCCATTTCGGAAACTTCGAATGGGCTAGCGCGTATTACGCGCTTCGCGGGTACAACGGATTGATCTTAATGCAGCGCTTTAAGAACGATCATTTGACCGTTCTCTTTCAACGACTACGAGACACCTCCGGCCAAACCAGTGTTACTCAAGAGAACTCGATGGTTCGGTTTTTCAAAGCACTCAAACGCGGTGTGCCGGTTGGGATCCTGATCGATCTGACACTCAAGATGTCCGACCCAGGCGTGATCTTTCACACTTTCGGCCTACCGATGCGGGCCACCATGATGCACGCGGTCTTACACGATAGGACACGAGCTCCCATCATGCCGTTCATCGCGTTGCCCCGCAAAGGAGGCGGATATCTGATCCGGGCGTTTGAACCGATGCAGTTTCCGGCTGGAACCTCTTACCATGAAATCGCTCAAGCCTGCTGGGACAAATTCGAGCCCTTGATCCAAGAGCATCCGGAACAGTGGCTATGGGGATACAAACACTGGCGTTACCGACCGGCTAACCCGGGAAAAGCGCACCCTTTCTATGCCAACCGGTCTGACCTCTTTGACGCCGAATTCGAAAAGATAAACGCGAATTGACGCGAATCAGGTGCAACTGCGAAGTGACGCGAAGGGGCTTTGTTACATTGCAACCCACGAATCGACACGAAAGAGCCGGTCTGAGTTTCGTGTCCATTAGCGTCTATTCGCGGTTTCATTCAATCCGCTCGGATGCAATAGAAAGTCACGAATGCGCACGAAGGAGCTGACCTGAATTCGTGTTCATTTAGCCTCCATTCGCGGTTGTCATCTCCCGTTCGCGGTCGTCATCGATTCGTGGTTCAGGAGGCGGTCGTATAACGCTGAAAATCTTTCGTCGACGTTGTCGTTGCGCACGGCGTTGGCTAGAGCTCGTTTCTGTCCAACCAGGACCACCATCTGCCTGCCTCGGGTAATGGCGGTGTAAACCAAGTTACGTTGCAGAAGCAGGTAATGTTGCATGGCCAACGGTATTACCACCGCCGGAAATTCCGACCCTTGGCTCTTATGAATCGTGATGGCATAGGCCAGAGAGATCTCGTCTAGTTCGCCAAAATCGTAAGGCACATCGCGGTCATCGAATCGAACCGTTAGTTCTTGCTCCTCAGGTTGAATCTTTACAATTTGGCCGATATCGCCATTGAACACTTCTTTGTCGTAATCGTTTTCGGTTTGGATCACTTTGTCTCTGAGTCGGAACTGCCAACCGAAGCGTTCAACTGTCGGATCGCCGTCTCGAGCCGGGTTGAGCCGTTGCTGGAGCAGCATGTTCATTTCTCTAGCGCCCAGACTACCCCGATTCATCGGGCAAAGTACCTGAACGTCTAGAATCGGATCGAGCCCCAGCTTCTTCGGAATGCGTTCCTTAACCAGGGTCACGATCGTTGACTCGATGCCGATGGGCTCATCGCGCTCGATAAAAAAGAAGTCCGATTCCTTATTTGGTTCCTCGATCTGCGGCATCTGTCCCGCTCTGATACAATGAGCGCTAGCACTGATTCTACTGGAAGCCGATTGCCGGAAAATCTCGGTCAGCCGCACGACGGGTATGACATTGCTGCGGATAATGTCCGCTAGAACCGTACCTGGGCCGATACTCGGCAGCTGATCAATGTCGCCAACCAACAAAAGGTGAGCATGTTCGGACAGGGCCTGGATCAGTTTGTGGAAAAGCGGCAAATCAATCATGGAACTTTCGTCGCTGACCAGGACATCACACTCCAAAGGATGTTCCGCGTTGCGCGCAAAGCCACCGTAGGCAGGTTGGAACTCCAGTAGTCGATGAATCGTCTTTGCCTCGAGACCAGTTACTTCGCTCAGCCGTTTTGCAGCCCGGCCCGTGGGCGCGCATAGCACGCAATTGAGTTTCTTGGCTCGTAAAATCAAGAGAATGGATTGTACCAAGGTTGTCTTGCCAACTCCTGGTCCTCCGGTGATCACCAGGGCCCGATTTTCCAGCGCCTTTCTGACGGCTTCGCGTTGAGTGGGGGCGAGCTCTTTGCCGGTCTGCTGTTCGCACCAGGTGATTGCCTTCTCAATATTGATCGGCGGAAGTTGCGACGGCGCCGAGCCGAGTTTTCGCACAAGCATAGCGACGGCGTGCTCGGCACGTCTGAGGTAAGAAAGATAGATCAGATGCCGTTCACCCATATGCTCGGACACCACTTCGGCATTCAAAATTAACCGCTCTAAGGCCTGTTCGACGATACCGACGTTGACGTTGAGCAACTGGATCGCCCGCTCAAACAGGGTGGCTCGCGGCAATGCGCAGTGTCCTTGGTTGGTGGCGTCCAGTAGCGCGTGCGTAATGCCGGCTTGCGTTCGAATGATCGAATCCCGGGGGAGGCCAAGCTTTTGCGCGATCAGGTCGGCCGATTTGAACCCGATCCCGTGAATCTCTTTCGCCAGCGTGTACGGATCAGACCGCACAGTCTCGATCGCCTTCTCGCCGTAGGTCTTGTAGATGCGTAGTGCCCGGCTTGTGCTCACGCCATGCGAGTGCAGAAAAACCATGATTTCACGGACTACTTTTTGCTCCGCCCAGGCAGCTTTGATCTTTCGGCGACGGGTCGGACCGATGCCTTCAATCTCCTCGAGCCGCACCGAGCATTCCTCGATGATCGTAAAAATCTCTTCCCCGAATTTGTCGACCAACTTTTTGGCGTAGACGGGGCCGATGCCTTTGATCAACCCGCTGCCAAGATACCTTTCGATGCCCTCCCGGGAATTCGGAGGACTGCAGGTAATGGAATCGGCCTTGAGTTGCAGCCCGTGTTCTCTGTCACGAACCCAAGTGCCCTGAGCAGTAATCCATTCGCCGGTATTAACGCTGGCCACCGTCCCAACCACCGTCATCGGCTCCCTGCGCCCCTTCACCGTAACGCGCATCACAGCGAATCCGGTCTCAGGACTGTGAAAAGTGACGCGCTCGACCAATCCGGACACGCCGTCCGGAACAGCCTTTGATGAGGGTACATTCATGCTTCGGCGGTACCAGAACCTCTTGAATGTAAAGAGGTTAAGTCAGAACAAAAGCCATCGTAACCAAAATCGCCGTTCAACATTGAAAATCCAATCTGCTACTCTCGACTGGTTTCACATTTCTTCGTTCCGGCTTGCAAAAGAAGCCGTTCGAGTACAATGACAGGTCCGAATTTTGAGTTTGTATGACAAAATCCCGCCTCCTGACCCTATTCGTTGCACCGGCAGCCGGCTTCGCTCTTTTGACCGGCTGCAGCACTGTAACAAATCCCATTACCGGTACGTTCCCCGGAAACTATAACGCGATGGCTTACAAGCCAAACAATACCTCCGCCGTGAAGGTGAAAGTGTCACTGCAAAACCGGATGATTTATGTGATGGAAGGTGATCGCCCTTTGCTGATAACGCCCTGTACGATCGGAATACCCGGCAAGTCGACCCCAAGTGGGGGCTACCGGGTGACCCAAAAGATCAAGGACAAACGCTCGGCATCGTACGGCTTCTGGGTGAAAGGCAACGAGGTGATTGCAGGTGAGGCGGGAAGAGCGCCGGGTTCAGGTTTTCATTATGTCGGGTATCCGATGCCTTATTGGGTCGAATTTAAGCCGGAATATGGATTTCACGCCGGCGCCGTGTGGCCGGTTGCACACAGTCACGGCTGCATTCGAATACACCCGAACGTTGCACCGAAGTTTTTCGCCTTGGTTCACGACGGTACGCCGATCACGATCTCCGGATCACTACCCGAAGACCAGACGATTGGGGCTAAGGTCGAGCGACCCAACGACTACGCGTGGAAAGACCCTGCCGGATCCGCTCTCATCTCCGGTCCGGCTAGTGGCGCTTTTCCAGCTCCGAAAGAACCATTATTAGCGACGCAATAATGCGGACCGATTTATCGGGTGCGGCGCTCGGAGAAGTCGTTTAGGGTCATTTATGTCCGGATCTCAGAGCACCGCTCCAGCCAGACCCAGGAAGATCAACCTGCGCACGCCCGACGTAATGGCAAAAGTGCAGGAACAGGTGGAGTCTCACTACCGAAGCACCATCGCCGAGCGCATTCGGGCTTGTGGCGGTCCGCTCCAAGTACGCGATACGACGGTACTCTTGGCAAAACAGTTTGGTTTCTGCTATGGAGTCGAACGGGCGATCGATCTCGCCTATGCAGCCCGCAAGGTGTTTTCCGATCGCCGTCTATTTATTCTCGGCGAGATCATTCACAATCCCCTCGTCAACGAGCAGATCGCCGCGATGGGAATCAAAAACCTCATCGGCAAAAACCGGGAGGCGAAAATTGAAGACCTTACCGCGGAGGATGTCGTCATTGTTCCGGCATTTGGCACCGACTTGGAAACGCTCGCGAAAATTAACGAACGCGGCTGTCAGATTGTCGATACTACTTGTGGCGACGTCATGAGTGTCTGGAAACGAGTCCGTCAGAATGCGATGGAAAGCGTAACCTCGATCATTCATGGCAAGGCGGAACACGAAGAGACCAAGGCGACCGCTTCGCGGGCACTCGGCTCAGGTCATGGTCATTACCTGGTCGTATTAACCCTCGCAGATACCGATTACGTCTGCGACTACATTCGGAATGGCGGAAACAAAGACGATTTGTTGGAGCATTTCAAAGACGCGCACTCGCCCGGATTTGATCCCGAATTGCACCTGAAGGCTGTCGGGGTTGCCAACCAAACAACCATGCTACGAGGTGAGACTGAAGAGGTCCAACGCCGCATTCGGGCAGCGATCATGGATCGGGATGGTCCAATTGAAGGTCTGAAAAACTTTCGCTTTTTTGATACGATTTGCGGTGCGACCCAGGAGCGACAGGAAGCGCTCCGAGAGCTGCTTAATGTCAGGATGGATTTGCTCCTAGTGGTAGGAGGTTACAACAGTTCGAACACGTCCCATCTGGCTGAGATGGGAGAAGCGAAATTGCCTACCTACTTCATTCGGGGAGCCGACAAGCTGGAAAGCGCCACCAAGATTACTCACTTCAATTTGCATAAGAAGGCGGAAATATCGACAGCAGACTGGCTGCCCAGCGGTCCACTGGTGATCGGCATTACCGCTGGTGCGTCCTGCCCAAACAACTTGATCGAAGAAACGATCTTGCGTGTGTATGAACTCCGTGGAGTTCCGCCCGAGGAAATACTGGAAGTAAGTGCTCGGCTTGCAGGCTCGAATTAGCGCCGGGAACCGGTGATCGGTCATTGGGCGGGCCTGCCTCTTCGGCGGCGACTGTCCGATCGAAAGCCAAACGTCGGGCCGAACCCGTATGCTTAAACGAAAGGAATTAAGCGAGCCCTTTTAGCGCAGTCGCCTTGGCACAGTTCGCAAACGCCGGCTCCACGAGCGGGATCGAGCTACCGGCGGTATCCACCAGCCCAGCTGGCGTAATCCCGATTTTCCCGGTATTCTATGCCTGGGATGCCGGACAGTTTTCTGATCGTAGACGGGCATAGCATCATCTTTGCCTGGCCTGAATTGCTGGCCTTGCAGCGGCGCAACGGGGCTGCCGCTCGAGACGATCTGGTGAAGACGCTTACGGAATATCAAGACCTTAGCGGCATACATGTGGTTGTCGTTTTCGATGGCAAAGGCGACAGAGTCAACGAGGTAACCGAGCCCGGCGGCATTCAGATTTTCTATTCGAACGCCGGGCGAACGGCCGACGAAATTGTGGAGCGTTTGGTCGCGAAATATGGACGTGAATACGCAATCACCGTTGCCACCGCTGACCTCCTTGAGCAGCAGACAGCTATCTCGTTTGGCGCTCAATGCGTCGGATCCGACGGTCTCCGACGGCGG
>DASTDH010000400.1:0-4062 GCA_035710445.1 Chthoniobacterales bacterium
TGCACCAGATTTTTGCCAAAATCCTCTAGTTTGTTGGCCCTTTTTTGGCCCCACAAAATCGGGTCTAATCGTTCTTGTTAGCACTTAATCGTAACTAATCGGCGAACGCACTTTTGGCCAGCTTTTTTTATAGAAACCAGAGAGCTCCGAGAGAAAATGCGTAACTCGTTAGCACTCAGTGCTGTTGCGAAGAGGAAATGCCGGGGAGGGGACTCGAACCCCTAACCCGTGAGGGACCAGATCCTAAGTCTGGCGCGTCTGCCAATTTCGCCACCCCGGCCGAAAAGCAATGCCAACAATGCCACCAGTGGGACGAATGCCAACAATTTTTCATCGACTTAAGCTTGAACAAGCAGCGCCACTGATTGAGATGTGATCGCTTCTCGGCATGATCCAAGATATGAGCAACTTTCAATACCGGGTTGCTACCCAGTCCGACTTCCCGGCGATCCTGGCGCTCAACCATGAATCAGAGCGATTCCTCAGTCCGCTTGATCCGCCGAAGTTATCCCGCATTTCCAGCCAAGCGGCGGTTTTCCAGATCGCAACCTCAGCGGAAAGTGTATCCGGTTTTCTACTGGCTTTCCTCCCCGATGCGGAATACGACAACCCAAACTTCTTTTGGTTCCAGGCTCACTACGAAAATTTCCTCTACATCGATCGGATCGTCATTTCCGAGGATTTCAGAGGTCGTCATTTGGCAACCGATTTTTACACGGGATTGGAGAAATATGCCATTGCCCGCGGCGTTTCTCGACTGGCCTGCGAGATTCACATCGACCCTCCGAATCCCGTCTCATTGCGGTTCCACCAAAAGCGGGGATTTGTTGAGGTCGGCCAGCAGTTGATCGAGGACGAGCACTCGAACAGCGGCCAGAAGCTTGTGTCGTTGCAGATCAAGGAAATCGGGCGCTGAGAAACGAAACTCGATCGTCCCTCCCGGGACGGACTGGTCAAAAAAAACGCAAACCCACCACTAAAGTGGCGGGCTACTATCTTCGCGTCGCCTCCGGGACGATTCTGTTCCCTAGTAAGGCTGTGCGAATCGTTGTGTTGCCGTGCATATTCGGCTGGCCGTGGCGTTAAGGCATGAGAAAATTTGAGGGACCTCAGGCTATCCGAGCGGCCTCAGAAAGGTGTGAAATCCGCAGTTCAGACACGTATTGCTGTGATGTATTTGCCGCAGTTTTCATCCGGGGTTCCGTATTCCGGCTTCTAAATTTGAAAATGCGTATCCGTATTTGCCGCCTATCCTTTCCCGATTAACTTGCTTGGACCGATGTCTGATTCTTTCGTTCACCTGCATCTCCATACTGAATACTCGCTCCTGGACGGAGCTATCCGGATTCCGGACCTGATACAGAAAGCTACCGAATTCGATATGCCGGCAGTGGCCATTACTGACCATGGCAACATGTACGGCGCCATCGAGTTTTATCAGGCGGCACGGAAAGCCGGGATTAAGCCGATCATTGGATGCGAGGTGTATATGGCGCCCGGCAAAATGGAGGATCGAAGCGCGACTTCGGCTCGAGATGCCTCCTTTCACTTTACGCTGTTGGCTAAGGATCTCATCGGCTACAGCAATCTGGTAAAGCTAGTTTCGGCCGCACACCTCGACGGATTTCACTACAAGCCGCGGATCGACAAGGAATTGCTAGCCAAACATAGGGCCGGGCTGATCGGGATGAGCGCCTGTTTGAAGGGCGAAATCAATGTCGCAATTCAAAGCGGTGATCTTAAGAAAGCGGAGCGAACCGCTGCGGAGTTTGCCGATATCTTTGGTAAAGATCATTTCTTTCTCGAATTGCACGATCACGGCCTTGAGGCCCAACATCTGGTCAACGCGCAACTCAAAGTTCTCGCGAAGAAGCTGGACCTTCCGCTGGTCGCGGTCAATGACGTCCACTTCCTTGAGCGCTCTCATCACGAAGCGCATGATGTGATGATTTGTATCGGCACCGGATCGATGCTGCATGACGAGCGTCGGATGCATTACCCGACCGAGGTCTATTTCAAGTCGCTCGCTGAAATGGCTCAGCTATTCAATGACGTGCCGGAGGCTCTGACCAACACGCTGCGCATCGCTGAGATGTGCGATCTGCAACTTGATTTCAGCACTTCGAAATATCCGGCTTACGAACCGCCTCCGGGGAAGTCACGTGAAGAGTATTTACGTGAGCTCTGCTCGGCCGGCTTGCGCCAGCGCTACGGAGAGCGCGCTGAAAACGATCAGGAACTCAGGCAGCGCCTGGACTACGAGCTTACCATTTTGGAGAAGACCGGCTTTACCAGCTATTTCTTGATTGTCTGGGATTTTATTCATTATGCCCGGTCGCATGGAATTCCAGTCGGTCCCGGTCGCGGTTCGGCTGCGGGTTCGCTGGCCGCTTACGTGCTTGAGATCACCGATCTCGATCCGTTGCGGTTTGGCCTGATCTTCGAACGGTTTCTGAATCCGGAACGGGTCAGCCCACCTGATATCGACGTTGATTTTTGTCAGAACCGGCGGGGAGAAGTCATCGATTACGTTCGCGAAAAATACGGATCTCGGGCGGTTTCTCAGATCATTACGTTTGGCACGCTCGGCGCGAAGAGCGTGATTCGCGATGTTGGACGAGTGATGGGGCTCAGTTATTCCGACGCCGATCGTATCGCTAAAATGATTCCAAACGAGCTCGGAATCACGCTGAAAGGCGCCATTGAAAAGAACCCCGAATTGAAGCAAGCGGTCGCAACCGAGGAAGCCACTCAACAGCTGTGGGGCTATGCGACCGTGCTCGAAGGCCTTACTCGCAACACCGGTATTCACGCGGCTGGCGTTGTCATCGGCGATCGGCCGCTGGACGAATACATCCCACTTTGTCGCGGCAATGACGACGAAGTCGTTACCCAATACGAAATGGGGCCATTGACTGACCTCGGCATGCTGAAAATGGATTTTCTGGGACTGAAGACCCTCACGGTCCTGCAAGATGCCGTCACGTTAATCCGCCAAAAAGATCCGGATTTTTCTCTGGAGAAGATCCCGCTCGATGATCAGCCAACCTTTGATCTGCTCAATCGGGGCGAAACGGTCGGCGTTTTTCAGTTGGAATCCGGCGGTATGACCAATCTGTGCAAGCAGTTCGATGTGAGTACCATCGACGATATTATCGCGCTGATCGCCCTGTATCGTCCCGGCCCGATGGAACTCATACCGGATTACATCAAAAGGAAAAAAGGGCTGACCAAAATTAAGTACGAACACCCACTTTTGAAGGACGTCTGTGCCGACACCTATGGGATCATGATTTATCAGGAGCAGGTGCAACGAGCCGCTAACGTGCTGGCCGGATATTCACTCGGCCAAGCCGATCTTCTCCGCCGGGCGATGGGTAAAAAGGACAAAGTGAAAATGGCGAAGGAGCGGGTGAACTTCCTCGCCGGCTGCAAACGGGTAAACGGCATCGAAGAGAAAAAAGCGAATGCCATTTTCGATTTGCTCGAGAAATTCGCGGGCTACGGATTCAACAAAAGCCACAGCGCCGCCTATGGCCTGATCAGTTATCAGACCGCTTATCTCAAAGCCAATTATCCGGTTGAATTCATGGCCGGCTTGCTCAGCAACGAGGTCAACAATACCGACAAAATTTCGGTCTTCGTCGCGGAATGCCAGAGGATGAATATCGCGATCCTGCCACCGGACGTAAACAAGAGCGGGCTCAAGTTTGTACCGGAGTCGGAGATGGAGCGCCACGGTATTCGCTACGGGCTTTCCGCCATCAAAAATATCGGCGAAGCTCCGGTCGCCGCCGCGATCCGGGAAAGAGAAAAGGCTGGATCATTTCAGTCGCTGGAAGATTACTGCAGCAGGTTGGACTCTCGATCGGTGAATCGGAAGTTGCTGGAAAACCTGGTGCGCGCCGGCGCTTTCGACTTTACCGGAAAAGATCGAGCCGAGCTCTTTAGCCAGATCGAGTCAGCCCTGGCGGTGGGAACCGCTCGACAAAAGGATCGGCTCGCCGGGCAGGTATCGTTATTCGGCGACCTGGATTTACCGTCCGGGGCAAAACGAAACGG
>DASTDH010000401.1:0-5179 GCA_035710445.1 Chthoniobacterales bacterium
GCGTAGGAGCATTCGATGCCGGCTTAGCCGTGATTGTCTATCTGGCAGCTTATTTGTTGATGACCCTGCTCTCGTTTTTGATATTGATCATTGTCGCGAAGCATTCGGAGGGTGATGATATCACCCACTTTAATGGCCTCGGAAAGCGCTCTCCTTTTCTTGCTTTTGGCCTCCTCGTCTCGATGATGTCGCTTTCCGGCGTACCTCTTACCGCCGGTTTCCTGGGCAAATTCCTGGTGTTCAAGGTCGCTTACGAATCACAGCAATTCCTGCTCCTGGTATTGGGTGTCGTCACGGTGGGCTGCGGGTTCTACTATTATCTGAAAGTGGTCAGAGCCATGTACTGGCAGACCGCGGCGACTAATAACTCCGTGATCCCGGTGACCCGGCTTTCCGCCGTAACCATATCTGCGCTCGTCCTTTTAATTTTTCTCTTTGGGATATTCCCTCAGTTCGGCCTCGGTCTGCTCGGTTAAGCAGGGGCGACGTCGGCAGATCAAACGTCGTCATTGGAAGTGACGGAGCACGAGTTGGTCACAAGCGAACGTATTGCCGAGAGAACGTTGGCGGTGCCTGGCAACTCGGAAGACCGGCTCGACCTAAGAATCGGCAAGGGGGCCGCATGAACAATTGCTTTTTTCAATGCTGCGATTTCTTGATCCGAAAAACTTTGGATATTAAGTAGCCTTCGACTGGTCGGCTTGGTACTTTCGGTGCCGCATCAGAGATCGCGGATGCGGCCGTTTATTGAACCGTATGCGAATTCTTCTTGCCATCCTGCTGCTCTCGTTTTGGCAACCTCTGATCGCAGAGGACGGTCAGCCATATGGTGAGTGGACTTTCGATTCCAACAAGCCTTCGACTCCATCAATGCCACTGAGCGGCGATGACCAGGAAATTTATGGCATCATCAACCAAATGGTGGCGCTTTGGAACGCTCATGACATCGAGCACTACTTGGAATTCTTTTGGAACTCGGATAATCTTTTGATCGTGTCCGATGGGGAGCAGATCCTTGGCTGGAACAATCTTCTGGCAACTTATCAGCGGAGTTATCCCAACCGCAATGAAATGGGCGTTCTAAGTCTCGAACGGGTGAAGATTCAAAGCCTAGGACCTGATTTGGCCCTCGCTCTGAATTGGTGGACTGTACGATGTGGTGATCGTAACTTCTATTCTACCGACACCGCCGTTTTCCGGAAATTCCCCGACGGTTGGAAAGTCGTGACCGATCACGCCACTTTTATTGCGCCCTGATCGCCGGCCGGATATCGCGGCTCCGGCCGGAATCAAGGTATACATAGATCCTAGGCTAAGCGGCAAGGGTGGATGGGGCCCAAGACCGCAACGCGACACGGGTGAATAGGTCCCAGAACCGCGCTTTTGTGGGCTTGGTCCGCGGCTGGGATGACTATAGTCCGTCGATCACCTTGGCGATCATGTTTAATCATGGACGACCCTAACGGGCCCATTGCGCTCGCGTTACCGACGAGCGCACCGACTGATAATAGGCTAAGCAACAGTTTTTTCATGCGTCGCCATTTTAGGCGCAGAATCCTCGATTTGCTTGCCAAAATTGAGAACAATGGCCTACAGGGCTTCAGCTTCGGCATCGTTCCCTGCTAATAAAACAGGCTTGCGCCATTTATAATAACTCTTTATTTATATGTTGTTAGATGGTTAGATGCACAATCAACGAGTTACCTGCGCAGGAGCGGCCGCGAGAAAAATTGTTGGCGCGGGGCGTTTCTGCACTGAGCGATGCTGAGCTAATCGCCATTCTACTCAGAACAGGTACTCGCGGCGCTAACGTCATCGTGTTGGCAGAACAGTTACTGCAACGATTCGGATCGTTGGCCGGCCTCGCACGAACTCCCGCCTTGGAGCTGGCGAAGGTCAAAGGTATCGGCATAGCCAAAGCGATCCAACTGGCTGCTTCCTTCGCAGTCGGAGCGCGTTTGGCCGCAGAGCGGATCAGGAATGAGCCGATCGATAACCCGCAAACAGTTTACGATCTGCTGGGCCCGGAGATGCATCTCCTGGACCGAGAATCGCTCCGGGCCGTATTACTCGACGCCAAGCAGCGGCTTATCACCGTCCAGGAGATCTCGCTTGGGACTTTGAACGAGAGCTTGGCTCATCCTCGAGAGATTTTTAAAGCGGCCATCACTCACTCGGCGTTCTCGTTTATTCTTGTCCATAACCATCCGTCCGGCGACCCCTCACCGAGCGAAGCAGATGCCAGATTGACCCGACGCGTTGCTGAAGCTTCAAGAATTTTGCAAATCACACTACACGATCACGTGATCATCGGCACGCCGCAAAACGGCAGTAACGGGTATTTCAGTTTTAAGGAAGCTGGGGTGATCGCATGAAAAATACGCGGAGAACGCCGTCGACGTCGACAACGACGGATCCGGCGCGCATCGCTTCCGATAGGTCCCATGCGACTTATAGGTCCTATACGACTTATGCTTCTCGCTGATCGCCGATTACTGATTGCTGAGGCTTTCGCGTTTACGTTATCGGCGATCGCGCCCTGACTTACCTGCGGTACTGATCCTTCACATAGTCGATAAATCGGGTCACCACTTCGGTCACCGGTACTCTCCGCCAAGCGATTCCATATCGGATCTTTCGGTCCACCGGCTTCAGGGGAACAAAACTAACGCCCGGAGCAGGCAACCGACTGATATGTTCGGAAAAAATGGAGATACCGAATCCAGCGGCCACATATTGGACGCCGGTGCGCGCCCGATCCACTTCCTGTACAACTCTGGGCGTGAAACCTGCCCGATCGAACAATCTGGACAACCATGCTCGGTAGTTCGGAGAATTCTTACTGGATGTAAAAATAAACGGCTCATCCCGAAGCTGCGGGAGAGAGACCGAGTCCATTTGAGCAATGGGATGATCGCTCGATACTCCAACCATCGGATTTTCTTCGGTAATACATTCGAGCCGAAGGCCTGGCGGCGGTTTTCCATCGATCGGGCCAACTAGCCCGATATCCAGGGTACGGGCAAGCAGTCCTTCCATTTGCTGAGAAGGCACCATCTCCGTCAAGGTGACTTCGACACCCGGGTGCTCGACCCGGAATCGCTTCAGTACCTGTGGCATCCACTCGTGGCTTTGGGCACCGATGAAGCCGATCGCAAGGGAGGCGGCGTCTCCTCGAACTATGCGGCGCAGTTTTCGGCCGGTATCTTCGAGTGTATGGAATACCTGATCGATTCCATCCAGGAAGATTTTGCCGGCGGCAGTCAGTTGGACCTGACGACTGTTGCGCTCGAACAACGCGATGCCAAGCTCCGCTTCCAGGTCTCGAATTTGTGCGCTCACTGCCGATTGAGCAACACGCAGCAGCGCCGAAGCTCGAGTAAAACTCAGCTCTTCAGCAACGGTTTTAAAATAGCGCAGGTGTCGCAGTTCCATCGTCACTCCTTTCTGATCCTCCCGAAAGGATTTGCTCCCACATGTCGGCTCGCCATTCGCTGACCTCAGGAACGCTTACAGAAGCGTATCCCTACCCAATCAATCTATATTTCAGATCGGAGCGTGCACAACCAGCTATTTCACTTATTGATCCTGCCCCATTACTTTGGCGGCTAACCTATGAATCGTCTCTTGGTCCGCACGCATTCCTCTCAGGACCAGAAGAGCTTTCGTTCCCATCTTAAACCTGCATTGACCGGCCTGAAGACGGGTGGCCCAGGCAAACTTGAATCGGATCAAGCCGAGCGAAAAAAATGGATATCGCTCCTGGTGTTGCTCGTGGGTCCTTTCCTCGGAGTCATCGATTTCTTCATCGCCAATATCGGCATCCCATCGATCAAGGGTTCGTTACATGCGGGTTTCAGCGAGGCGGAGTTGATTGTGGCAGGATACGGTCTGACTTATGCCGTCTGTCTCATCACCGGAGGGAGGTTGGGCGACATCTTTGGCCGGAAAAAGGTTTTTATCTTCGGAATGGCGGGCTTTACGGCTACGTCCGCCTTCTGCGGCTGGGCAGGCGACGCTGGAACCCTGGTATTTGGGCGTCTGCTGCAGGGATGCGCCGCAGCAGTCATGTTTCCTCAAGCCCTGTCGTTCATTCAGGTCAATTTTACGGGATCGGCGAAACGCCTTGCCTTCAGCATTTATGGAGCAATGATCGGATTCGGCTCGATCGTCGGCCAAATCTTGGGCGGTTTTTTGATCCAAGCCGACCTGTTCCACCTGGGTTGGAGACCGATCTTCCTGATCAATCTCCCTCTAGGACTGATCACGATTCTGGCAGCGTCTCTCACTCTGGGCGAATCGAAGGCCAAAAACCCTCCCGGCATCGACGTTCTTGGGACCGTGCTGCTTAGTATCGGCCTCTTTCTGTTTTCATTGCCTTTCATGGAGGGCACCGATGCTGGCTGGCCACCATGGGCATGGGGAGCCCTGGCCGCCAGCATCCCTTTCTTTTTCGCATTCTATCGATTCGAGTGCGGCTACTCGCTGGACGGAGGTTCTCCGTTGATTGAGCCCCGCTTATTCCAGGACAGAGGCTTTATGGTCGGCATCCTGGTCACATGCATCTACTTCGCGGGACACACTTCGATGTTATTGGTGCTAAGCCTGTTTTTACAGTTGAGCTTGCGCCTGGACCCGTTTCACGCCGGACTATTGCTTGCTCCATTCTCGTTCGGATTCCTGATCGGATCTTCGTTTTCAGGAAAGCTCAACGGTTACTTCGGACGTAGCTCCCTGCATCTCGGCGCTGGGATTTTGGCTATCTCCCTAGTCTGCATGTCCATTCAGGCTAATGGAAGCCATGGCCATGCCTCCCTCCTCTTTGTCCTTACCTGCTTCATCTATGGGATCGGCCGGGGCTTGGTGACCGCTCCGCTGTACAATACGGTGCTAAGCGGTGTGCCAGCGCGAGACGCCGGTTTCGCCGCCGGAGTCGCCTCAATGGCCCAGCAGGTGGCTAACTCGGTTGGTATCGCGGTAATTGGCGCCATCGTCTTCTCGGCGATTCCCTCCCATGCCACGGCAGCGGACTATGCACACGGCTTCGTGATCTCCAGCTTAATTAACCTGCTCCTCCTTGCGATTGCGTCTCTGTTATTGCTTTTGATCCCGAAGAGCCGAGGTCGTGATGTAGTCACGGTCGATACGGCAATGGCCGAGGCTTGAAATGCCGGTAGCG
>DASTDH010000402.1:0-10411 GCA_035710445.1 Chthoniobacterales bacterium
GTCACGACACGTTGCTCACCAGCGAATGGGGAGTTCCGAACCAGATTGAAGAGGGGCTGCAGCCCGATCATCTCCTGAATAGCGGCTATAGTCATCAATTGCACGTGTGGGATCTTCGCAAGCGCAAGCACGAGCAGGTCATCGATCTGGGGAAGGAATATCAGATGGTCTTGGAACTCCGGCCATCGCACGATCCAAATCGTACCTACGGATTTGTTGGCGTCGTTATCTCTCTTAAAGACCTGTCGGCTTCCATCTGGCTATGGAGTCGCGATAACGGAAAATGGGCGGCAAAGAAGGTGATTGAAATTCCGGCCGAACCCGCGGAGCCGGATTTGTTGCCTCCACTTTTGCACGGATTTAAGGCAGTTCCTCCGCTGGTCACCGATCTGAACCTATCACTGGATGACAAATGGCTCTACGTTTCTTGCTGGGGAACGGGAGAACTGCGCCGTTACGATGTCTCGGCGCCGGATAACCCGAAGCTGACTTCGGTACTCCAGATCGGCGGAATCGTCCGCCGGGCCTCGCATCCGCATGATTCCAGTCTCCGTCTGAATGGCGGGCCGCAAATGGTAGAATTGAGTCGCGACGGCCGAAGGGTGTACCTGACAAATTCCCTCTATGCAGCTTGGGACAAGCAATTTTATCCGGAAGGAATTCGTACCTGGTTCGTTAAAGCGGACGCGATGCCAGATGGTTCCCTGCGCTTCGATCCAAAATTCTTTGTAACTTCGAACGAGCATCGACTGCACCAGGCTCACCTTGACGGCGGCGACACCTCTTCCGATTCCTATTGTTATCCATCCTGAAAGCACGTCTGTTCATGAGCTTGGCGCAATGGCCTTGGCTAACCCTGGTCCTACTTGGTGCATGGCATGGGCTTAACCCCGCTATGGGATGGCTGTTTGCGGTGGCGCTTGGATTGCAACATCGATCACGCGGCGCGGTCTTCCGCGCTCTGATCCCGATGGCTGTTGGCCATGCACTGGCGATCGGGCTCGTCGTGTTTGTTCTTTTTGTGCTTGGTACTGCAGTGCCGCGTGAATGGCTGCAACTCGCTGGTGCAGCAATTCTTCTCGGATTAGGCGGGTGGAGATTGTGGCGAACACGACACCCAGTCTGGGTCGGAATGCGGGTTGGTTTCTGGGATCTCATCAGCTGGTCTTGGATCATGGCAAGCGCACACGGCGCCGGTATGATGCTGCTACCGCTCCTGCTCGGAGTGACATGCGGAGAAACATTGAGCGGCAAAAGTAGACTACTATTTTCAAGCTTACCTTTTGCCACTGGCGCTGTGCTCGTCCATACGATCTCGCATCTAGCTGTGGCCGGAATCATCGCTTGGCTGGTTTATGACTGCATCGGTTTGGCGGTGCTGCGCCGATCGTGGTTCAACGTCGATCTGATCTGGTCCTTTAGTTTGTTGATGGGTGGTGTGCTGCTGTTGCTTACGGTGGCGGCCAACTGACTCTGATGGAGTAATGAAGTAGTGGAGTAGCGGCTGAGGAGGATCCAAACGTTGTGTAGCGTGTCTTCGGTACAAGCGGCGACTGTCCACCCGAAGCACTTCGTCTCGTTAAACCGAGAGATTCGAACGGAGCGACTCATTTACACCAGCCCCAAAACGCAGTCGCCTTGGCGTTTTTCGGGCAACCGGTGCGGTGCGATGATGGTAAGCGGTGGCGACTGCGTTGCTCGGCTTGCCGTACTAGGTGCTCCGTAATGCTTGGGGGCCCGGTACGGCATTCGGCTTCGGTTGGACAGTCGCCGCTACCAATCGACGCCGCGCACGATTTGCTATCTGCTATTTGCTATGTCATTTGAGCATAAGGCGAGAATGACCCGTTACCTGCCAAACAGGTTCCGCAACGAACGAAAGAAACGTTGCGGGAAGTTCTCTTCGTTCCTGGTAGGTTCCTCATCCGGATTCAACCATCGGCCTTGATGGACAGAACAACTTTGTTGCGGACACATCGATTGCGGTAACAAAATCTGGTAGCTAGTGCCGGCTGCCTGACAATCGGAAGTTGCCAACTGGTTTGAGACCGAACAGAGCTGTACCTGAACCAGCTTTTCCGGGGGAGGAAATTCTCCATCGGCATACTGCTGGCGGGAAGCTTTTTCCATGATACGGACCCAGATCGGAAGGGCCAGTGTCGCGCCATATCCCTTCTGCTCGATCGTTTGCGGCTGATCGAAACCGACCCAGACACCACAGGTCAACGAGTTCGTAAACCCGACGAACCAGGCATCCTTGTACTCATCGGTGGTTCCAGTTTTTCCCGCCGCTATCCGGTCAAGTCCGAGCGATTTTGCTGATGCCGCCGTGCCGCGTTCAATCACGCCGCGCAAGGTTTGCGCGACCATCCAGGCAATCGCCGGCGAGAGGATCTGCCGTTGTTGTGGATGTGCTTGATAGAGAATCGTTCCGTCCTGGTCATCGACACGCTCGATCAGATACGGCTCACGTCGAACTCCTCCCGCCGCGAAGGCGCTGTAGGCGGCGGTCACATCCTTGACCGTCGAGCCGAATGCTCCGAGATAGATCGCGGGTAGTTTGGGAATATCGGGAGCAAGGCCAGCCAACACCGCCAGATCGTGTACTTTGTCCAAACTGGCCTTTTCGCCGACTCGGACTGTCATGGTGTTTCGTGAAAAAATCAGGCCATCCCGAGCCGGCAGCGTTCCGCGATTTGTTCCGTCTGAATTACTCGGTGTCCAACGCGGAGCAGTATGTACTTCCCCGGGCTGCAAGGGATCGTCACTGATCAGCGTACCTGGAAACAATCCTTGTCCATAGGCGGCCGCATAAACAAACGGTTTGAAAGTTGAGCCGATCGGGCGATAGGCCTGCAGCGTCCGATTGAATTTGCTGTCGCGGAAATCGCGTCCGCCCACCAACGCACGAATACCGCCGTTCCGGTTATCCAAAACAAGGGTCGCTCCCTGCAGATAAGGAGTGGGATCTTCCGCAGCGCGCGCGGCGTCGCTGTAGCTTGATTTCTGAGGGTGTTTGTAATTCGATTTTTTCTCGACCTGCTCGAGCCAACTCTCGATCGCCGATTCGGCTGCTTGCTGCAGGATCGGATCCAGCGTGGTGTAAATCCGGAGTCCACCGGCATCGATCTGGTCTTGGCTCACGATTCCTTGCAGTTCCCGATAGAGCGCGTCCATTGCATAGTTCTGCTGTGGCACAGACGAACGCCTGCTGGCGATCTTCAACCGCGTGGTTTTCGCGGCTTCCGCTTCTTGGGGCGCAATCATTTTGAGCTCGACCATGCGATCCAGCACCTCATTCCGCTGAGTGGTCGCACCGTTTGGATTCTTGAGGGGCGAATAGCGGTTCGGACTGCGAATTAAGCCGGCCAGAGTCGCCGCTTCGTCCAGGTTCACATTGGAGGCCGGTTTTCCGAAATACGCCTGACTGGCGGTCTCCAGTCCATAGTAGCCTGATCCGAAATAGATTCGATTGATGTAAAAAGTGAGAATCTGGTCTTTGCTAAACGATTGCTCGATCCGGAGCGCCACAAATGCTTCGAGAATTTTCCGGCTCAAAGTTTTGCCCCCGAGATCGAAACTATTGCGGGCGAGTTGCTGCGTGATTGTGCTACCGCCTTGCAGGAGCGTTAAATGAGTAAGATTGCTGGTAACGGCACGAAAGATTCCAACCAAATCGATTCCATGGTGTTCGAAGAAGCGGGAATCTTCCCGAGCTAATAATGCTTTTTTGAACAGGGGAGAGATTTGGTTGGATTCCAGTAGAATCCGATTTTCGCCGTATAATCGGCTGTAGACGTTTCCGTCTTTGTCGTAAATCCAGGAGCGTTCCGGAATTCGCCCAACCTGCTGAAGGTCAAATGCGAGTGACCAGATGAAATAAAACAGAAAAAGTAGGATCGCCGCGATCCCTCCGCTGAAAATGGATCCGAACAAGAATCGCCGGATGGACCAGGTGTGACTTACCAGGGGAAGGATCTTCATTTAAGCCGCGAGGCTTGCAGTTTTGACGACATGATCTCTCTCACTTCGAGTCATCGATGAGATCTGGGCGGGTCTCAGCCGTCTTTTTTTTCGCCTGCTCTACACGCCACTCATAAATCGCGCGATGATTCCCGGACAGCAGAATTTCGGGCACCTTCCAGCCACGAAACTCGCTTGGGCGCGTGTATTGCGGGTATTCGAGCAAGCCATCGCTGAATGAATCATTGGCCGCCGAGTCACTGTCTCCCAACACGCCGGGAATCAAACGGGCCACCGCGTCAACGACCAGGACGGCTGCGATCGCTCCGTTCGTTAGGACGAAGTCGCCTACCGATAATTCATCATCGGCCAGATGTTCCGCTACTCGATGATCGATCCCTTCGTAATGGCCGCAAATGAAAATCAGATGATCTTCCTTGGCCAACTCTTGAGCGAACCCCTGATCGAATCGACGTCCACCCGGCGACATCAGGATCACCCGGGACCGCTCGGTTCGGATTGCTTCCACCGCCGCGAAGATTGGCTCCGGCTTCATCACCATTCCCGGTCCGCCACCGTACGGCGGTTCATCAGTGAGTCGATGTTTGCCGGTGGCCCAATCGCGAATGTTTAAACAGCGAACTTCAATCAGGCGATTCTCTTTAGCTTTTCCGAGTATGCTCTCGGCAAAGGCACCTGCGCACAGGCCGGGGAATAAGGTCAGGATGTCAAAGCGAAGCACAGCGTCGATGGGAGAATAAAGAATACGGAATACAGGATACAGAATACGGGAAACTGGGAGGGAATCTAGGGGCGAGAATTCGACGTGATCGGGGGCCACGCAATACCGAGCAACAAAGTCGATGGTTCAAGCTGGCGCAGTTGAGGCAAGGCAAGTCTTTACAAAAATCGTGGTTTTCATGATTATTATAGGAGTGCGCCCATCAAACGCGAAATGGCTAATGACCAGGTTTCCCTCCACACTTGCACCCGTGCCAAAAGCGGCTGCGGCCAGCTTTAGGCCGGCAATTTTCCTGTGAAGCTAGGGCTTTACATACTTCTTGTTACGCTGGCTGTTTCGATGCTTTTTCGCCAGATCGAGTGGCCGTGGGTTGCTTTCCGACAGGGCGAGATTGCATTTGGGCAAGGTCGTTATCTGGATGCCGCAGGGTTTTACGAGCGCGCAGCGCAGAAGCTTAACGATCCCAGGGTGTCCATGCGCTTGGCCAAATGCTGGTTGGCGGCCGATCGTTCCGACAAAGCCGAGATCGTCTTAACTCATCTGCTCGATGATCATCCAGAGCACCTCTGGGCGATCAAACTTCTCGCCGGAGTCTACCAAAAAACCCAACAAGCGGCTAAAGCCGTTCCTCTCTTTGCCAGGTACCTTGCTCTGGGGGGCAAACTAGATCCTCCGGCTGAATTACAATTGGCGCGCATTTATCGCCAGGCGTCTCTCTATGACGATGCCGCTCCCTACTACCTCAAGGCGGCCAATGAGCCAAAGCAGAAAACGACGGCCGAGGTTGAGTTGGCGGACATGCTCAGCTGGCAAGGGCGCTATGATGAAGCCGTCCAGGGTTTTCGTCAGGTATTGGCTGCTGAGCCGGCAAATCGACAGGCCCGCCTTAACCTTGCCCGTGTCCTGAGTTGGGCCGGCCATTACAAAGAATCTGAAGACGAATATAGAAGACTCCTCGCTAGACCATGAGAATTCGAGCCAGTGTAGCCGCGTTGATTGTCTGCGCTTTGTTCATCAGTCCGGTACGCGCCGCCGATCCAGCGGCTCCGAGCCCTTCAGCAACAGCTGAGCCCTCGCCCAGTGAAGCAGAGATAAGCGATACCGCCACTCGTCTGGAGTTAGCAAAAGTTCTAACCTACGACAAGCGATACGCCGAAGCCATGGAGGCATACCGCCAGATATTGGCGACGGAGCCGGACAATCTCGAAGCGAAGATCGGACTCAGCGAAGTGTTGTACTGGACCGGCAACAGTGAAGCCGCAGCGGCTACATTGAAGGGGGTACCCGAGGACAAGCTGGACGATAAAGGAAAGCTGATGTTGGCCGATCTCTTTGTGGCCAAGAAAGATTACGAGCCTGCGATTCGCATTTTTTCGAGCTATCTGGAACGCAAGCCAGAGGATTGGGCGGTGCGGTTGAAGCTTGCTGACGTTCAGAGCTGGACGAAACGGTATCCAGAAGCAATCTCCTCCTACGAAGCAATTCTCAAGGCGCGTCCGCACGACCAGCAGGTTCGCCGAAAATACGGGATGGTTTTAAGTTGGGCCGGCCAGAACGAAAAAGCGGCGGAGCAGCTTCGCCAAAGCCTGAATGAATAGGAGCCATCTTCCGCTCGCTCTGCTGCTCGGCGCCGTTCTATTCTCAGCTCGAGCCCAAACTGAAGTTGAGACCATTGTACCCCCATCAGATCAGATCAGCGAATTCAACGCGCGCCAGGAACTGGTGCGCGTACTTTGGAAGTTGGGAAAAACGGAAGCAGCAGAGAGCGAACTGCGCGGGCTACTCGAGATCCGGCGCAATGATCCGGTTCTCCTGGCCGATCTGGCCGACATCGAGGCTGCCCGCGGCCATTTCGCACGCAGCCGAGACCTATACGAACACGCTCTTACCAAGTCCGGTAACGCTGCGGAATTGCGTTTGCGGTACGCTCGCCAGGCGCGGTCCTGGGGCGACTTTTACCTGACCGAAAAGGTTCTTCGTGCCTATCTCCGGAAGCATCCGGAGGACATCGATGCCAAATTGGACTTAGCCGGAGTGCTGATTGCCGAGCAACAGTACGAAGCGGCCGAAGCCGAATATAGACCTCTGACCAAAAAGCCGGGGGCACGACAGAGAGCACTCATCGGGTTGGCAACTGGACGTTTGCTCCAGAAAGATTTCCAAGCGGTGCTTCCATACGCTGACGCGGTTCTTCGGAGCGATCCCAAACAGATCGAGGCACTAAATTTGCGTGCTGAGGCACTTTGGAGGCTTCACCGTTATAACGAAGCGAAAGAAGATTTCCGCCGTTTAAGTACTCTTTCGGGAGGTCGCCTCTTCGGCTGGATTGGGTTGGGCCGCTTGGCTCGTGCTCAAAAAGATGAAAAGAGCGCTGAAGGGTATTTTCGACGTGCTCAGGAATCGGACTCGAGGGACATCAGAACTCGCTATCTGCTCGCCGGTGGACCCGCGGCGGAGAGCGGCTTCGTCCACAGAATGGTCGCATCGCCGGGTGTGACACTGGAGGATCTGAATACTCTAGCTGGGCTTTACGCGGAAGATGGGCACCTGGATTCTGCCATTACCCTCTATCAGGCGGCGCTAGCAAAGGATCGGGAATATTTTCCGGCTCGCATCGGGCTGGCACAAGCGTTCGCGACTGCGCACCGCTATGGCGAGTCGATCGAACTTCTCACCCGATTGCACAACGAGTTTCCTGATAATGCAAAGATCATTCTTTCCTTGGCCCGGGTCCTGAGTTGGTCGCGTCGGTATGATGAGTCGATCCGCACGTATCGGGAGCTCAGCGCATTGAATCCTGCCGACACGGTACCGCGGAAGGAGATGGCGCAGGTTGCCACCTGGAGGTAAAACGGATGTACTGGCTCGCGACCTGCCGATTTTAATATGAGCGAACGAATGAAAGCCTCGGTTACAAACTCTTGGTTAATCCCATTGGTAGTAATCGCGATTCTGTCGGTCTGTAGTTACCTGGTGGTGAGAATAGTCCTATTCCTGGTCGGTGGGGGTTTCTGGTACGAACGATTAACTTCCGCGGCCTTGCTTTTTGCCGAGGCTTTCTTCCTGATCAACTGCCTCGGCTATTTCGGAAACGTTTGGCGCGTCCTGATCGGGCGTAACCGACGGGTAACAGCATCGGAACAGATCCTGGAATTGGACGAATATCCCCCGGTAGCCATCGTTGTTTCCTCTTACCACGAACCGCTTGACGTCGTGGAGGCCAATCTCATCTGCTTCCGCAATCTTACTTATCCAAACAAGTACATTTACTTTCTTGACGATACCCGCTACGACCTCGCAAAAGGAAAAGAGCAGGAGATGCTGCAGTATCGCGCGGCGATTGATGACCTTTGTCGGCGGATTGGAGTAAATCTTTTTCGGCGACGCTGGCGTGGAGCCAAGGCCGGAATGATCAACGATTTTTTGGACTTTATCGAAGGGCGTCCTCCGGAAGGTTACGAGTTTAGTCAGTTTCAGAAAACAGGTACTCCCGGTGCCGAAAAGTATATTGCCATATTCGATGCGGACATGAACCCACTGCCCGATTTTGCGGAAGGGCTGGTCCAGATCATGGAGGCAAATGAGAAGATAGCCTTCGTCCAGCGGCCGCAGTACTACAGTAACTTCGAAAACAATCGAGTAGCGCGCGCAGCCGGACTGCAACAAGTCATCTTCTACGAGTACATTTGTGAAGGGAAGGGGACCCAAGACGCCATGTTCTGCTGCGGTACGAATGTAATGTTTCGGCGTGAAGCGCTCGTACAGGTCGGAGGATTTGATGAGTCTTCTGTCACCGAAGATTTTGCCACTTCGATCGAGTTGCATTCAAATGGCTGGAGCTCCGCTTATCTCAATCGGATTTGCTCTTTTGGAATGGGCCCGCAGGATCTGGGCGGTTACTTCAAGCAACAATTCCGGTGGGCGCTAGGTACAACAGGGGCCTGCCGACAGATCTTTCGAGGCTTTCTGCGCAATCCGCGGGCGATGCTGCTGACCAAGTGGTTCGAATACATGCTTTCAGCTACCTACTATTTTGTTGGTTGGGCTTTCCTGGTTTTGCTCGTGTGTCCCGTCATTTATTTGTTTTTCGATACACCTCGGTACTTTGCTCACCCAGGGATCTTTTTTCTCTTCTTTGCGCCATACATCGTCATGACCATAACCGCATTCATGAACACCCTTCGGGACCGAACCTACCGGCGACGCGATATTTACTACGGCCTGCTGCTCGCCAATATAGCGTTTCCGGTTTATATGAAGGCTTCCCTGCTGGGACTCATTGGCATTCGGGGACGCTTTGGCGTCACTCCCAAGTCCGGCAGTAACTCGCTGCCGCTGCGCGCGCTGTGGCCGCAAGTTTTGGCGATGACGGTGACGCTTGCTGCGGCTGTCTGGGGTTTAAACCGGCTTTTCTATATACAGGAACCAGCTATGGCCCTTTTGGTAAACACTTTTTGGTGCCTGTATAACTCCTGGTTGATTTCCAACGTGTTTTACTTCAACCGGGCGGAAGCAGCAATTCCAAGCCAAATGTCCGAACGTTCCGTGGTCAACAAGTCCCATCGTATCTTGGCGTAAGAATCCTCGGATGCGATCTCTCGTCCGTCTCCTTTTAGTTACGATGACGGTGTCGCTCGCCATGATTGCTGGCTTGGCCGAGGAGGAACCGGATCCGCCTGCGTTCGGGTTCGCGATCGAGGGGATGCCGACCAGATCGGAGATGAATTCTCTGGAAAGTGCGACCGGCGTCCGCCCCAGTATAATCATGTTTTACCTGCAGTGGCCGTCTGAACCGGAAACCGGGATTTTTCCGGGCGATGCATTGCGATCCATCGAAGCGAGTGGAGCTCTTCCAGTACTAACTTGGGAGCCGAAATTTCTCGATTCTGAAAAGCGCGAACAGATGATTCCCGCCGAATCAATTAGCGCAGGAAAGTATGACAGCTATTTGCGGCGATTTGCCCGAGAAAGCCGTCAGTTTGGAAAACCGTATCTGATCCGGTTTGCTCACGAGATGAACCTGGCGCGCTATCATTGGGGTGGCAGTGCTCAGGAATTCGGACCGGATAGCGCGGAAAAATATCGCGCGATGTTTCGGCATGTCGTCGGAGTTTTCCGTGCTCAAAAGGCAAATGGCGTTCGTTGGGTCTTCTGCCCGAACGCCGATTCCGAACCGGCAATGCCTTGGAATCAGATCGCCCCCTATTATCCCGGAAATGATGTCGTCGATATTGTTGGGCTCGACGGCTATAATTGGGGTACAACGCAAACCCGCGCGGCGAACGGATGGGATAGTGAATGGCGTAGTTTTGAATCGATTTTTGCAGCTCCGCTGCAGGAGCTGAAGCGGATCGCTCCTGAGAAGCCCGCTGCAGTTTTCGAAACCAGTTCGGCTTCGAAAGGTGGAAACAAGGAGGAGTGGATACTCGCGGCGCTCGGTTCTGCCAAATCACTTGGCTTAACCGCTCTAATTTGGTTCGAACTCGATAAGGAAATCGATTGGCGTCTGGAAACCAATGTTTCTACCGCTGTCCGATTGACAATTGATCGTGAGAGCGCGTCGAGCGCCGTAGCTTCCGGTCTCCTGGGCCATTGAATACGGAATACGGAATACGGGATACGGGATACGGGATACGGAATACGGAACACGGAATACGGAACACGGAAGACGGAATACGGAACACGGAAGACGGAATACGGAACCGA
>DASTDH010000403.1:0-11585 GCA_035710445.1 Chthoniobacterales bacterium
ATCGAGAGTGCTTGCCATCTCTCTTAGGGCTTATAAAACGACTTAAAATCCTTGAGTGCGGCGTTAAGCTTTTCCTCGAGATCCTTGTCGATCGCTAGTTTTTCGAGAATGACCTCAAGGAGATCTTCTTTCCGCGTTTCAAAATATTCGCGAAGTCTCCCTTGACAATCCTTGATCTTATCAACCGGAACGTCGTCAAAGTAGCCCTTCTGCATCGCAAACAGAATCAATACTTCAATCTCGACCGGCATCGGATCGTGCTGACCTTGCTTAAAAACCTCGACAATCCGCTGGCCTCGATCGAGCTTTTTTCTGGTGCCAGGGTCAACATCTGATCCAAATTGCGCGAAGGCCTGAAGATCGCGAAATTGGGCCAAATCCAACTTGGTTGAACCGGCCACTTGTTTGACCGCTTTAATCTGTGCGGCGGAACCGACTCGACTCACCGAAATGCCCACCGAAATGGCCGGGCGAACACCTTGATAGAAGAGGTCCGTTTCCAGATAAATCTGGCCGTCAGTGATGGAAATAACATTCGTCGGAATATAAGCCGAAACGTCGCCGGCCTGAGTCTCGATAATCGGCAAGGCGGTCAGAGAGCCACCCCCAGCCTTTTCACTCAAACGCGCGCTGCGTTCGAGCAACCGCGAGTGCAGGTAGAAAACGTCACCGGGGTAAGCCTCGCGTCCCGAAGGCCGTTTTAAAACCAGCGAAACCTGCCGATAGGCGGCGGCATGCTTGGACAGATCGTCGAAAACAATCAATGCATCCATGCCGTTATCCATGAACCACTCTCCAATCGCGGCCCCCGCATACGGTGCCAGATATTGGTCCGTAGCGCTGTCGGAGGCGGCCGCGGAGACAACAATCGTATAAGGAAGTGCTCCGGTTTTATCGAGAACATCAACCGCACGAGCAATGTTCATGTTCTTCTGCCCGATTGCCACGTAAATGCAGTAGAGCGGCGCGTGATATTTCGCTTTACCCTCCTCCGCTAAACGGTTAAGCCGAGCCTGGCTGATGATGGTGTCGAGCGCGACGGTCGTTTTTCCCGTCGCTCGATCCCCAATGATCAGCTCGCGTTGCCCTCGCCCAATCGGAATCATCGCATCGATCGGAAGAATGCCGGTCTGTACCGGAACACCAACCGGGCGCCGCTTAACGATTCCCGGCGCAATCTTCTCCAGCGGATAAGTCGTCTCTGAACGAACAGGACCCTTGCCATCGATCGGCTGCCCCAGCGCGTTCACCACCCTCCCAAGTAACCCCTTTCCGACCGGTACGGACAAGATTCGACCAGTCGTCCGCACCTCGGTGCCCTCGATAATTTCGCTGTAATCTCCAAGCAGAATGGCTCCCACATCGGTTTCCTCCAGATTCAACGCCAACCCGTAGGTGCCACCGGGAAACTCAATCATTTCATTGAGCATGACATCGCTCAAACCCTCGATCTTGCAGACACCGTCCCCTACCTCGCGGACGACGCCAACGTTCGACCGAGTCGTTTGCGTCTTTAACCCGGATATCGCGGATTCCAACTCTTCGAGAATAGTGTTCATAATCTAGCGCCTAGAGCTGCTCCTGGAGGGCGTTTAGCCGATGGCGAACCGACCCATCCCAAACATCGTCACCTACTTTGATCCGCAAACCGCCGAGCAGAGCGGGATTGGTGCGGAATTCTGCCGTTAAGTCGTCTCCATAACGCGCCCTTAATTTAGTTAGAACCTGATCCCTGACTCGGGAATTCAAATCAGTGGCGCTCTCGACCACAACGTGGCGGCGTTCCACCTCCAAACGCACGAGGCGTTGATAACTCTTCAACACCTCAGCGTAGTGCCGAGGTTTCTCTGACAAGACTGTTTGAACCATTCGCGATACTTTCTGCTGATCTAATTTTCCGTTGGTTAAACTTAGTTTAAGCATTTGCCGAGACGTCCGGCCCGTTTCTCGAGACGTTCTCATTGCTGTTCGTTCACGCCGCTAATTCGCGAAGCGCCTCTTCATTAATTCTTTGCTGATCTTCCGGAGTAAGCGCCTTTGTCGTCACCTTCGCGGTCGTTTCAACGACGAGCCGTCCAAAATCACGCTTTAGTTCGACCATCGTCCGCTCACGCTCCTGCTCGATGGATTCTCGGGCCTTGATCATAACCTGTTCGGCTTCCGCAACCGCTTGTTGGCGTTTATTTTCGGCCAGGCGTTCACTGCTTTGGCGAACCTCCTCAAGCAGTCTTTGCGATTCCGCGTTGGCTTGAGCCAAAATTTCCTCGTACTTTGCCTGCGCTTCAGCCAGCTGTTTCTTGATTCGTTCAGCGTTGATCTGTCCTTCCTCGATCCGGCGACGCCTTTCTTCCAGCATTGTCACGATGGGCCCGAAGGCGTACTTGCGCAGGACAAAGTAGACAATCACAAACAAAACAACCTGAGCGATGAAATTTGGCCAGTAGACTCCAAACTGCTGAGCAATTGTGTCCATTGTCTAGATCGAGGAAGGTTTTCTTGAGCGTTGGGGGCTGCGAGCGGGGCTCCGCCAGCAGCCTCTACCATTCAGCGATTACTTCGTGAATGCAATGATCAACCCGTAAATTGCAATGGCCTCGGAAAGCGCCATTCCAAGAATCGCCATCACCAGAATGTTACCAAAGGCGCCCGGGTTGCGACCGACTGCTTCGGCCGCCTTCCCTCCGCAAAAACCGACGCCGATACCTGCACCCAGGCCGGCGAAGGCTAGCGGTAGCATTGGCCCAGGTTCCGTGGCGGCTAACATAGGCAGAATTTCCAACATAATTTCTCTCTTTCTTTGTTCTCGATGGGTTTGCTTTTTGTTCCCGCCGCCCACGCATAGCATGGTCTCGACGGAAAAGTGGTTAATGCCCGTGTTCTCCTTCTCCCGTGGAAAGTTTGATGTAGACGGCACACAGCATCGCGAAGACAAATGCCTGTAACAGGCCGACTAGGAGCTCGAGAAAGTAAAATGGAAGCGGAAAAAGCACAGAAGTAAGGAACCCCAATCCGAACGGCAACCCCGACCCGATGGTTTGCATCGTGTGCAACAAGGTCTCGCCAGCGTAGATATTGCCAAATAGCCGGAAAGAAAGTGAGACCGGTCGAATGAGGATCGAAATAATCTCGATGACTCCGACGAAGAGAAAGAGGGGAAGTAGTGCCGCCCGAAGAACACCGGTTACGTCGCCCTTGGGAGCAAACTGTTCTTTGAGGAAGCCAATCACGCCTACTTCCTGAATTGTCCAAACCACCCACAAGCCCATAAAGAGGACCGCCATTCCGAGGGTCATATTCAGATCCGCATTGGCCGGCCTGAGTAGCGGCGCGTCCACTTCGCTCAAGGAAAGAAATCCGGGGCCAGGTTTACCGAACCCAATAGTCCCAATGCCTGGAAACAACCCGATCCAATTGGCCGACAGAATGAAAATAAAAAGGGTAGCCAGAAGAGGGAAAACCTTCGAGATCATGTGCCGGCCTACGATCCCCTCGAATGTGTTGTACAACGTCTCGACGATCAGCTCGAAAAGGTTTTGGGGGCCGGAGGGCACCAGCTGCATATTCCGAGTCGCCCAGCGCGACACCCAGATTATCAGACCGGTCACAATCACCGTGAAAACGAAAGAGTTCGTAAACCAGGGGCCCAACGGCGAAAGCGGATTAGCGTTTACGGAAAGCTGTTCAGCGGCTATGAGTGTCCAGAACTGCATAATAGTGTCACTCCCTCAGACGAGAGGAGAGAGGTCCACAGGCCCCGGGGAGAGCACAGGACCGATCGCGCCAGCGGTCGGAGGGTTGGACTCGCTATAAAAGCAACGGCTAGCGCCCCTGGCAAGTTATTTGTGAAATTTTTCACAAGGCATTTTCGGGTAGGAAAAATCTGGTGCCTTCGGCGTATGTGCCACGTCTCTGTCTCCCCCACCCCTCCGCAAATGTCTCTCCTAACCGTTCCTGATTCGAACTCCGCGTTTCGCATTTCGGTTGGCGCTCCCTTCCTCTCGGGAATAGAAAGCAATAGTGTGCAAGCTCGCTTACCTTTTTGAAAGGTTTCCCGCCTTTACCAAAACGTTTTGCGCGCGCGAGGTGGCAGAATTGTACCGCCAAAATTATCGGGTTCCCGTTTTCTCAATTCGCCGGCCAAACGACGAGCGTCCCGTAAATATTCCTCTGGACGAGGTCGCGATCCATTATCTGCCGGATTCCAACAGCCCATTCTTCAAGATCCCGACCCGTTGGGCAGCACGGCGATTCGCCGACCATTGGCAAAAGGAGGTAGATAGCCGAGACAAGCACCGTTTTTTTGAGGCAATTTACCTCGGGAATCGGCTGAAGAAAGCCGGAACCAAGCATTTGCATGTCCATTTCGCTGGCATGGCGGCCCGAACGGCTTGGTGGATAAAGAAGCTTTTTGGGATCAGCTATAGCTTCACCGGTCACGCCAACGATATTTTCGTTGAAAAGCCCGACCAGAGGGTCCCACTCAAGAGTTTAGTAGCAGAAGCTCGTTTTGTTGTCAGCGTCAGTGACTACGGGGTCCAGTATCTTAAATCCCGATTCCCGTTCGCAGCCAATAAAATATACCGCGTCTACAACGGAGTTGATCTCGCCCAATTTATCCCCGCCGAACCAACGGCTCGGTCAGCTCACATTATCTCCGTCGGCCGCCTTATTCCAAAAAAGGGTTACGCGGAACTGGTCGAAGCTTGCAGTCTTTTGAACCAGCAAGAACTCGATTTTCGCTGCACGATCATAGGGGGCGGCCCGGAACATCTGCCGCTTCGACAGCTCATTACAGCGCGCGGCCTCGACCAGAAGATCGAACTCGTTGGGCCTAAGAGTCAGATTGAAATCGTCCAATCGCTGGCCCAGAGCCAGGTTTTCGTCTTTCCGGCGCAGCGGGACGAAACCGGCGACCAGGATAACCTTCCAACAGTTTTGATCGAGGCAATGGCCAGCGGTCTGCCTGTGGTTTCGTCCGGCTTAGCCGGTATCCCCGAAATTATCGTCGATCAAATCAACGGCATTCTTGTTCCCCCGGAAACACCAGAAGCCTTGGCCTCGGCCATCCGAAGTTTGCTTCTCGATCCGAAGAAACGGGAGCGCTTGGGCGCTTCAGGTTTGCGCACCGTGCGCGAGAAGTTCAATTTGGTGGCCACGGTTCAAGAATTGATCGGGATATTTGAGAGTCACATTGCGTAGAATTCGGGCCACCACGGTGTTCCGCATTCCGTATTCCGTATTCCATTATTCCATCTCGCGATTCAGCCTTTACAATGCTAAGGGATTCGCCTCTGAGATTAATCATGAATGCGTTGATTCTGGCAGCCGGCTATGCCACTCGTCTCTACCCACTGACGTTGAATCAACCTAAGCCCCTCCTGCCGGTGGCGGGCAAACCAATGATCGAAAGAGTGGTGGAACACCTTCTACCGATCGCGGATCTGAACACTCTTTATATCGTCACCAACCACAAATTCGCTCAGCAATTCTTCGATTGGACGAATGACTATCGACGGCGGAACAAGGCCGCGCAGCTCGAAGTGCTCGACGACGGCTCGACTTCTGACGCCGATAAGCTCGGCGCAATCGGCGATATTTTCTTTGCTTTGGAGAAACGGAACCTTTACGGCGCAGACCTATTGGTCGTCGCTGGTGACAATCTTTTTAGCAAATCTCTGGCAAACTTTGCCGATTTCGCCCGGGAACATCCGGCTACGATCGGCGTGTACGACGTAAAGAGCTTGGAGGAAGCAAAGAAGTATAATCAGCTTACCACCAATCCAGCCGGGATCGTTACGGACTTTATCGAGAAGCCGACCCACTCCTTAAGTACACTCTGTGGAATTGCTCTCTACTACTACACTCCGGAGGCACTTCGATTGCTTAAGACCTACTTGGCCGAAGGCAATAACCCGGATCAGCCCGGTCGTTTCGTCCAGTGGCTACATAAGCGAGTCGATATTTTCACCTATCCGATTGACGGTTTGTGGTATGATATTGGTAGCCACGAGAGCCTCGCCGAAGCCAATGCAGTCTTCTCGGGTCGGTAAAAGAACCTTGTTTCCCCTCGCTCGCCCAGGTAATTTGTGATTGATTTCCCTCTAGGCCGTATTAATCCCACAATTATGTCGAAAGAAGGTAAAACAAACAGCGCGTTCATGAAACCGGTTCAACCGGATGAAGCGTTGGCTAAAATCGTAGGCTCCCACCCGCTGCCAAGAACTGAACTGACCAAGAAACTTTGGGAGTACATCAAGAAACACAATCTGCAACACAAGAAGCAGATCAAAGCGGACACCGCGCTAGAAGCTGTATTCAACGGTAAGAAAGAGGTCGACATGTTCGAGCTGACCCGCCTGGTGAATACGCACATCGTTAAATAACCAACTGCGGCAAAAGATACTCTCTGCTGATTGGCAGAGAGGAATCTTTGGGGTAGCATCAGGCGTGTTTTCGTCTTTTCGGGCCAAGCTAATCATCGTCGCTGTGGTCGTGTTGGGCTTGGCGCTAGTCGCCTGGTATTTTCCAATTATTCCAATCCTGAAGAGTCTTTCTGAATGGATAGGTAGTCTCGGGTTGCTCGGTTTGGCGATCTTCGTCGTACTTCTGGCGGTTTCGTCCCTTTTCTTTTTTCCGGCCAGCCCGGTCATTATTACGACTGCCGCGGTCTTCGGCTTCGCCCTTGGAGTCATCGGGGCGGTTCTCGGCGTCGGACTGGGCGCCTCATTGGGCTTCTGGCTGTCGCGATCATTTTTGCGAAAAGATATCGCTGAGCGGCTTCGACGAAATCAAACCTTTCGAGCAATCGATCTCGCCATCGAAGCAGAGGGCTGGAAGGTGGTCGCCCTTCTGCGCCTTTGCCCGATCCCATTCGGTCTTGCTAATTACTTTTACGGGCTCACCGGGATCCGCTTCCAACCCTATCTTTGGACCACAATCCTCGGGAGTTTACCCAGCATTATCCTTTTCTGCCATCTCGGAAGCGCGGGCAAAGCCAGTCTGGAGGCCTTGGCTACCGGTCACTTTCATAAAGGCGCTGGCGAGGTCACTTTGCTGGTTCTCAGTCTGATCGCTACTATTGCTGCTCTCATTTTCTTACCCCGCTTCGCTCGGCGAGCGGTGGAGAAATACGCAAAGGTCTCAATCCCATCTTGAGGGTAACTCCATTCGGCAAACCGCGTTCCCAGTTCCACATTTCTCCATCATTCTATGTCGTAACCACGCCCTGGCTCCGGAACGATCACCCGTGCTTCCGGAAGACTCGCTTCAACTACCCCGGCAAACCATTGTATGGAAAGCGGATCGCCGTGCACCAGGATGAGGACTTTCGGTTTTGTCTTTTGGATATACTTGAGCAGAGATTCTCTGGAGGCATGCCCGCTGAAGTTAAATTCGTCGATCGAACAATCGATCGATTGTTTTGGCAAATCCTCATCCAGCTGAATCGTTTCTCCACGCTTGGCCGCTTTCAGGCGACCAGCGGGTGACTCGGGATCAGCGTATCCGACAAAGAATATCGACTGCTTCCGATCTCCGATAAACCGTGCGGCCAGGCGATTCGATAACGTCTTTTCGGTCATCATCCCGCTGGAAAGCACGTAAAGTCCATTCGGCTGAATCTTGCTGACCGGGCCCTCTCGTCCGTTGAGGACTTGGGGCGCGACCGTCGGCAACAACTGCAGACCCGGATGGAGCCGCCGCGTGCTGCCTGCCAGTTGGTCGTGGACGATAGTTATTTTTGTGCTCAGACCGCCTATGAAAACAGGGCTGTTGAGCAGCGCTCCGTTCATCCTGAATCGATGTAGCATGGTCAGCACCTCCTGTGTCTTTCCTAGCGCGAAAACCGGAACCAGAACCGATCCTCCGCGTTCGAAAGCCCCGAGAATCGCTTCCAAAAATCTATCTTCTTCGCTTCGGCGCGAAAATTCCGGGTCGGCGGCACGATCTCCCCGCGTAGTTTCGATGATTAGGACATCGAGTGGTTCCTCGGGAAAAGCGGCTTTGACGACCATGCTCTGATCGGAAAAATTCACATCTCCGGTATAGAAGATTCGTTTACCTTCGCTGCGAAACAGGATTCCGATCGCCCCCAGAATGTGACCAGCTTCGAAAAATTCGAAGCTGTTTTCGCTCGTATCACGAGGTAACCGCTCGCCTTCCAGGCTCCATCTTTGTCCGACCTGTGCCTTCTGCCATACCGCGGTTGCTTCCTCCGTTTCCCGATGCGTGAACAGTGGATAGGTGGCCAATCCCAAATCCTCTCGCTGCCGAGTCATAACGTTCACGGAATTATGTAACATAATCTCGCTGAGCTTGGCTGTTGCCTCTGTCATAAAGACTCGCGCTTGTGGCTGCCGGCGCATCAATAGCGGAAGAGATCCGATATGATCCTGATGAGCATGGCTGACAAAAATGCTCGATACCGACCCGTCGGGAATGAGTCGATAACTCGGAAGAGCTTCCTCAGCGAGTTTACGCGGGTGCAATCCGGCATCCAAAACAATTTTCCTTCCGGCGAGTTCGAGTAAATAAGAGTTCGCACCAATCTCCGTCTGCCTCGTGAGGTTAATAAAACGCATGATCGCCTTACCTTTTCGCTGAAACCGCGGCTCCCGTCATCTCGTCATTAAGGAAGATGGAACCTTTGACAACGATGTTCGATCAAGCTCGGGCCGCACTCGCTGGCATACAAAAATCCGTTCCGATGACAATACTAGGTCCCTCCATCTAAATCTTAGCTGCTTCGATTTACCATGTTGGCCCTCCTACCATCAAGCAAGTGGGACTATGACGCAGCCGGACATTTACTGGTTCGTGCCGGATTCGGAGGATCGCCAGAGGAAATTCAGGATTTAGCCGACCGCGGAGTGCAACCAAGCGTTGAAAAGTTGTTAAGTTCCGCTCCGGCAGAGACAGCGCCACCATCCTGGGCTTATCCAAATAGTCTGAAGGATTTGTTTGACCAGATCCGTTCAGCCTCCACACCAGAAGAAAAAATTAGAGCGCGCCAGGCATTTAAGAAGGCAAACCGGCAGCAGATGACCGGGCTTATTCAGTGGTGGACTCAGCAGATGACCGATACCAAGGCTCCCTTATTAGAAAAGATGACTCTTTTCTGGCACGGTCACTTTGCCACCAGCGCCACAAAAGTGAAACCGGCTTATCGAATGTGGTTGCAAAACCAGACGCTCCGCACCCATGCGTTAGGAAACTTCGCTACTCTGACTAAAGCCATTTC
Source organism: Chthoniobacterales bacterium (assembly GCA_035710445.1). Lineage (GTDB taxonomy): Bacteria > Verrucomicrobiota > Verrucomicrobiia > Chthoniobacterales > JAFAMB01 > DASTDH01. The sequence continues at coordinate 9,239 of DASTDH010000403.1, forward strand.
CCGAGATCCGGCGATGATGGTTTGGCTGGACCTGGTCAATAGTCGAAAGGAGCAGCCAAACGAGAACTTCGCGCGCGAGTTGATGGAATTGTTCACCCTCGGAGAGGAAAACTATATTGAAAACGACGTCAAGGAATCAGCGAAGGCCTTTACCGGTTACCGGATTAATCCGGCCGATCAGGAATTCCGGTTTGTTGTCAAGCAATTCGATCCTTCGGTCAAAGTCTTTATGGGAAAAGCCGGTCCATGGAACGGCGATCAAATCATCGATATTATCCTCGAGCAGCCCCAGTGCGCCAGATTCATTGTTACCAAAATCTGGCGCTTCTTCGCGTATGAAGATCCCGACGCTTCGTTGGTCGACGCGCTAGCAATCAGATTCCGTCAAGCGCATTACGAGCTGAAGCCGCTTCTACGCACGATCTTCAGTTCCGAAGAATTCCATAGCGATCGCGCAAAGGGCGCGGTGATTAAGAGTCCGGTACAATACTTGGTGCAGGCTCGCCGTTCACTGGGCGTCTACGCGCCGGAAGGGCGAGCCCTAGTAAACATTTACCGCCAACTTGGCCAGGTTCCTTTCTATCCTCCCAATGTGAAAGGATGGGATGGCGGCAAGAGTTGGATCAACACTGGAACGCTGACTTATCGCTATTTGATCGCGCGCGCACTGATCGGCGGAATCAGACCGGAACAGGTCGGGCTCCCCAAGTTTCCACCGAAAACTGCCTCTCCCAATCGGGAACCAGCGGCACGGGACACACTAGCCTCGATCCAATCAAACCTCGCGGTCGACACTTCCGGGCCGGCGGCCACTCCATTTCCGCCCCTTACTTCACCGTGGCCCGTCGAAAAGTATGTCAACGCAGGGGACCGCAACGACGCCAAGCGGCTACTCGAAAAACTTTATACCCGGATTTTTCAATCGCGACCAAGATCGGATCTCCTCCAGAACTTTATCGAAGTCGCGTCAACCAAAGCGTTGCCATTCGACGACGACTCGATCCGGGACCTGGCCGTACTAATGATGACCACACCCAACTACCAAGTGAGTTAATTCGTATGTCTAAAGAACCTGATGTCGTAACCAGGCGCGATTTCCTGCGCACGTCCGTACTTGGGGCGGCGCTGAGTTGGACCGTTCCTGTCTTCATTGAACGGACCTTCTCTGCGCTTAGCGCAGAAGCCACCGAATCTTCTCTACAAATTGCCACGGGCAAGGATCATCCCATTCTGGTGGTTTTGCAGCTGGCCGGCGGCAACGACGGTCTCAACGCGGTTGTTCCATATGTTGATGATGCCTACTATCGCGCCCGACCAACTATCGGCATAGCCAAGGACAAAGTAATCGACTTGAACGGCCACATCGGGTTTAACCCGGCTCTGGCACCGTTTAAGGCGCTCTACGACCAGGGACATTTAACGCTGCTCCAAGGTGTCGGCTATCCGAATCCCAATCGATCTCATTTTCGCTCCACCGAAATCTGGCAGACAGCTTCAGACTCTAACCGGATAGTGCGTACCGGATGGTTAGGCCGATATTTTGACAACTGCTGCTCCGGCGAGGGAGCTACGGTGGGGGTTGCACTGGGAGGTCAGCTACCTCAAGCGTTCACGTCAGATAACCCTACCGGCATCACGCTTAATCCGGGGTCACGGCTGCGATTTGTCAAAGAGACCGATGCCTCGGAGCAGGCGCTCTTTAATCAACTGAATGGTATCGATCACGATTCGGTAAGCGGCGCTTCAATCGGCGAATTGAGTGGCCCCAATAGTTCCGGGATGACCGCTATCGAATATTTGCAGCGAACGGCGCTAGATGCGCAGATCGGGACTGATAAAATCGCAGAAATTCTGCGTCGGGTGAAGCCGGAAGCGACCTACCCCAAAACACAACTGGGAAACTCGCTCTCAATGATTTCACGCTTGATTACCGGCGGCTTACCGACGCGGGTATACTATGCCAGCCAGGGAGGTTATGACACGCACAACGCCCAGGAGAATAGCCATAACCGGTTACTGGGCGATCTCGGAAACGGTGTTGCCGCGTTTTGCCAAGACTTGAAATCCAAAGGAGTCTTCGATCGGGTAATGATCATTACTTTCAGCGAGTTTGGCCGACGCGTAGCCGAAAACGCCAGCAAAGGTACCGACCACGGCACCGCAGCACCAATGTTCGTCTTCGGTGGCGCCGTCAAACCCGGTATTTACGGTCAAGCGCCTTCTCTTGAGCAGCTGGACGCCGGCGATTTGATTTACAATGTCGATTTTCGCTCGGTTTACGCCACGATTCTAAATCAATGGCTCAAGGCTTCCGCCTCCAAAGTGCTTGGGCACAATTGCAGTCCTT
>DASTDH010000404.1:0-19260 GCA_035710445.1 Chthoniobacterales bacterium
AGCCGAAGCGACGTTTGCATTTGCACCCTGCGAGCCCAAATCACTTTGGGACCGACTCGCTACTGCGTTTATGTAGCGGCACTACGATATAATGCTGCCCTATAGTGGTTTCTGCGCACTTTACAACCGAAAATTCGCGTCTAGGGGTCGGATATTTATGCGTAGGTGTATTAAAACTACAGTCACCTGCGCTCCAGGCGCCCAATCCGAACCTATACCCCAAATGTGCAATAGCAGTGTTCCTCAAGCCATGTTTGCGTTTTCCCGATGATTCGCGCCGTCGTTATCGAAGACCGCCTGCCCGCTGCCCAGCAGCTCGCAATGCTATTGGAAGATACCTGGCAGGTGGAGGTCATCGGGATTGGTACAGGCAGCGCCGCGTGCTTGCACCTGTGTGCCGAATCGCGGCCGGACGCTGTCTTCCTCGATATTGATTTGCCCAGTGATAACGGCAGCTGTCTCGCGACGGAACTAATCAAACTTGAACGGCCTCCGCGATTAGTCTTCACTGCGGGAAACGCCAGGCGTGCCGCCGACGCATTCCGACTGGAGGCGGTTGATTACCTGCTAAAGCCTTTGGATCCGCTTCGGGTCGCTGAGGCGGTGGAGCGTTTGGTTACATGCCTCTCACCCTTTCGGTACACCTCTTACCCTGGGTCTGCTGCTCGCATACCCGCTCTGCTCGCAGACCAGATGTGTTTCACCGACACGATCAACGAGCTGTTACCGGTCGCGGGCGAAGATCGTGACCAGATCCGGTTGTTGGCCCGTCGCGAGGTAGTCGCAGTGCTGCGACGGGCACGGCGCACGTGGATACATACCGTACTCGAGGAATTTCTGACCTACTATCCTTTGGCTGAAATCGCACAATGGCTTGGCGGTGATCCGTTCATTCAAGTTGGCCGACATGCGGTCGTGAATCTTCGCGCAATCGAACAAACCACTCGTTACGGCGCCCGGCTGTATCGGGTGAGACTACACGACCGGCTCGGAAGCGAGATCACAACTTCACGGCGAGGGGCCGCCCGTTTGGCCGGACTCTTAAAGAGCCGGAAACAACCAGGCGAACAAGCGAAGAATCCGATTGCGTGACATCGGTCTTATTCATCAACCGGCGGGATTGCTGAATGTTTTTGCGTGCGCAGCGGGGCGCATCGACCGCAGCGATTCGGACAATGATCACGGCAATTGGGACAAAAAGGGCCGCTCTCCTAAATCCAGGCGTTTATTACTTCCACTTCGATACCGGGGGCTTCGCCTCGCTCGTTAGTTCGAGCAAGTCGTTGATCAATCCACCGAATCATTCGATAAACATGATGTCTTTGAAGCAGTATTCACGAGGCAAAGCCACCCGTACAGCCTCCTTTACGCGATATTCCGGAAATGGCTTGGGAATCGAAAAGTTCTGCAAGTAAAAAGCCGATGAATCGAGATCAGTCAGTGAAGCCGGCGGATATCTGGACAGCAACTCGGATAGCCGAAGAAGAAATTATCGGGCAGGAACTCATTACCTATGATGTTGCCAGTGACGGGAGCCGCTTCCGCATCAGGTTTACCTGTTCGGGCGGTAAGCAGGCCTCCCTCAGCTTGCCGACGGAATGCCTGCAGGCACTCATTATGACGCTACCCCGAATGATGAAGCAGGCGCTGAGGGCCCGATATGGTGACGAAAGCCTTCGTCTCGTGTTCCCGGCAGATTTGATCCGCGTCGAACGGTCCTCCGATCCGAAGACCTTCATTTTGTCACTGGCGACACCTGACGCATTCGAAGTATCGTTTTCTCTTTCGGGACAACAAATGGAAGCGTTGTGCGAGACAGATGTCGCCGCTTAACGCCAATCGGCCAACGCCCAGATGTCGTTCATTAACTCTCTCTGCCAATCTCCGTACCTTATGATCGCTAGTGGGGTGCCTGCCCTGAATAGCATTTTCAATGACGTTTGCGTTTTAGTAACGGCAGCGTTCGTGCTCACATTCGTACCCGGCTTGAGATTGCAAGAACGCTCTCTGTTGTCGATGCGCGATCGAGGAACTGCATTGTGCGTGTTCCTGGTTCTTGGGTTGGTCGAAGAGGCCGGTGTTGCGCGCACCGACTGGCTAAACGAGCGGATTGTGACCGTATGTGCAGCTGGCCTGGTAGCAGGCCCCTTGGTAGGGTTGGCCGTCAGCGTCTTTGTGACTTGGCTGGCGGTAGGGTACGATGGCCTCCCATTAGGTTCCATCGGGATATCAATGTTGTGCGGTGGTCTGGCTGGAGGGTGGTTACACCGGTGGCGCCCCCGACTCGCGCAACAGCCAATAACGGGCTTTTTCCTGACCTTGATCATCTCGTGGGTGCGTACCGGGCTGACATTGCTGCTTGTTCCCGCGCGAGAGGGCGCGCAAGTGTTCGGGCAGCTCGGAATTGCTCCTGTGCTCCAAGGGTTGGGCACAGCGTTAATCCTGGCAGTCGTTGCTCATGTGCGCGATCGCGACGAACAGGCCCGAGTGGCGGCTTCGGCCGAAGTGCGTGCGTTGCAGGCGCGCATGAATCCGCATTTCTTATTCAACGCGCTGAATGCGCTCGCGGCGCTAGCGACAGTCGCGCCGCGTGAGATCCCGCGTGCCGTGGGGCGGTTGCGCCATTTTCTACGGGCGAGTTTCGACCAGCACGATCGGACCTTGGTTCCACTGGAGGAAGAGTTGGCGGTTGTGCGCGCTTATCTGGATATCGAGGCGTTACGGCTCGGTACCCGCTTGAAAGTGGAAGAGGCAATCGACGCCGGCTTGGCAGAAGTTCTGGCTCCGCCTTTTTCGCTTCAGCCTTTGGTCGAGAATGCTGTCCAACACGGCTTACAATCCTCACCCAGGGCGGGCCGACTGCGGGTGACGGTACGTCTGGCGGGACAATGGCTGGAGATGAGCGTCAGTGATGATGGGCAAGGAATACCTTCAACGGAGATCGAAAAGGTTTTCTTTACGACAGGTCCGCAAGTGCACGCTTTGGGTCTGCTCCGACGGCGGCTGCAAGCATTGTTCGGCCACGCGTTTCGGCTGGAGGCACGTAGCGAGGTCGGACAGGGCACCACCGTGACCCTGCGAATCCCTCTGCCAACAAGGCTCGAGGTTGCCGGAAGATCGTTGGAACGCATCTCGGCGGAACCCGGCCGGTTGGCCCCCGGCTAATTCGTTGTCAAGCGGCTGAGGGAGAGTGCAGTTCGAGGAACCAAAACGGCAACTGGACAAAAAAGGAGTCGAACTCTCAAATCCGACGTTATTATGGTGTCGATCCCGGCTTCATTATCAGCGGGGTAACCCGGCGGTACGTGCATCGTTTGATCGGAGAATGTCTTGAATACAACACGATTAGTTTTGGCGATTATGACTTTCCTCGCTATGGAAACCAAGGCAGGTACTGAGGAACAACTGGCGGCGTATCGTCAGCAAATCGATTCGCTTGACCAAGGCATTGTTAAACTCATCCAAGAACGGGCACGAGTTGTGGAAGAGGTCGGCAAGCTCAAGCGCGAAGCGCATCTGCCGGTGACTGTTCCCAGCCGCGAGCAACAGGTGATAGCGAAAGCCCAGGAGTTAGGCAAGGCAGGTCCGCTGCCATCTGAGGCGGTCGGGCGCATCTATCAAAAGCTGGTGGAGGAAATGCGTGATTGGGAAGCTAAACTCGACGCCACCAAACCCTGATCTGTAAAGTCTGGACTCGCAACAATCCGCTGATTGAAGTATTTCGAGACCTCAAATAGGTAAACTGGATCTTCAAATATCGCGACCACGCCCATGGATAATGTTCGCCAGCGTGGCGGAGATGGCAATTTGAACCGGCATGATCCAGGTTCGCGATGCGAAAAGGTAGCCTTGCCACTGCTGTACCCTATCTCTGCTCACTGATGCTAAGGGGCGACCCGACTTGTCCGGCGTAGAAAACGACGAGCTCAACTGGTTCATCGGTCGTGAACCCGCGATGCGCCGTTTGGACGGTTTCGGCTAACGCTTCGCCAGCATGCAGAACTATGCGTTCTCCGGTGCCTCTTTTTTCTATCGTCAGATGTCCAGACAACACATAGCCAACGTTGATCATTGGGTGATGATGCCAAGGCAAAGTAGTATTCGGCGGAATCGTGATCCTGAGTACTGTTACCAGTGGTTGGCCAGTGGGATAGCTGGTGTATCGACTGCCGTCCCACGACTGCGCTGTCTGCAGAACCTGTTCCACTTTGATCTGTGGCTCCTGCGCACGCAGCCCAGTCGGGATCAAGCAAAACGATAGGCTCGAAATGAGCTTTAGAAATGTTAAGGATTTCTTCACGTTCTAGAAGGCCACGCCCTCGACAACGCCTATCCTGGCGTGCGACGGGTAATGGCAGGCGACGAAGCGCCAGCCGGAAGCTTCGAGAAGCGAAGCATATTCCTCTTCGGTGCGCTCGCGACCGCTGCCCCAGCACATCATATGGATGTCAAAGAGTTTCGAGAAATGGGACTCCGACGGACCCGGCACGATGTGCTCGATGATAAAGATGCGGCTGTCCGGTTTAGCTCGGCGGCGGATCGTTTGCAGGATCCGTCTGCACTCGCTCTCGTTCCAGTCATGGAGGATCATCTTCAGACTGTAAACGTCGGCAGTGCAGGGGACTTCCTCGAACATGTCGGCTGCCACGTAACGGCAGCGCTCTTCCAAACCAAGCCGGCCGGCCCACAGCTGTTCTTTTTCCGCGAGCACCTCAGGCAAGTCGAGTACTGTGCCCGTCAGATGAGGATAAGCAGTGAGGAAGGAGGACATCATGTGGCCATGACCGCCGGCGACATCGCACCAGGTGGCAGCGGACGATAAATCGTAGTTGCGCAACGCGTCGAGTGCCCACGCAGACTGAATCACAGAAAAACCCGACATGGCCCGGCCGAAAATTGCGCCGTAACCGTCAGGATTGGCACGCGCGTGGGCGAACGCCATCTCGCCGTATTCGCGCAAGAACGCATTCTGGCGACCGTCTCTCACCATCGCGGTGACATGGCTCCAGATCGCCCAGTGCTCTGGACCGCCTTCCAGCATCGCCATGTACCGTAGCGAGCCGGGCGCATCGCTGCGCAAAACGGCACCGCGCTCAGTCAGGCTGAAGTGCCGTTCCGGCCCCTCGTTCAAAAGGCCCAGCGACGCGAGAGCCCGCAACAACCGGTAGAGCAATGTCGCATCGAGGCCCGTTTCAGTTGCCACATCGCCGGCGGCGCGAGTGTTATCGCGGCTTAGACAATCAAATACGCCGAGTTCGGCTCCAGCGCAGAGCGTTTGACTACTCCACTTACTCAGGAAAATCATATCCATCACTTCTTCGGACGCTGTTTTCATATCGATGCGGTCGGTGGTTGGTTGTGATCCTCCGGCTCTTCGGCTGTTGTCAGCAACGCCGGCGATCATTCATTGCTGGTCGCGGCGGACGAGGTTGAACAAGTCGGCCCGTTCCTCCGGCGTTGGGGCATGATCGATCAACTCGGGTCGGATTTGAAAAATTGCTCATTGAAACAGGCTGCAATGATCGGTTTGAAACCGTAGGAGTTCTCATCTTCCTTGTTTGAGTCGGAAACAGACACCAGGATTGCGAGGACCTGAATTTTCTTGTCCCAATCGCCGTAGTCGGAGCCCGAACTGCCAGGTTGGCAGTGCCTGAGCGAAGTTACCTTGAGCTCTTTGGCATATCGTGAGTCGGCCGATCTTCTCAGACCAATGTTTCCGCCGGCGTGTTCCTAAGAGCAGTACATGACAGCTCGGCCAACGACTACGGCAATTGGGACAAAGACGGAACCTTCTTTCAAACGGCGCGCCTAATGTATGAGTGTGCCTGTCGCACCTCTTTCAATCTCGCTTCGCGCGAGTCCGCCAACGTCAAGATGCAGTTGATCGAGTCTTTCCAGCTATTTCCGTTTTTCATGACTGATCCCGCCGTTCCCGCATTGAGTGTTATTCTTACCAAGGTTTCCGTTTTGGTAACTGCGGCGTTTGTGCTCACGCTTATGCCGGGCTTCAAACGGTCGGAGCGCCCTCTGTTATCGATACGGGATGGATGGAGTGCGCTGCTGGCTTTTCTGGTTCTGGGCCTGGTCGAAGAAGCTGCTGTTGGTAGGACCGGCTGGTTCAATCATCGCATCATCGCAGTCTGCGCGGCCGGTCTTTTGGCCGGCCCCGGCGTAGGGATCGTTGTCAGTGTATTTGTCACTTGGCTGGCTGTTTGCTGTGATGGCCGGCCGTTAGCGCCAGTCGGGATTTCGATGTTGTGCGCCGGTTTGGCCGGAGGGTGGTTATACCGATGGCGGCCTCAGCTCGCGCAACAACCTCTGACCGGATTTTGCCTGACTTTTATCGTATCATTGGTGCGCGATGGCTTGATCCTCTTATGGAGTCCGGGAGCGCTAGCGGGATCGCAAATACCAGGACAACTCGGAATTGCTCCCGTCCTCCAAGGGTTTGGTACTGCGTTGATCTTGGCAATCGTGGCTCAGGTGCGGGAGCGCGACGTGCAATCGCGAGCCGCCGCTTCCGCCGAGGTGCGCGCTCTTCAGGCACGCATGAACCCGCATTTCCTATTTAACGCATTGAACGCGTTAGCAGCACTGGCGACTGTCGCGCCGTTTGAAGTCCCACGAGCGATGGGAAGATTGTGCCATTTTCTCCGCGCCAGTTTCGACCAACAGGATCGAGCATTGATTCCGCTGGAGGAAGAGTTGTCGGTAATGCGTGCGTATTTAGATATCGAGTCTCTCCGCCTCGGGAATCGTTTGAAAGTGGAAGAAGTAATCGCTCCGGGTTTGGCTCAAGCTTTGACGCCGCCGTTCTCGCTCCAACCATTGGTGGAGAATGCGGTTCAACACGGACTGCAATCCATGCCCGGGGCCGGTTACGCATTGAGGTGCGTGATACCGGTCAATGGCTGGAGATGAGCGTCACTGACAATGGACAGGGGATCCCATCGAGGGAAGTCGAACGTGTTTTCTTCGGTGCACGTCCGGACCTGCACGCGCTAGGTCTGCTGCGCCGGCGGCTGCAAGCATTGTTCGGTCGCTCGTTTCGGCTAGAGGTCCACAGCAAGGTCGGACACGGCACAACGGTAACTATGCGTATTCCTCTGCAAACCGAGGCCGAGGTCGCCGGAAGATCGTACGGGAATGTTCCGACCTGCTGTGGTCAACTCGCAGCAGGCTAAGGCCAGCGGCTCCGGCGGGTAGCTGCCTACTGAAGCGCAGTAGTCGCGGCAGTTGTCGTCGGCCAGGATGAGTGCGACTTCTTCAGCAACCTTCTTTCTAGGCGCGGACTCTTAGTCGTCTTTTAACCAACGTGTCGGTTGATGCTTCATTGACGACGAGCTGTAAGAGAAACGACGAGTTAGAACTTTCCGGCCTGGACGAGCCCGGTTAAAAATGACCGGATTTCGTCGGAGATTTCTTCCACATGGGTTTCGAGCGCGAAGTGGCCCGTTTCGTAAAAGACTACCTTTGCCGACGGGATGTCCCGGCGGTACGCCTCGGCGCCGGCGGGAATGAAGAAGGGATCATTCTTGCCCCACGTCGCGAGCAGCGGTGGCTGATACCTACGGAAGTACTCCTGGAACGTTGGGTACAACTTAACGTTGTTGGCGTAATCAAGGAAGAGGTCGAGTTGGATTTCGGCATTACCTGGACGCTGCAGGAGAGCGGCGTCGAGCCAGTAGGACTCCGGCTCGACGAGCAGCGGGTCCCTCACCCCATGCACGTACTGAAACTTCGTTCCCTCCAAACCGATAAACTCACGAAGCGCCTCGCGGTTGGCCAGACTCGGGTCCCTCCAGTATTTTTTGATCGGATCCCAGGCATCGCCCAGGCCGTCCACGTAAGCATTTCCGTTCTGCGAGATGATTGCGGCAACCCGGTCAGGGTGGGATACCGCGAGCCGGAAGCCTGTCGGCGCGCCGTAATCGAAGACATACATCGCGTAGCGCGTCAGATTCAGCGTTTGGACAAAAGCGTCAATGGTTACGGCGAGACTGTCGAAGTTGTAGTGATACTTCCGGCCGGCCGGCACCTCGGTAAACCCGAAGCCTGGCAGATCCGGTGCAATCACGCGGAAGGTCGACGCTAGCCGCGGTATCAGATGCCGGAACATGTGGGAAGAGGTGGGGTAACCGTGCAGCAGCAGGAGCACGGGACCGTCGGCGGGACCGGCCTCCCGGTAAAGAATCTTGATTCCGTCAGCCTCGACAGTTTTGAGCTTGATGGTGGGAATGTTGGATGTGTTCACGGTGGTTTGATCTGCGGATAAGGTTGTCTGAGCGAAAAGAGGGCTGGATGTCGCTAGTAGGGCCAAAGCGCCCACGCCAGTCCGGTAAAGAAACTCTTTTCTGGAAAGATCAGTAGGCACGGTGGTTTTGATCTCTTGGATCGGTGATTGGTCATGGGTTAGCGTGTAACGTATTAAATCTGCTTTTAACAAGTTACCGATAATCTGAAGGTGCGTAACTTGTCAAATTGTATTTTACAAGTTATAGTCGAGCCCAATGGTTTCTGTCTCTGAAATTGCCGACCCAAAGCGGCCGAATTTTCTTTTGCTCGGCGCGCATCCCGCCATCGATTTTGCAAACACCCTGGTTCCGCCCCCCGGTTCAGACATTGAATTTCTGCACTTGTGGCAAGACGTGATTGATTGGCTGAAGGCGACGAAACTTTCCGATGAACAGAACCTTCAGGTTTCAGAATCAGAGACGGCTCAGGCCCTCGAAGCGGTGCGGAACCTGCGGCATGCGTGGAAGACCACTCTGGAAGAAATCATGGCCGGATATGGCGCCGACCCGCAGTTCATCAAGCAGCTCAACGGTATCCTTTGTCTCGACACCTTTAGTGAAGTTTTGTATGCGGAGGGCAAAAGGAGATTGCACCTGCATCGATCGCGCTCCCTGCTCTTGGGTAAGCATTCGGTTCTTGCGATTCTCGCGCGGTCGATGGCCGAGTTTCTGACCACCGCAGAATTCAAGTATTTGCGCCGCTGCGCGAATACCGATTCCTGTGTCCTCGTCTTCTATGACACAACGAAGAACCATCGGCGCCAGTGGTGTAGCAATTCGATGTGCGGCAACCGGTACAAAGCGGCCCAGTTTCGCCGGAGGCAACGCTCTGCCCAGCCGTAAGCAAAGGGTCTGATTGGGAGCGACTAGCACTTTCTATCTTCGAAAACGGCGCCTTTTAAGAAGTCGAGAATTGGGTCAATGTATTCTCTCCTGATTGTGTAAAGGTTCAGCTCACAGGAGTTAGTGACACGGATAACGCCTCACAGAGTTCGAACCGGTAGAATTCGGTAAGGAATCCGCAATTTGCATTACTGATCTCGGCAATCTACCCTGCGAGACCGGTTTCGGGGAACTGAAGTTTGTAAGACTCTCGGCCCAGCTGTGCTCGCCGGCTTCCGCGGGCCCAAGGCAGTCGGCATCGCGAAGACCGATGGATCGCTCTGCTTACTACCCGCCAGCTACAAACCGGTCCAGTGGCTCTTAGAGCTCAACCAGGAACCGTTAGTCTCGGCTTCTAGCTTGCCGAAGCAATCCACAAAACAATAGGGAAAGAGTAATGGTCCGGCCGATGTCCTAAGGCGGCGATGCGACGGCCCTGAGCAAAGATTACGGCAACTGGGACAAAAAGGGTCGGCCGATCAGCCTCCGATGGTAACCTGCCCTAAACCTTTTCGGCGGCACTAGTAGTAGCTTCCGCGTCGTTCTGAATAGGTGTTTTTCAAACCGACAATTCATTCGACAAAATATGAAGCTCACACCGGTAGAACTACCAGCCGCGACTGCGCCCACGCTCGTTCGTCCGCTGGGATCTTTTGAGCAATTCTTTTGGCTCTTCGATCAACATCGCCCGATACACTTTGCCTTGGCCGCCCAGATTGAAGGAGCGACAACTCTGGGACGCTGGCGCGTTGCGCTTGACCTCTTGCAACGCCGCCATCCATTCTTCTCCGTCAGCATAAAGAAGAATGGAAACTCCGCTCCTTACTTTTGTCGGGAGACAGCAACGATTCCACTTCGGGTGGTTCAAGGAAAAGATGTAGTCCGGCGTTGGGAGTCGGAAATCGAGCGCGAGCTATCCACTCCTTTTAGTGCCGAACAAGCGCCGCTGGTCCGGGTAACACTGCTGCACGAGGCAAACCGAGCGGTCTGTATCCTTGTTGCCCATCATGCCATCGCCGATGGGCTCTCAATTGCTTATGCAATTCGCGACTTGCTACAAGTACTGTCGGGGAACCCGATTGACTTACTGCCGGTCATTCCACCGCATGAAGAAATTCTCGGTCTGACCCGGGATCAAGAGAACCAGGCAGAGGCAAACCAAGAATCAAATACGGCGTCCGGCCGACCGAAAAGCTATTTAGGAAGGGAACTACGTCCACGCATTAAGGGTCTGCAGTTGTCTCCTGAATTAACCAGAAAGTTGCGAGAACGGGCGCGTACGGAAAGGACGACAGTACACGGAGCGCTCTGCGCAGCGCTCGCTCTTGGCTATCGGGAAATTTTCGTCGAATTGAAGGAAGAACCAATTTGCGTTCTATCGCCAATCGACACTAGAAAATTATTGAACCTGGGCGAGGATTGCGCGGTGCTGGTGGCTTCCGGATTGGTGGTCTTCGAACCACGGCCGGCCACTTTTTGGGATATCGCGCGTTACGCCAGAGCCGGCTTGGCACCGGCACGAACATTGGAAGGAATTGCTGCCTCTCGGGGTCACCTGCATCAGATGGTCTCGAATGGTATCGATGTCCCAACCGTTGCTGCAGTCACGGCCGAGGGATTCGCGCACGACATTTGTGTAACCAATCTCGGAAATCTGCCGTACGAAACTGAGTTCGGTGAGTTGAAGTTGGAAGCGGTTTGGGGCCCGGCCGCTTCGATGCGGATGGAAGGAGCACAAGCGATCGGCGTGGCGACAACGAACGGCGCACTCTGCCTGATACAGACGAGCTTCGGCTCAGACTCACTGCTCGAAGTTACCGAGCGCATCTTGATTTCCGCTTGTGCTAATTGACGGACGGCTAGAGGAGAGCCTCTGCAACGATCATCGAGCTCACCAAAAAATCTAGCATTATGACGCCGATAGAAACTTTGCATCATCGCGCGGAAACATCCCCCAAAAGTATAGCTTTCAGCAAAGGCCAGGATGTTTGGACTTACGAACGCTTAGCCGTCGAAGCGGAACGTCTGGCCTACGGATTGGCAGGGTACGGCATACGAAAGGGCGATCGCATTGCTCTCCATATGGTAAACAGACCCGAGCTGATTATTGCCTATTACGCTTGCTTTCAGATGGGTGCGATCGCGGTACCTTTGGCCAGCGGGTTCAGGCCGGCAGAGCTTGGCCCGCTATTGCGGCTGCTACAACCTTCCCTCTATATCGGCGAGGTGAATCTTTATCGGAATGTCGCCGCTATCGATTTGTCGGTGATTGCGTTGAATCGACGCTTCATTGTCGACCGGCCGGTCAAAAGTTTTGGGGCGAGCCCGTGGACCGGGCTACTTGCCGATATGGCCGGCGAGCCGGTGCTGGCGGATCCGGAGACCTATGGACCAGCGGTTCTGCTTAACATGGCTGGCACGACTGATCCGCCAAAATTCATCATCCACACTGCGCAGACACTAGCAGGTGCGGCGGATTCCTATGAGCACTGGGTTTTTGATGGCGATCAGGTCAAACCGCTGGCTCTACCGCTGGTTCACGCTAGCGGGCTTTTCAGCATGCTCGCCCATATCCAGTTCCGTGCGCCGTTTGTCTTGTTCGAACGATTTGATGCCGAGACCGGGCGGAATCTAATCAAACACCGATCGAGAGATAACGTTTGAGACAGCGATTACGGCAAGTCGGACAAAAACCGGCCGGCCCCACAGATCCTGACGTCTATTACCGGCGACGACATAGGCGACGCTGCAAGATCTCACGGCAAACCGTGACTCTTCAGCCGCGATCACATCGAAGAGAACAAATGCTTAAAGGATTGCACAGTGCGACTTGGTTTTGCGGTGGTCAGGGTCGAGCCATCCAGCCCGGCCGCGTTTTGGGATATCGCGCGCCGGGCGATGGCTGATCTGGCCGGACACAAACGCTGAATGGAATTAGAGCCTCCAGCTATGCTCTTCACCAAGCGCCTGAAGCAAACCCGGGATAAAACTGACGAGGCCACCAATCAGAAATTGATGAGAGTAAGGAGTAACATCAACAAGCCGACCTGTCGAGTGGTCCGGGCAGCAACGGAATTCACAGGTAAGCAAGCGCTGGTGTACGCGCCGGGGATCTCGGCAGAGTCGGTAGGTGCGCAAGGGATCCACTTACAGATAGTGACCATTCCGCCGGCCGGACGCGCAAAGGCGCACAAGCACGATGGCCACGAAACGGCGATCTATGTCCTAAGCGGCGAGTCCGGCGTGTGGTTTGGTAACAAACTCGAGGCACATCTCTCTGCCTCGGCCGGGGACTTTGTTTATATCCCGGCCGATATGCCCCATCTGCCGTATAATCTCAGCCAGACGGAAAGCTGCGTTGCGGTAATCGCGCGCACCGATCCTAACGAGCAAGAGAGCGTCGTGTTGCTGCCTGGGCTCGATCGCATCCACCCGTAGATGCGTTTGGCTGGATCGTAGATTCATCTTTTAGCGCGAAACGGTGGCGGCGGCTGCACTAGTGCCAGCACTCCAGACGGCCAACGGCGAGGAGCCCGGATAAAAGGTCTTGCTCCAAGCAGCGATGCTTAAGTCGAACAACGATTGCGGCAGCTGGTACAAAAACGAACGGAGCGTCCCAATCGTGATGTCCCTTAGGTCATGCACACGACTCATTCAATGAAGGATCTTATGGCTGTCACCTCTAAAGCTATACACTCCATTGCTCGTCACCCGAATTTGGGCGAATCAATGCCCACCGCTCCGGCGCGGGTGATCGATTTTGTCGAAGCACGCCATCAGCTGATGTCGGAATCCGGAAGAATAGCCGAAAATTGCGCGAGCGAACGGGAGATGGAGGAGCTTGCTATCCGCCGAGAACGTTCGGCTGAATTGGTTGATACGATCGAGGAAGCAATCTATTGGCTGATCTTGACGGCGGTGCTTATCTATTTGGCTCTCGGAATCTTTGGCCTTTAAACTCCACCATACCGATGGACGCTGCTCACCAAGAATTAGAAGAGGTTCGCTGTCAGCCGACGACACCTATAAGCGGACGATCATTCGTCTCAAGAAAAGGTTTAAGCGTGAACGAACGGGTTTCAATCTCCTCGCTCGAGCTATGCGCCGGTTTATTCGTTCAGGATCTAACGCCACTACTGGCCAGCCAGGAACCTGCGAAGATGAAGGCCGCGGCTAAGCGGTTAACCTACATCGAAAAACTAGCGACGCTGACTCTGCAATACTTGGAGTTTAGTTTACCGCTACCCGCTGCGCTGCGAGCAGCTAAGGCAGACTTATGACCGACTGCTGGACAGTAAGCAGCAAGCAGTAAGCAGCTAGTAGTTAGCAGCGAAATCAGCGGTTGAACTCCTCGCTAATCATCGACGACTGCTTACGTCTGCATGCTGCGCCGAGATCGCACGCGTCTGAGCGCCCTCGAGGCTGAACACGAAACCGCGCTACAAGGCATGATCTCCTCCGTACCGCTCGATTTGCAGGTTGCGGAGCAGTCGTCCACTCTCGTCCAGAGCATCGGCAGTGGCATGATAACGGTCGACTAGCTCCAGCGTTCGCAAAGGCACTTCGAGCGCCTGGTTTGCGAGCAGGCGCTGGTCTCGAATCTGTTCAACAGCGGCGTCCATTGCGGTCAAAGCGCCACGGGTACTCGGTAGTTGGCGCCGGCAATTGCCCTGCCGGAGGCATTCAGCAAAAGCGTCCAGCACCTGCTTAAACTCAACTTCCAGGCGTTCAAATTGCGGCTTCAGGATTGGTCCGACGATTTCCGGTAGACTCTTTCGACGTGAAACTAATTGGGTCATTCGACTTACCAACTTTTGCAGTTCACGAACCAAAGCGGTCACCCTGGCCTTTTCTTCCTCCAAAAAACCGGCTATCCGAATCTGTTCGGCAGCTTGTAAAGCCTCTACCGGCAGAACCGCCATTTGTGTTTGGATTTCCTCCAGACGGGAATCTCCGCTGAGCAGCGCTTTGATCTGGATAAGAAGGGTGCGCAGATTATCTCGCACGACTCTTTGTGGTAATACCGGCCAAAGCAATCTCCCCAACACAGCCGCGATCAACATTCCAAATATCAGACCAAGAAACGTGTCAATGATCGTCTGCGTGGGAACCGGTTGTTGTGGATTGAGCCCGACAAACGTGCTTATCGTTAAAAGGGTAAGTTGTATCCAGAAGTTGAGTGCCGGGCTCCGCGCGGTAAAAAAGCCGAATGTAAACAGAATCAGGAATAACGAGACATTCATCGCCGCGTAGCCGGCTAGAAACGGCGTGGCGAAAACAAGCAGCCCAGCGCAGGCGACCAGAACCAATGAGCCGCGAAAGGCTAACTGAAAAGCTCGTAGATCGCCGGGGCCACCGGCTCGCAAAAACGGACGGCCGGCAATAGTATTAAGCCACGCCATCAGCGGAACGGCCCCCGGTCCGGGCGGATGGATCCATTTCAGGAATACGATTGAAATTACCGCTGCTAAGCCCCCTTTTACCCCGACCTTAACCCAAAACCAATCGATTTGAGGTAACAGGTCCCAGTGCGCCTTAGCCTCGGGCTGCGCCTGACCAAAGCGTGGTAATCCCTCCATCGTGCTGCGGATATTATTCAATTCGTCGCGGAGCGCGCGTATGGCAGCGAAATGTCCGGCAAAAGCAATTGCTTTTTCGAGGGGCGCTGCGATCAAAACACCGTGGTCTCGGATCTCATTTGCCCGTTTCGCAAAATCGGCGAATGCTTCATTCAAACGGCTGGAGGGCAAGTGCTCGCCGGGCGGACGCGTGGCAATCAAAATACCGAACTCTTCGGAGATTGCCGCTGATAGGGATTCGGTTTGTGGCCGCATGTGGTCAAGGAACCACACTACATTTCGATATCGGGATAGGTCGAGCGCAGCATGATATAGGTTGGTCAAGGACACCAGGAAAGCATTATAGTTTGACAGTCGAGCGGAAAAAATCGTGCTCTCCCGGGCACCCGCCTGTTGTAAGTTTCGTAGTGCGGACAACTGCTGGCCGAATGTATTTTGAAGCTGTTCTATACCGGTGGGAGGATCGGCGCGATCAATGTAGGTTTGCGCGTACCCGGAAAAGAGTTGGCTAACGGTCTTCAGCGCAGCCCGCCCCGCTTCGAAAAACTCTTCCCGCGCATACCTGGGCCAGATCAGGGTTGTTACCAGGAGCGAGCTCATGATTCCGACTAAAATCTCTTCCGTTCGATCGAGCCCGATTTGCCACGCGTCTACCGGATCGGTGACTCCGTTTGTCGCGACGGTAAGCGTAGTAAGGCCCAGCAAAAAATAGGCGTAGGGGACTTGGCGTACCCCGAGTTGGCCGAATTTGTAGCTGGCCAACGCGATGACCAGAAAGAGAACCGGCACAAAGATCGCCGGCGTCGAAGTATAGTTACCAACCAACCAGACTCCCAGGAGGCCTCCGGCGATCGTTCCGATCACGCGCATGATTGCTTTGACCGCGATCGAACCGACGTACCGTGCACCCATCAAAACGAGAACAGTAAGTGTCGCCCAGTTATCGTGCGGCAATCGCAACACCTGAGTGCCAAATAGGGCGAGCAAACCGGCCAGACCCATTTTAAACCCGTATTGGACTCGTACGTCACCAAAGAGATCCTGACGCGTCCAAATCCATCTCTGGGCAATCGAAAAAACGCGGGAACCCATATTCACAACTTAGCTGCGGAATGCGGAACACGGAATGCGGAATGAGCGGCTGCAACCAAGTCTGATCTAAGCTCGTAATGCGGAAATCGAACTCGGCTCTCCAGCTCCTCAACTTGGAGCTTGCTGGCTCCGCAATCCGCATTCCGCGTTCCGCAATTGAAGACCATCCGACGCAATGCGATTTATCCTACGGTTTGGTTGCCTCCGCAGACTCAACCTCGGGTATCATCGCCACGGACACGGTTTGGCCGATTCGCAATGGCACCGGACTCTGCCCCAAAACATGGATGCGAACCGGGAACCTCTGAGGCAAACGAACCCAATCGATTGTCTGACTGATCGAGGGCAATAACCCGGTGCTGTCGCTGTCCGACCCATCCTGAACGTAGATACCCCAACCGATGCTCCGTACTATTCCCTGGAACGGTTGGGTTTCGTAGCCGATCATGGTAATCGTAGCCTTTTGACCGATCCGGATGTGGGGGAGTTGGGTTTCTTTGAAGTAACCCGCAATCCAAAACGAGTTTGTGTCCACCAGTGCCATCAGCTGTTTGCCAGCGATCACGTAGGTCCCCTCGCTGGTGTTCATGTTCGTGACGTATCCGTCAACCGGGGCAAAGACTTTGGTGTAGCCGAGGTTTAGCTTCGCTAATTCGAGATTTGCTTTTGCCGAGGCCAGTTGAGCCTGGGCGGCGGCAGCGCTATCCTGGGCATTTTGAAAATCCTGCGCGGTGTTGACGTGGTTCTTGTAAAGCTCGGTTTGCCGCTGGAGATTTTGCTCCTGTTGTTTCAGGTTCGCTTCGCCATTCTGAACCTGGCCTGAAGCAATATCGACTTGGGCTTGAAAGTCGCTCGGGTCGATCTCGAAAAGCAGGTCTCCCGTTCGTACCTGTTGGTTATCTCGCACCGCAACATGAATAATCGGACCAGAGACCCGAGGAGCGATCCCGACGATATTCGCGCGGACCTGGCCATCTCTGGTCCAGGGATTCTCAATGTATCGGGAATAGAGTGAAACGGCCGCCCAGAGCGCCAAGCCAACAATGATCAGCGTGATCAGATAATGGAACAGCCTTGCCTTCATGGAGAGACCACCAGCCCAATCAACGAGCTTAATAGGACCGCCAGCGCAACGAAAAAAAGTGGGAGGTGCCAAACATAACGGGATAGACCCGTGCGTTCCATGATGGCCACAACCATCCAGGCCGATAGGAAACCCAGGACGCCTATTAACACGGTCCAAGGGACCAGCACTTCGCCGAATCTGAATTCGGCCCGATTGAGCGCTATGGCAAAAAGATTCACAAGGCGGATCTTTCTACCTACTAAAAGGTAGAGGAGTTTGCGAACGATTTCCGCCTCAGATGCGTCGAGGCGTTGCGCCTAGAACAACTGGCGAGCTAACCGCCACCATACCACAATGCTCCGACGGAATTGGACCATCCGCCCCGGCTGTCTTTCGGGCCCGCTGTCTGGAGGCGAGCCACGCCTGGCTTTCTGTTTTGCGATGGAACGAGCGTTATGCGTTGACGCCACCATCTACCGGCAATGCAACTCCGGCAATGAAAGTGGCTCCCGGAGAACAGAGATAGAGTACAGCGGCGGCAACTTCCTTTGATTGCCAAATCGGCCGATTGGGTGCTTCGCCAAAAGGTCATTGCGGAGCTCTTTCTTTTCGAGGAGGCTCGCAGCCATATCCGTTTCGATGACCGCTGGACAAACGGCATTCACGCGCACGCCTTTGTTGGCGAACTCGAGCGCCACCGATCTGGTGAGACCGACCACGCCGAACTTGCTTGCAGTGTAAATCGGAGCCCCGCCGACGATCGCTCTCAAACCGACTATTGAAGCGTTATTAACGATCGCCCCGCCTCCTGATCGGAGAATGGCTGGGATCTCATATTTCATACTGAAAAAGACACCTTTAACGTTGGTGTCCATGATGCGGTTGTAGACATCGTTCGTGTTTCTGATCCCGCGGGCAAGAGTCCAATTCTCCCGCAAGCCCGGCATTGTTGAAGGCGAAATCAAGGCGCCCAAAATATTCGACGGTACCAGCGACCATTGCGGCGACTGCTTCTTCAATCGCTACATCGGTCCGGATAAACAGGCCGTTACCACCGGCTTTTTCCACCAATCTGACCGACTCTGCTCCCTCAGTCTCGCGCCGGCCGGCAACGACGACGTTCGCGCCTTGTTGAGCAAAAGCGACTGCGGTTGCCTGTCCAATTCCAGAGGTTCCGCCAGTGATCAATACAACTTTTCCAGCGAATGGTAAGTCCATGGCTTAATGAGTATGGTCTTTGGAGTTCGGTGTGTCTTGTTTGAAGTCCCGATCGGCCGGCGGATAGGCGACTGAGGTGAGCAGATTATTTGGGCCGAGCCGAAAATCGCCCTTTTAACTATTCGGGACATGCTGAAGCGATAGCCCAGCATTTGCGGGATTCTTCTTTTTTTGTCTCAACTACCATAATTGTCGTCTCAACGGGCTGCCTAAGCGGCAAATCCGCCGTCTAACGGCAACGCGACACCGGTGATGAATGTCGCTCCGGGCGAACAAAGATAGAGCACAGCCGCAGCGACTTCTTCCGGCTGACCAAACCGACCAATCGGGTGTCGCTGAAGGAGAGCGTCGCGGGTCTCATCGTCGCTCCGGAGTCGTTGCGTCATTTCAGTTTCGATGATCCCTGGGCAGACCGCATTCACCCGCACACCTTTGGCTGCAAACTCGAGCGCGACCGATTTGGTGAGTCCGACAACGGCGAATTTGCTGGCACTGTAAATGGGCGAGCCGGGCGCGGGCTTGAGTCCAAGTATTGAGGCATTGTTGACGATCGCGCCCCCGCCCGATTGCAGGATAGCCGGGATTTGATGCTTCATCCCAAAGAAGACGCCCCGCACATTGATGTCCATAATGCGATCAAAAACCTCTCCGGTGTTGGCAATGCCGGCGCCCCCTTCTCCGCCAATCCCAGCATTGTTGAACGCGAAATCGAGCCGCCCGAAATGTTCAACCGTGCGGGTGACTAACGCGGCAATCTGGTCTTCGGCGGTCACGTCCGCGCGAATGAACAGACCGTTGCCGCCCGCCTTCTCCACCAGTCTGACCGATTCCTCTCCTTCTCTATCGCGTCGGCCGGCAACGACCACTTTTGCGCCCTGTCCGGCAAAAGCGACGGCGGTTGCGCGTCCGATACCAGAAGTTCCGCCGGTGATCAACACAACTTTTTCCGCAAATGAGAGGCTCATAAAATGGGATTGTTCTAGTTTCAAAAAGGATCCTTTTGGATGATAAGAAATTCCATCTTTGGGATAAGGATAATTGGATCGTTCTGATAGTAGTCGTGCGAAGAGGGTGGCGATGGCCGCGCTCTAGCAGAGAGAAATAGAATGAAACATAGTCTTATAGTTTT
>DASTDH010000405.1:0-4001 GCA_035710445.1 Chthoniobacterales bacterium
GAGAGAGGGCTTCACCCACGAGTTCTTCGTTAGTGAATGGTCCATAGACTTCAGCCGTATCGAAGAAAGTGACGCCGCGTTCGACGGCTGTGCGAAGTAGTGAGATCATCTCCTGCCTGTCAGCAGGCGGGCCGTAGGAAAGCTCATTCCCATGCAGCCGAGCCCGATGGCCGAGACTTCCAGATTGCCGTTTCCAAGTTTGCGCTTCGCCATTTTTTTGATGTCGGTGTCGTGCGCCTGAACCATTCAAGCGTGCAGGAGTATCGGGCATTACACGCGGCGCTTCTCTCGTGATCGTGCGCAGCCTGTCGCGTTCTTGCGGAAAAAAGGATGGGCCTCTTTACAAGCCGCTGCGGAACTCTGTGGGCACCACACCAACCACACGCCGGAAGACTTGAGCAAAATGGCTCGGGCTCGTGTAGCCGACTTCGAGCGCGATTTCGATGAGGCTGCAGGAGGTTTCGCGGATCAGTTGCTGAGCTTGCAGCATGCGCTCTCGGATCACGAATTGCAGAGGCGTCATCCCAGCAACAAAACTGGGTGTCAACCGGGTGACATTGACCGCTTGGCTAGGCGGTAGAGACCAACCTCAACGGTGTATGCTGGCGAGGTTAGCGGGTTTTTTGAGACGTGTCGGCTATCTTTAGGTATGGATGAAATGGGCTGAGCGGATTGAGCGCAGGGGTCCGAAGGGGTCGCCCAAAGGGGTCGC
Source organism: Chthoniobacterales bacterium (assembly GCA_035710445.1). Lineage (GTDB taxonomy): Bacteria > Verrucomicrobiota > Verrucomicrobiia > Chthoniobacterales > JAFAMB01 > DASTDH01. The sequence goes on from DASTDH010000405.1 coordinate 713, forward strand.
GTCTAAAGAATCAGGAAATCTGGTTTGATCAGATCGGAGGCGTTGGGAGCCTTAGTTGTCCGGCAGTGAGTGATGCTTTACGACGAACAACTGCACATTTGGAAAGGGATCACTCGGTTCCAAAAACGTCTCAGACGAGTGCTTCGTTTCTTGAATCTTATTCTTTAGACGCGACCCCTAACTTGCGATCTTCGGTTACGCTCGCCCGATGCCGACAGGTGCTGGGCAATTTTAAACGGGTCCGACCCAAAGCGCCAAGGAACGCTTAAAGAAAGCTTTAGCCTCTCGAGCCGCTGGCAAGAGTGCGTCCCTCAACCGGAAGAGGTAAGATAGAGGACTTTTCTTTTCTACGCCTTCGTTCTGGGAGTCAGCCATCAGAACTCCGGAGAACCGTTGAAAAACTTCTCGGTAAATGTGCGACAAGCCGCCCTCTTAGTTTCCAGCGCTCGAATCGCTTCGTCGATCACGGCTTTCGGCTTACGTTCTTGAAGCGCGATCGTCAGATTCTGAACGGCATCCTCATACTCCTGGTAAGCGACTTTCATTGCGTTTACAACTTGCTGGGTTATTGGGGCGACGTCCGGCATAAGCACTGGATTCTAGAGAAATTTGAGTCGCGTTGGCCATATCTAATTCGACATATATTTCCGGACGAGAGCGAAACGCGAGGCTCTCGGCTCTCGCCCAGGGCAGCGAAGCGACCGGACGCTCAGCCGAAGAGGTGATCCAAGAAGCGGTCACCGTCATTTGTAATGGTACCGGCATTGCAGTAGATAGATACAATCCGCATCGATGCGATAAACCAACCGATGCGTAAAAAAAGCGGACAGTGTTCCACCCCGGTAACCCCGCGTATGGCCCATCCGAATCTTGCTCAACGCCGAGAAATGGTTGCGACCCTTCAGCGTGATCGCGTTAGTTTCGATTCTCTGGTCGTCGAGTCGCTTTGCCAAGAGTTCGGTTGCACGGCTAAGGCGATCCAGAACGACATCCGCGTCCTAAAGAACGATACCAAGTCCCGCGAGAAGCTCGCTCGTTACTGGCGCCGCGGCTCGGCCTCGGACGCATGGTCGCCAAAATGGTTGCCGTGAGTGTCCGCCGTTTCGCCCGACGGCCATTCCCGATCGGCCGATCTACAACGAAGCGATTCAGACAAGTTCGCTTATGTCATGTCAGCCGATTTTTACTGAAAAAGTGTGAAAACTAGCGAGTCCGTCGGACCCGCGCGGCGACCGCAGAACCTGGAATTTTTCGGCACCGGGCGCGAGTCAATCTGATTATGTCGAGTTGGGATTGTGCAGACCCAATGGATCGACCGACAACAAGTCGGTCGACCATTCGCGCATCTTGTCCGTGAGCGCTCGCCATTGCCGGGAATCGCGTGGGCGTTTGGACCGGTCAAAGACCAAAGCGCAGCCGCACTCGCAGCGGAAAGCGGAGCAATAGGGAGATTCCTCTTCGGGCTCGTGCTGTTTGAAGTCGTACTCGAGCACTGGCGCCGAACAAGTCAGGCAGTGAAAACCTGTGCGGATGACCTCGTTGCGCGGGAAGCGCCGATGAGAACAGTTCTCCCTGATGTCGATTCGATTTAGTCGTGCTACCAGTAGTAGCACAACTGGCCGGAAATCTGCTAAATAATGAGGTGAACTCTTGCTCGACCACGTCTTCATAACGGTCAAGGATCTCGATCGATCGATTGCCTTCTACGAGATGGCTCTCAAACCGCTCGGCATCGTGCATGCCGTCGATTACGACGGCAAGGATGGTCCTGAAGGGCATCCCGACCTCAAGGGCTTCGGACGGGATGGTCGCGTATTCTTCTGGCTTAGGCAGGGCGATGCGGATGGCAGGGCTGCGCATATCGGCTTTGTCGCCAAGAGTGAGGCGGAGGTGAACGCGTTCTATGACGCAGCAATGGCAGCCGGCGCGGCTGACAACGGCAAGCCCGGCGCGCGCCTGTATTACGATCCCCGTTATTACGCTGGGAACGTCTTTGATCCCGACGGTTACAGTCTCGAGGCGGTCTACAAGAGCTGGCAACACCCCCAAGCATAACGCCTCTGAAATTTCAAGAAGGCCTTCCCGGCGTACCATGCGCCGGTGGCGGAACCCTTGGATAGCTGCACCACTTTCCAAGTTGCGGAAACCGCATTAAACGAGTTGCCAGCGAAACCGCTGAGCTCGTAGCCATCCTTCATGCGTACGCCGCACTAATTTAGGCAAGCGTATAGTTCATCGATGCTTCTCCAAACTGTGGCTATCACCCGTGCTTCCGGTCTGAACAAGCGAGCTCGTATACTCTACCAGGCCGATTTCAGCTTCAATGAGTTGTTCCAGCCCGGCGGCGCCTGGTGACGGCGAACTGATTAGATCGCACAGATCCCGCTGGCGCTTTTCACAACACTTCTGCGAGAAAGCCGGATTTGGGGCCTTATCTTCTACGCTTTCCAACCCGCGTTTATACGCGGGTTGCTGACCCAGGATCACTGCGAGATCACGCACACGCACGTCACGCGTGAGCGCGTCTGCTGTCAACCTCACGTCCGGGCGGTCACTTGGGGGTACGAAGGTTTGCTTCGGCTGGTTCGTTTGTTCGCGGTTCATTTGTCCTCCCAAAGGCAATGCGGCATCATAGACCGGATCACTGCGAGAAACCACGAAAAATTGGCGACTATCACTGCTAGCCCGGCAAGGGCGAGATGTAGAGTTTAAGGTCAAAAACCCAGGACCTGGACGCTGTATCTATATAGCAAAATCCTCCTCTCCCTGAACGCTGCCGGTGTTGCCCTGGTGGAGCAGTTCAACCAGCGCGCGGCTGATCGGCTGACCGCTATGCTGTTCGTAGAAAAGGAATGCGGGCGAGGGATTAACTTCAAAGCAATAGTAGTCGCCTTCCGGAGTTTCCTTCAAATCGATGCCGGCAAGGAGCAGCCGGCTTTGACGCGCGACCCGGAGGCACGCCGCGGCGACTTCCGCTGGCAAGGTGGTTTGCTCCATTTCGACCGAAAACCTCTCCTGTTGGGCATAGCGATAGTCTACCGCCTCTGAACGGATGCGGATAGCGTACCAGCGATCGCCCACGGTGTGGACCCGGACATTGTGACCTGGAATAAATGCCTGGAACTGGGCGGGCCCATCCAGCAAAAATGGTAGACGCTTGAGTTGTTCGGCGTTCATCCGCCGCACGATCGAGCGCACCCCGCTAATGGATTTATAAATCACTTGACCCCCGCATTGCTCGTAAAACTGGCAGGCCGCCTCGGGATCGCTCGTAATAAGTGTAAGCGGC